>CAZXBB010000338.1:0-3629 GCA_964638815.1 uncultured Isosphaeraceae bacterium
AGGACATCGCGCGCCCGCGCGAGCGCCACGATGTCGGCCGAGTACCGGTTGTTGGCGAGGGCGCCCGGGCGATCGGCGGCTGCGGCCATGACGAACGAGCGACGGTCCGCCGCGGTCATGAGCGGCACGGCGCCCGAGCCCAGCACGACGAGTCCGCCCGATCCGACGTCACCAGCGAAGGCTCGGAGTCGAGCGCCGAAGGGCGTGCCGTCGTCCTCCCGGCCCGTCACGATCGAGGCGCGGTTGGCGCCGGCCGCGAGGAACCCGGCGCGATGCCGTTCGGCGAGGCCGGCCCGGGTCTCGGACACCGCGCGCACGAGCGGCCCGGCACCGGGTGCGGGCACGGGGTGGAGGATCGCGACCGAGACGTCGGTCAAGGCAGCACCCGGACGGGCAGCACCGTCTCGATGACGCCACCAGCGGACCGCTCGACGCGATAGGCGGCCGGTCCGGCGTGTGCCGCGACGACCTCGACGAGCGTCGGACCGTCGTGGATCGCCGCGGCGAAGTCGTCGACGGCGATGCCCGGGGGAAGGGCGCCACCGCCGACGAGCGCTTGATACGCCGGGCGGCGCTGTGGCTCCCCGTCGTAATGCGGGGAATTGCTGCCCGGAATGAAGCCCAGTCCTCCGGTGAACGCATGGATGTTGGGTCCGTAGGAATCGGTCGTTCCGCTCTCGAACCAGCAGATCGATCCTGCCGACCGGCCGGCGAGGACGAGCCCGGCGTCGTGCGCCATCCGGAGCGCGACGTCCACGCCATGCGCCCGCCACACGGCGAGCGCGCTGGCGGTGTTGCCGCCGCTCACCCATACCGCGTCGTGCGCGAGCAGGAACGGCGGGATGTCCTCGACGGTCCGGTCGAAGAGCGCCAGGTGCGACGTCTCCGCGAGGTCGGCGAACACTCCGTGGAAGCGCGAGATCCACGCCTCGTCGTCGCCACTGGCGGTCCCGATGAAGCAGATACGGGGTCGCTCACGACCACGCACCTGGCGCGCCAGGGCGATGACGTGCTCCTCTACGCGCGAGCGCTCGGTGCTGGGTGAGAAGCCGCCTCCGCCGCTCGCGACGATCGGCCGGCGGAACGCGGCCTGTGCGGTCACGGGCGGGTCATCCACCGCCGGATAGTAAGGTGCCGCCGATGAGCGTTCGCACGCAGGGCCATCGCAGCCGGGCTCGCCGCGTCCGCGCCTACGTCGGTCTCGGCGCGAATGTCGGCGATGCCCCGGCAACGCTGGCGTGGGCGGTCGAGGCGCTCGGCCGTCTCCCGGGTGTGCGTCTGCGCGGCGTGTCGCGCCTCTACGTCACGGCACCGTGGGGCATCGCCGACCAGCCGGATTTCCACAACGCGGTCGCGGCCCTGGAGGTGCCGGCGGGGATGGATCCCGCTGCCGGGGCGCTCGCGCTCCTGGGCGAGCTCAAGAAGCTCGAGCGCGAGGCCGGGCGGCGAAGCGGGGAGCGCTGGGGCCCGCGCGTGCTCGACCTGGACATGCTGGTGTTCGGGCGGCACCGGATCCTGGTCGATCGCCCGCCCGACGCCCGATCGCTCGACGCCGATCTCGACCCCGACAAGGCGGCCCGGCGCCTCGAGGTCCCGCATCGGCACGCCGGGGAGCGGCTCTTCGTGCTTGCCCCGCTCGCCGACGTGGCGGCTCGGCTCGTGCCTCCGGGCTGGGGCGAGACCGTGGAGACACGCCGGGGGAGCGTGGCCTCGAGGGAGCCTGCCGACGCGGTCCGGGCGGTCGCGCGCTGGAACGCGGCCCGTGGTGCCTGGGTCCGCGAACCGGCATCGGACTGACCGCGCTACGATCGGACGGGCGGATCGGCCATCCGCACGAGCCGCCCACGAGGAGGATCCATGACCACGATCGGCTACGCGGCGATGCTCGAGCAGTTCCACCCCACCGACCTGCTCGAATGGTGCGCCCAGGCCGAGGCCGCCGGCTTCGAGGCGGGCTTCATGGTTAGCGAGCACTTCCATCCATGGACCCCGCAGCAGGGTCAGAGTGCGTTCGCCTGGTCGTTCCTGGGCGCGCTCGGGCAGCGCACCAGCCTCAACTTCGGCACCGCGGTCACGTGTCCTGGCTTCCGCTACCACCCGGCCGTGATCGCTCACGCGGCGGCCACGGTCGGGGCGATGTACCCGGGACGCTTCTACCTCGGACTCGGCGCCGGTGAGGCGCTCAATGAGCACGTCGTCGGAGGTGTGTGGCCCGAGATCGGCATCCGCAGCGCGATGATGTTCGAGTCGATCGAGATCATCAACAAGCTGTTCACGGGCAACGTCGTCAAACACAAGGGCGAGTTCTTCACGCTCGAGAGCGCGAAGCTCTACACGCGACCTGAAGAGCCCGTGCCGGTCTACGTCGCGACGGCGGGTCCGATCAACGCGAAGAAGACCGGAAAGTTCGCCGATGGGATCATCACGGTCGGCGCAGCCGACGAGAAGATCGGGATGCTCTGGGGCAAGTACGAAGAAGGCGCCCGAGAGGCCGGCAAGGACCCGTCGAAGTCGCCGAAGATGCTGCAGATCCACGTCTCGTGGGCCCGCACGGACGAGGAAGCGGTCCACAACGCCATCGTCGAATGGCCCAACGGCGGCATGCCCTTCCCCAAGCAGGACATCAAGAACCCCGAGGATTTCGCCGCGATGGCCAAGCTGGTGAAGCCCGAGGACTTCAAGAACCGGGTGCTCATGACGAGCGACCTCGGGGCCCACACGGCGCACATCCAGCACTACGTGGACATGGGTTTCGACGAGGTCCATCTCCACAACGTCGGGCGCAACCAGGCCGAGTTCATCGAGGTCTTCGGCAAGGAGGTCATCCCGAACCTGCGCCTGGGCTGACGGGTCCGAGCCGCCGCGCTCGTCAGGGCGCCGTGTCGGCCAGGACGCGCGCCGCACGCCACGCGTCGTGGAACATGTTGTAGAGCGGGACGGGAGCGAGGCGGATGATGTCGGGCTCGCGGAAATCCCCGACGACCCCGGCCGCCTCGAGTGCCGACAACCGGCGTGTCGCGCCCGGAATGCGGAGGGAGAGCTGGGCGCCCCGGGCGGCAGGATCGCGCGGCGTCAGGATCTCGGCGTCAGGCACGAGGCCGTCGATAAGCCGCTCGAAGTAGGCGGTCAGCTCGATCGACTTTCGGCGAAGGGCATCCATCCCGATCTCGTCGAAGATCGCGAGCGACGCGCGGATCGGCGCCAGCGAGAGGATGGGCGGCGTCGAGATCCGCCAGCCATCGGCCCCGGCGGCCGGCTCGAACGTCTCGGCCATCCGGAAGCGCGTCGCGGGGTCGTTGCCCCACCAGCCGGTCAGCCGGAGCGCGGCGGCGTCCGTGGCGTGGCGCTCGTGGACGAACACTTGGCCGATGGATCCCGGCCCGCCGTTGAGATACTTGTACGTGCACCACGCCGCCCCGTCGACGTCCGCGTCGTGCAGGGCGAGAGGCACGTTCCCGGCGGCATGGGCCAGGTCCCACAGCGCCACGGCGCCCGCCTCGTGAACGGCGGCCGTGAGCCGCTCGATGTCGTGCGCCTGGCCCGTCGCGTAGTTGACGCCGGCGAGGAGCGCCACCGCGAGGCGATCGCGATGCTCGTGGATCGTTCCCTCGAGATCGTCCGTGTGGAGC
>CAZXBB010000339.1:0-16897 GCA_964638815.1 uncultured Isosphaeraceae bacterium
GGAGCGAACATCGCCACTTGGTGGCGATCGATCGCTGGCGAGTCCCAGTACCCATCTTCCATGGCCCGACCTCCTGTCTGGCGCAACATGGTGTATGTCGGCAAGCTCGGGCGCGGTGGATTAAACCGACAGCCCCTGGAAGGGAGGGGGTCCCGAAAGACGCAGCCCCCCGAACGTTCAAGACTCCCCCGCACCACGTGTTGCACCCCCATCGCGCAAACAGCCACCCTGCTACGGCCGGCATTTCCCCCAGAAGCCGAGGATGTGTGCCAGGTCGATGCCGTTGATCGTCCCGTCTCCGCTGATGTCGAACGGACCGGCCGCGTCGCCGTGCGCCCACGCGCGGAGCACCGCGAGCAGGTCCTCGACACCCACGCGACCATTGGGTGGCTGGTGCGCGTCGGCCGGGCACAGCGCCACGCCGATTCCGAAATCGGCGGCGTGATCAACGTTCGCCCAGACGACGCCCTGTCGCGACACCGCGTGGATGAAGACGCCGTAGTCGCCGAGCTCGTCCGTGAAGCCAACGCCGGTCTCGCCGATGACGGCCGAGCGGTCACCGATCGCGCCGGCGTGGCCGGGGCTGTTGGCGGTGTTGCGCGAGACGGCGAGAGCCCAGTTGCCGATCGCCGCGTCGTAGTACGTGAGGTCGAGGTCGAGCGGATCGATGCCTGAGATCGCGCTCTCGGCGAACGTGACGTACACCGTCGCGAACAGCCCGCCGTTTGCGAGCGACGTCTCGACACGCATGACCGGACCCAGCTCGCTGTAGCCGCCTGCGGTCGGGTGCAGCACGCGGTACGACTCCTCGACGCGCACGGTCGCGTCGTTCGCGCCGGAGCGATTGGTGAACGCCACGGCGGGGAAGGCGAGCGGGTCGAAGGTCTCGCCGCTCGGCACGAGGATGACGCGCTCGTTGTCGTCGACGTCGAGGTCTTCCGCGACCAGCGGGATCTCCTCCTGCTCGCCCTCGTAGGCGCCGAGGTCCACGCTGTCGCCGAGCACGCGGGGGTTGCCGTCGAGATCGGTCGTGACGCCGGCCGGAATCGCGGCGACGTCGCCCTCGTCGAGACACGGCGACCCCGTCGCGAGGCGGACGTTGTCCTCCGCGGGCTGCACGAAGTACGGGTCCGCGTTCATGTTGTCGGATCCCGGTCCGTCCCAGCCGCCCTCGATGTTCGAATGCGTCACGGAGGCCGGGGCGCCCCCGTCGAGAAGCTGCCCGGGCGTGTTGCCCCAGACGATGCTGTTCGCGAGCGTCGGGCCCAGGGTGCTGGAGCGCAGACCGCACCCGATGTTGCGGCTCAGCGTGCAGTTGATGAAGGTGGCGGCGCCGGTCAGGTACGCCCCGCCCCCGCCGATCCCGGCGCCGAACTGGATCGCGGAGTTCTTCGAGAACGCGCAGTTCACGAAGGTCGAGGCGGAGTTGTCGAAGATCGCGCCGCCCAGCCCGCTCGCCGCATTGCGGACGAAGAGCGCGTTGCGCACCGAAGCGGCCGGGGCGGTCGCGGCGATGAAGATCGCGGCCCCGTCCGTCGCCGTGCCCTCGTGGAACCGGCTGTCGCGCACCACGAGCGCACAGCCGTCAACGACACGAATCGCGCCGCCGCCGATCGTGGCGTGGTTCCGCGCGAACTGCGACCCCTCGATCGTCAGCGTGCTCGCGAGGCCGGCGTGAATCGCGCCGCCCTCGTCCGCAAGGTTGTCGAAGAACCCGCAGTCGATGATCACGAGGTTGCTCTCGTGGCTGTTGATCGCGCCGCCGCAGTCGTCGCCGAGGTTGTCGCGGAAGACTGTGCCGGTGATCGTCGAGTCGCTCCCGAACGCGCTGAAGATCGCGCCGCCCCGCAGCCCCGCACGGTTCGCGGAGAACAGGCAGCCTTCGATCGAGGGGCGGCTGCCGGTCCGGTTGTACATTCCGCCCCCGTGGTACGCGGCGTAGTTGTCCCGGAAGTTGCAGTCGATCACGCGCGGGCTCCCGCTCAGGACCCACATGCCGCCGCCGCGGATCAACTGGAGCTCACCCGTGTCGGGGCCGTTGGCGTTGCCGCCGCTGATCGTGAACCCGTCCAGCACGCACAGCGAGCCGACGCTGTCGGCGCTCACCACCGTGTAGCTGTTCTCGGCGTTGTTGACGCGACCGGGAAGATCATTGCCCGCGAGGTCGCCGCTGAGGGTCGTCTCGAACTGGGCGACGTCGCGCAGGTAGGGGTTGCCCGCGCCGTAGCCGGCGAATCCGCCGAGCATCTCGACCCGGTTCACCAGCCCGAACGTCGCGCGGCGATCGCCGGGGGTCTCGCCCCCGCCGTTGTCGGGGCGGTAGACGCCGCCCGCGACGAGGATCTGCGCGACACCGGAGCCGGGCACGCGGGCCGCATCGAGTGCATCCTGGAGCGAGCGGAAGGCGCGGTTCCAGCTCGTGCCGTTGCCGCCGGGCGGCGCGAAGGCGTCCACGTGGACGAGAGTCGATGCGAACTGGGGCGGGCGCGTCGTCTCCTTCGTCACGACCGCTCCGGCGCTCTTCCGGTCGGCGTCGGGGGCGGGGGCCGGCCGGCCCTTCACGCCCGCGGCGCCTGCCGCACCCGGAACCGCGTACGCGGCCAACGCCCCGAATCCGAGCAACGCCAGCGCGGCAGCCAGCCGCCCGTCGATCGGGCGCCGACGAATCGAACGATCTCGCGATGTCACCATGGGTCTCTCTCTCCGCTCCGGTCGCGCCGGCCCCTCGGCGGGCGTGACGGGAATGAGGCAGCAGACAGACGGCGCGGGCGCCGGTGCCTCCTTCCGGCTGTCCGCTCGTGCAGTTCGCTCGTGCAGTCCGCTCGCCCACGCGGGGCGATTGACCGGGATGTCGATTGGTGCGGCCCGGGGAGAAATGACCGGGCCCGTGCCCCCCCGGCACCCCGGCACAGGCCGCACCGTCCACCAGAAGTAACAGGTACACCGGGGAGCGGACGACGCAAGTCCGGGTCCGTAAAAACTTTACGCGCGGTCCGGGCGAGAGCCGTCCGCCGGCCGGGCTATTGCCCGCGGGTCTCCTCGTCGCCCACCGTCTGCCGCGCCTCCGGGCTCTCCAGGAGGTCGGCAATCAGCTCGAGCCGGTTGCCGACGAACTCCATGGACTCCGGGCGGTCGTCGGGGTGGATCTTGACGCAGTCGAGGATCTGCCGGGAGAGCAGCGGGTGGATCAGCGGGTTCTTCTCGTGCGGCGGCACCGGAGCTTCCACCATCTCGGCGTCCAGGGCGCCGGAGAAGAGGCTGTTGGACTCGTCCTTCGGCGGCAGCGCCGTCGGAATGACCTCGCGAACCAGCACCCAGTACAACGTCGCCCCGAAGTTGTAGATATCGGTCTTGGCGGTGATCGCCTGCCGGTGCGCCTGCTCGGGCGCCATGTAGCCGGGCGTGCCCTGGATCCGCGTCTTCACGGTCCCGATCCGGCACCCCTGGCCGAGGTCGATGATCTTCACGCGCTCGTCGTCGGTGACGAGGATGTTGCTCGGCTTGAGGTCGGCGTGGACGTACCCGCGGCCGTGCATGTGCGAGAGTCCGGCCGCCACTTCGCAGAAGATCCGCACGGTTTCGGCGAAGCTCGCCGGCCGCCGCTGCTCCATGGTGTGAGCGTCCACGAGCTCCATGATCAGCGATATCGCGCAGACCTTGAACCGTTTGCGATGACGGATCAGCTTCGCGACCGCCCGGATGGACGGGTGATCCAGCTTCGCGCCGACCGCGTACTCGCTCTCGACCTGCTCGAGGAAGCGTTGGTCCTTCTCGGAGTGCTTCTCGACGTGCTTGAGCGCCCAGACCTGCTTCGACTTCGGGTCCTGAACCGCGTAGAGCGTTGACGCCGCACCCTCTCCGATCTTTGCCAGCACGCGGTAGCCCGCAATCTCCTCTGTCCTGGCCATGGCCACGCCGAACCTCCGCCTCGGCCCGCCGCGGGCGTCTGACGACCGGCGCGGGTCGTCACCGAAGCGCAAAGACCTTGAGAACGCCTCGACGAACGGCACCTCGGGCGTCCGTCACTCGCCTGACCCTCCCCCCACGAAAACGAGGTCCAGGGGTTGCAGAAGTGGGGTCGTAGCGTACCCCCGCTGTCGAGGTCGGGCAAACTCGGTTTGAGCGCTTTGTGCGGCCCGTCTACTGGAGGAGCTGGGCCTGGAGCCGGGCCGCGGGGAAGAAGCGGCCGGGGCTGGTGACCGAGGCCAGGTCGCTGTGCAGGCGGACGGCCTCGGCAGGGATGCCGAGGTCCTGCTGGAGACGGCGGACGAGCATGACGAGGCTGCGCATCTGCTCGTCGGAGAACGGACGGCGGTCACCGTTGCCGATCAGACAGATGCCGATCGACTCACGATTGTGTCGCTCGCCTGCGGGGCCGACGACGTGGGCCCCGGGAAGCTGGTCCGTCCAGCGGTACCCGACGTGGATGGTCCCGTCGCCCAGACCCTGACCGTTCCCGATCAGGAAGTGGTAACCGAGACCCTGGTAGCCGTAGCCGAGATGCATCCGATGCACGCGATCGGCGTCGGCCGCGGGGAGACCGAGGTGGTGGACGACGATGCCGCGCCAGCGACCCGGCCCGCTCGCCGCGGTGATCTGCGCGAAGGGGTCGTCGGCCGCCGCCTCGCCGAGGGCGGCGACGTTCGTCGCCACGAGGAACCCGCTGCTGACGCCGGAGTCACCGAGCGTGAGGAGGCCGATGCCGAGCGCCATGGCTCCGACGAAGGCAAGCCACACGGTCTGCGTGCGGCGCGACAGGCGGTGCGACCGCGCGTTGGGTCGCCGCTGCCGACTCTTCGACTGATTCCGCACGCGGGGCATCGGGAGGGGGCGTATCCGTTCTCGAGTGCTTATCGGATACACCCTCTATCGGACAAAACGCCTCCCCCGATTGAACAACGGCAGGTTTTCCACGCTCAGGGGGGTGCGTCCGGGTCGGTGCGTACGGGTCGGTGCGTACGGCCACGGTGCGTACGGGTCGGTGCGTACGGCCCGGTGCGTACGGCCCGGTGCGTACGGCCCGGTGCGTACGGCCCGGTGCGTACGGCCCGGTGCGTACGGCCCTGTGCGTACGGCCCGGTGCGTACGGCCCGGTGCGTACGGCCACGGTGCGTGCTGATCGGAACCGTGCGACCCGTCGCGCTACCGCGTCTGCGTGAGACGCGCCCGCAGCGCGGGCTGCGGATGGCCGAAGACGTCCTGCTCCTCGATGGGAACGTAACGCTGGCGGACCCGGTTGTAGCTCTCGAACTGCGTGCGGTCCGTCTCGTCGGCGAAGAGCGAACGCTGGCAGCCGGAGCCCAGGATGGCCAGGACGAGCAGCGGAAGCACGATGAGCGGGAGGCGACGGTCGGCCATTGGGGGCAGTATACCCCCTTGACCTCGCCGCAAATACTTGTATACTGACGCAAATGAGCAAGTCACAGTCCGCCCGCGTCGAACTCGCGAAACGGCTCTCGCCCCGGATGTTCGGGGCGCTCGGCGATCCCAATCGCGTCGCCCTCTTCATCCACCTCTGCCGCTGCGGAAAGCCGTGCCCGGTGGGCGAGATGACGTGCTGCTGCCCGGTCGATCTGTCGGTGGTCTCCCGCCATCTCGCCCGGCTCCGCGAGGCCGGACTCGTTCGCGCCGAGCGGGCGGGTCGCGAGGTGCGCTATTCCGTGGACCACGAGACGCTCGCCGCGCACTTCCGGGCGATCGGAGACGCCATCGCGGGCTGCCGCAGATGTTGCGGCGGTCGCGGGGAATAAACTCCCTTCCACACGAGGAAAACAGACCAATGAACCACCATGATGACCATCACGAGAGCGTCCGCACCCGCGTCGCGCAGTCCTACGCCGCCGCCGTCGCGCGCGACGCCGCGCCGGCCACCGGCCGCGGCGGTTGCTGCGGCGGGACCGGGCAGAAAGGCGTCGCCGCGAAGCTGGCCGGCTACGCCGCGGACGAGCTCGCCGCCGTGCCGGCCGACGCCGTCACGAACTCCTTCGGATGCGGCAACCCGGTCGCCCTGGCGTCGCTGGAAGAGGGGGACGTCGTGCTCGATCTCGGAAGCGGCGCCGGCATCGATCTCCTCCTCGCCGCCGAGCGCGTGGGCGACGGGGGGCACGTGATCGGCGTGGACATGACCGACGCGATGCTCGAGCGGGCGCGGCAGAACATCGCGGCGGCCGGGCGCGCGAACGTCGAGGTGCGCAAGGGCATCATCGAGGAGATGCCGGTCGCGTCGGGCAGCGTCGATCGCGTGATCTCGAACTGCGTCATCAACCTCTCACCGGACAAGCCGCGCGTGTTCGCGGAGATCGCTCGCGTGCTCAGACCCGGCGGCACGTTCTCGATCTCCGACATCGTGGCGGACGACCTGCCGGAATCGATCCGCCGGGACGAACGCGCATACTCGAGCTGCATCGCCGGCGCGATCGGTGAGTCGCAGTACCTGCGCGGGCTCGAGGAAGCAGGCCTCACCGACGTCGAGGTCGTGGACCGGGTGGTGTACGACGCCGATCAGCTCGCGCGGCTCATCGCGTCGGAGGCCGACGGGACGTCCGGCGAAGGCTGCGGGTGCGGGACGATCGACGCCACCAACGCCCCGCGCGTCGCGTGCGACCTCGCCGGCCGCGTGTGGAGCATGCGCGTCGTGGGGCGGAAGGCGTGAGGCTCGCGGCTCCGGGCCCGTGCGTCAGGGATCTCCAGGACCCCCGGACGCCGGACCCGCGGACGCCGGACCCCCGGACCCCGGCCCCCCGGACCCCGGACCTCCCTCAGTCGCGCGAGCCGAACAGCACGTAGAGCCGGAACACCAGCTTCACCGCCTCGTAGTAGATCCACGCGAGCGTGACGAGGAGGATGAACCCGGCGTACCACTCCATGTACTTCGGCGCCCCGCGGTCCACGATATCCTCGATCGCCCCGAAATCGGTGATCAGAGCGAGGGCGGCGACACCGAGGATCAGCACGTTGAGACCGATGCCGATCATCGGCGCCCAGCCGGAGCCGAACGCGCTCGCGAGACCCAGGAACGGCATCGAGACGCCGAACAGCGACAGCACGAACATCAGGCCGTAGGCGAGCATGATCCCGACGACGGCCGTCGAGACGATCGCCTGGAACCGGCGCGTCGGCTTGAGGATGCGCAGGTAATAGAGCGCCAGCATCGCCACCATGACGCTGACCGTGATGAGAAACGCGGGCAGCGCGAGACTGACCGTGCTCCCGGCCGCCTGCCCCGCCGCCACCGCCCCCTTCAGCGCGGGGATGCCGGCGAGCACGCCGTCGAGCATGCGGGTCAGCGAGCCCAGGAACACGCCCTCGACCACGGCGTAGATCGGACCGATGACCGGCGCGAGCTGCGGCTTGCCCCGGAGGACGAAGCCCATGCCGAGCACGATGGCGAACGCGGCGAGCGAGCTGATCAGCGGGAGCGAAGGAACGCTCGCGACGAGCGAGTAGCCCGCGCCGCCGGCCACGCAGGTGATCAGCACGAGGATCGCGGTCTTGTTCACGCAGCCGTTGAGCGTCGCGACGTTCGAGCGCGTCTTGACCTCCGCGCCGTAGTACTCATTGAAGAGGTCGTCACCGGCGCCGAGGGCGGGATTCGAAGATCGGAACATGGCGGGTCCTCGTCTGGGTCCACGGGTCTCATCGGCCGCGGGCGGGGGCGGCTCCAGCGTCCCGGTCCGGCGCCCCGGTCCGGTGATGGCGCGGTCGATAATAGGTCCGGGACAGGTCCACGACGCGACCATGGGACCGCCCCCGGCCCACGTCTGGTCCATATCCCGACCACGGCCGGCCCACGTCCGTGCCACGTCCGTCCGGCCCCCCGGGGGGGGCCGGGTACGGCCCGCCCGCCCCGGGCTCAGCGCTCCCCGGACGCGCGGTCAGCGCGACTGGCTGGCGACGTACGCCGCCTTCTCGCTGGCGGACTTCTTCGTCCATGCGCCCACGCATGCGTCGCAGCAGAAGCCGATCGTCTGGCCGCCGTACGACGCGGTCTTCGCGTTGGGATCGACCCTCTCGCCGGACATCGGGCAGGTGTCGTTGATCATGCCCATCGACGCGCGGGTCGTCGGCTGCGTCGTCGAATCCGGAGAGGTCTCGCACGCCACGAGCATCATGAGGGCGCCGGCGACACCGGCGGTAAGGAGCGAACGCTTCATGAGTATGACTCCAGTAAGGAAAGAGGTTACGGCGGCCGCATGATAGAACAAATGCCCGGGCCGCGTTGTTCCCACGCAGCGGACCGCCGCGCCGGCAGGACGTTACGCCGCCCGCATGCCGCCCGGGTTCCCGGACACCTGCCGGGCCGGAGCGGGAGCCGGGCAGCATTGTCCATGAAGCAACCGGCGGACCGTTCAGGCGGCGGCCGGTGCACGCGAGGCGGCCGGCCGTCGTTGCCGCGCCTAGAGAATCTCCGCCGCCAGGCTCGCCAGCCCGCTCCGCTCGCTCTTCATGAGCGTCACGTGCCCCGCGATCGAGTGCTCCTTCATCCGCTCGACCAGGTAGCTCAGGCCGTTGGACGAGCTGTCGAGGTAGGGGTTGTCGATCTGATAGATGTCGCCGGTCAGAACGATCTTCGTGCCCTCCCCCGCGCGGGAGACGATCGTCTTGACCTCGTGGGGCGTCAGGTTCTGAGCCTCGTCCACGACGAAGAACTGGTGCGGGATCGAGCGACCGCGGATGTAGGTCAGCGGCTCGAGCACGAGCTTGCCGCTCTCGATGAGCTGGTCGATCCGCTGCTCCGTCGTCCGGCTCTCGGCCTGGTTCAGGTGGCTGCCCCGCGTGGAAAGCAGGAAGGCGACGTTGTCGAAGATCGGCTGCATCCACATCGCGAGCTTCTCGTCCTTGTCACCGGGGAGGTACCCGATGTCGCGCCCCATCGGCATGATCGGTCGCGCGGCCAGCAGCGCCTCGTAGCGTTCCTCCTTGAAGACCTTGTGCATGCCCGCCGCGAGCGCGATGAGCGTCTTACCCGTGCCCGCGGTGCCGAGCAGCGTCACGAGCTTGATCTCGTCGTCGAGCAGCAGCTCGAACGCCATCGTCTGCTGCACGTTCCGCCCCATGACGCCGAAGATCGGACGCCGCGGGCGCGTGACGGGGATCAGATGATCGGTGTTCGCGAGACGCCGGGCGAGGCCCGTGTGCGATTCGTCGGCCTGGTTGCGCAGCAGCACGAACTCGTTCGGCAGCGGAAGGAACGGAATGCGATCGCCCCTCTCGGTCTCCATCTCGAGGAACGGTGCGACGCGATCCATCGGGATCTGCCGCTCGTTGTAGAGCTCGTCGATGAGCTCGCCGGGCACGTCCGCCTCGCCGTAGCCGGTGTACAGCCAGTCGGCGTCGATCTTCTCCGCTTCGAAGTCCTCGACGTTGATGCCGAGCGCGTCGGCCTTGACGCGGGCGTTGATGTCCTTCGAGATGAAGACGGTGTGGTTGCCGTCGCGGACGAGCTCGTGGGCGACGGCGAGGATGCGATTGTCGGCCAGGCCGAGGTCGAGCACGGATTCCGCGCCCCGGTCGCACCGCGCGATGCGGAGCGTCCCGCCCGAATCGTTGACGGGAACGCCGTCGAAGAGGCGGCCGCCGAGACGCAGCCGGTCGATCTGGCGGATCACCTGGCGGGCGTTGCGCCCGGTGTCGTCGTTGTTCTTCTTGAACTGGTCGAGCTCCTCAATGACGGTGAGCGGGATGACCACCTCGTGTTCCTTGAAGCGGTTGATCGCGCCCGGGTCGTGGAGCAGCACGTTGGTGTCGAGGACGAAGTGCTTCCGGACACCCGTATCGTCGTCCACCGCGGGGATCGGGGCCGACCGCGGCGTAACGGATTCTGCTCTGGTCACGTTGTCTCGTCCTCCACTCGTGCGCGGGCCGGAGCCGGCTGGTGACGGCTATTGACGGCGATTACGGATCATAGACCTCGATCGGCCGGATTTGCCGTACGCTTTGTGCGAGCGAGGTGAACGGGCGAACGCCGTGCGCCGCGAGGCAATGTCCGCGAGGAGACGCGTCCCATAAGACCGGTTATCGGCATGAACGGCGCAGCGGCTATCGGAACCGGCAACACGCGACGCGGCCGGACCCTCGCGGTCGCCGGCGCGATCGTCGCCCTGGCACTGGCGACGGCGGCAATCGCGCGGATCGCGATCGATCGCACGCCGGACGCCGCGACCGGCGCGGCGAACCTGCGCAACCTCGCTCCATTCTGGGTAACCGCCGCCCTCTCGTGGTCGGCGCTCACGTGGCTTGCGCTGATCCTCACGAGAACTGAACGATCGGACCGGCCGCGACACGGCGTCGGCGTCTTCGTCATCGGCGTCGCGGTGGTCGCCCGGATCGTGGTGCTCGCAACGCACGCGCCATCGCTGAGCGACGACGTCTACCGCTACGTCTTCGACGGCCGCAACGGCCGCGCGGGCGTCAACCCGTACCTCGTGCGACCCGAAACGCGCGTGGGCGTCGCCGAAGAGCGCTACCCGGGCGAGCGCGATCTCGCGGCGCGGGTCAACAACGGGCAGATGCACACGATCTACCTCCCCATGGGCCAGTGGGCGTTCAGCGTCGCGGTCCGCGCGCTGCCCGCCGACGCCGCGGACCCGGACGCCGGCGCCCTCGTCATGCGGGCGGCGATGGTCGCGGCGGAAGTCGTCATGCTCGTGCTGCTCGGCGCGGCGCTCCGCCGCGCCGGCCGCTCGCCGTGGTGGCTCGCGCTCTACGCGTGGCATCCCCTGCCGCTCGCGGAGATCGCTGGGTCGGGGCACCAGGACGCGCTGGGATTGATGCTGCTCGTCGGCGCGCTGCTGGTCCACGACCTTCGCCCGCGGGCCGTCGCGGCGTGGACCGTGCCCGTCGCGCTCGCGGCGCTCGTGAAGCCCGTCGCGCTGCCGGCCGCCGCGTTCATGCTCCGCCGCCGGCCGTGGCGGGCGTGGCTCGTGAGCGCCGCGTTCGGCGTGGGCGTGACCGCCGCGATCGCCGGACCGTTGCTGCTCACGCACGACGGTGCGCCGCTCGACAACCTGCGCGAAACCGCGACGCGTTTCACGCTGAAGTGGGCGCACTTCGGTGCCGTCTACGAGCCGCTCCTCGCGGCGATCGAGGCGGCGACGCCGGACTGGACGAACGATCCGCAGGAACAGCTCGCGCGAAAGCTCTGTACGGGCCTGCTCGCGATCATCGCGGTCGTGCTGTGGATCCGCAGCCGCGATCCGTGGCGCAGTTGCTTGCACCTGTTCGTCGCGATGGTCCTGCTCGCGCCCGCGGCGCATCCGTGGTACATGCTCTGGGCGCTCGCGATGCTCCCGATGGCGCCCGGCGCGACGGCGTGGGTGCTCTCCCTGACGCTCGCGTGGGGCTACGCGGTGCTCGGCGACACGGTGGAGTGGACGGTGCCGACGTGGGTGATGGTGTGCGCGTACGCGCCGGTGGCCGGGGCGCTGGCGTGGGACGTCGGCCGCGCGGCGACCCGCCCCTCGCGGACCCCCGGGGGAGGGGAGCCCGATCGCCGTCCTGCGTGAGCGTCGGGCGGGGCGATGACGCACCCTCGTCGAGACGTCGAGGCCGAACGAGCACTCACGCCGGCAGATCGCGCGCCGGACGAGCCGGTTCATGCACGATGCGGGCTTGGGCTAGACTGCCGGTGCATGACCGTCGCCGTCACCGTCGCCACCGTCACCGCCGCCATCGAGGACATCGCCCCGCTCGACGGCGCCGAAGCCTGGGACCGCGTCGGCCTGCTCATCGGCTCGCCGGCCTGGCCCGCGCAGCGCGTGCTGCTCACGATCGATCTCACCGCGGAAGTCCTCGCCGAAGCGATCGACGCGAAAACCGGGATGATCATTGCGTACCACCCGCCGATCTTCGAGCCGCTGCGGGCGCTCACCGATCGCACGGAGAAGGAGCGGATCGCCCTCGACGCCGCCCGCGCCGGCGTCGCCGTCTACAGCCCGCACACGGCGCTCGACGCGGCACCCGCCGGCGTCAATGACTGGCTCGCCGCCGCCTTCGGCGCCGGCGACGTCGCGCCGCTCGTGCCGCTGGGCGTCCTGCCCCCGTCGGAGGCGTGCAAGCTCGTCACGTTCTGCCCCCGCGACGTCGCAGACGCGCTCCGCCGGGCGCTCGGCGCCGCAGGCGCAGGCGCGATCGGGGCGTACGCGCTGTGCTCGTTCGAGATCGAGGGCACGGGCACGTTCCGCGGCGACGACACGACCAACCCCACGATCGGCGCCCGGGGCCGCCTCGAGCGCGTGGACGAGATCCGGCTCGAGATGGTCTGCCCCCGCGCGCGGCTCGCGGACGCGATCGCGGCGCTGCGGGCGACGCATCCCTACGAGGAGCCGCCGGTCGAGGTCTACTCGCTCGAGCCGCGCCCCGCGCGCACGCGCGGCGCCGGCCGCATCAGCGTGCTCGAGCGCCGGCTCGCGCTCGCGGACGTCGTGACGCGGCTGAAGAAGCACCTCGGCGTGACGCGTCTCGACGTCGCCGCCGGACGGGATGCCCCGCGTCGCTACGGCACGATCGGCGTCTGCGCAGGCGCGGGCGCGTCACTCCTCGAGACCGCGATCGCGCGCGGATGCGAGCTGTTCCTCACGGGCGAGATGCGGCACCACGACGTCCTCGCCGCGCGCGCCGCCGGCTGCACGGTGGTCCTGGCGGGTCACACGAACACCGAGCGCGGTTACCTGCGGCGCCTCCGCACGATGCTGTCGCGACGGCTGCCGGATTGCACGTTGATGATCTCCCGCCGGGACAGGGACCCGCTCAAGGCGATGTGATTCGGCCTTGAACGACCGCGGTCCACGCGGCGGCCGATGCCGGCCGGAGCAGGGCGCGCCCTCGCTCCCCGGGTGCGACGACGTGCGACGACGTGCGACGACTGCGCCGCCCGTCACTTCTTCTTCTCCCCCTTGAAGAGATCGCCGAGCAGGTCCCCGATGCCCTTCTCCTTCAACGCGTCGTCGATGAGTCCCCCGAGACCGGACTCGACCGCCGCGCCAGCGAGGTCGAACTCGGGGTCGATCTCCGTCTTCGGATCCCCGATGGATCCGCGCGTCACGATCGGGACGACAAGGCGGTCCACGTAGCCCTTCATCTCCTCGAAGCTCCGGCCCAGCGCCTCGAGCGGCACCTCCGTGCGGAGATCGACGCGGTCGTTCGGCAGGTCGATCTTCCCCTGGTAGAGCATCGTGTACTTGTCGATGTTCACCGTGAAGCGGTCGTAGGTCACGATTCCGTCGCGCAGGTGGACGATGATCGGATCGATCGAGCCGGGGATGCTCTCGTTCGGGTTCGCCATGAAGAGCCCCATGAGCCCGAGGGTCTTCGAGCCCGCGGTGAACTCCACCTTGCCGGTCGTGATCTCGAAATCGCCGTTGAGCTTCGTGACGTCGCCGTCGGTCGGGAGCTGGAGCGGGCCGGTCGCGCGGAATCGCAGACGGTCTTCGGTAGTGCGGACGTCCGCGAGGATCGGGTGGATCTTCCGAAGCAGCCGCTCTCGCAGCGCCGGCGTCACCTCGAGCGAGCCGTAGAGCGGCGCCTCGTCCACCGACACGAGCAGCCCCGGCTTCGCCACGAGCGCGCCGGTGAGATCACCGTTCGGCGTCACGATCGATCCGTCGATGCGTCCCGCGCTGCGAGAGAAGCCGGCCGCGGTGAAATCCGACTTCATCTCGACGCCGAGCGCGGCGACGAGGAGCTGCTGCATGCCGAGCGCGGCGTCCGCGAGGATCGTCGGCACGTGCTCGGTCTCGGCCTTCATGTCCAGCTTCGCGGCGGCGAAGTCCGGCCGCCCCTCGGCGTTCAGCACATCCGTGACGCGGCCGGCGATATCGAGACGACCGGGCTCCGCGGGCGCGACCGCCGCGCTCCGCCCGGCGACCGTGAAATCGACGCCGCGCGAGAAATCGCTCGACGACAGCGTCAGCGACAGCGTGTCGAGTGTCGAAGCGACGCCGTCGGCGCCGGTGATCTTCAGCGGCCCGCCGTCGAGCGCAACGTCGATCGCGTAGTCGCTCGCGGCCGGCGGCGCATCGGACTCGAGCCCGAGCGGGAAGCGCACGCGACGCAGGATCGCCTTCATCGGCACGTCGTCGGCCACGGTGAGCCGGGTCGCTGGCGTCGCGGCGCCGTCCTCAGGCGGCGTGTTGAGCAGGCGCTCGAGCGTCGCCGCCCGCACCGTCATCGCGAGCCCTTCGGACTCGACGCTCAGGACGTCGTCGGCGACCGACGCCACGGCCTCGCCGTTCAGGTTCGGGAACGCGCACTTCGTCGTGACGCGGCGCGTTCCGTCGTCGGCCGTGAACGCGAGCGTCAGCGACCCCGGCGAGCCCGTCCACCCGGCGATCGTGTCGGGCGTCAGGCCGAGGATCGCCTCGGCGGCGGGCACGGCGACTTCGGTGAGCGTCACCGTGCCGCGCGGCGCGAACCGATCCGCGCCCGTGTCGGCGACGAGATCGCACGCGAAGACGCCGATCGGCGTGCCGTCGTCGCGGAAGATCCGCGCCCCGGCCTCGAGCGACACGTCAGCCTGACCCCGCAGCGACGCGCCGAGATCGGCGGCGAAACCGCTGACCAGGATCGTCGCGGCGTCCTCGCGCTCGAGACGGAACGCGTCGATCGCCAGCCGCGTGCGGATCGGCACGTCCGGGAGGCTTCCTTCGGCGTCGAAGATCCCGGCGGGAAGCTCGAACGGCTCAACGCGGAGGCCCGCGCGCACGGGGCCCGCGAGCGCGACGGGGTTCTCGTTCCCGGCGAGGAGCGTCGCGACATGGACGGGCAGCAGCGTCATCTCGACCTGCGGCGTCACCGTGATCCGATCATTCGCGCGCTCGGCGCCCACCGTCGCCTTCACGTTGCGCGTCGCCAGCACGGCCTCCCCCGCGAGATTCCCGCCCGCCGCCTTCGTCGTCACGACGAGATCCACCGGACCGCTCGCGAGCTCGTCGGCGATGAGCACGTCGACCGCCGTGCGCTCACCGCCTGTGCCGAAGATCCCGAGCAGCGACGCCACCACGGCGCCGTCGAGCCCGCGCAACGCGATCGTGCCGTCCGGGGTCGCGGCGGCGAAGTCGAAGCCGCCTTCGGCGTCGAGGAGCTTCGAGACGCGCTGGTCGATCTCGAGCCGCCCGCCGGCCACGCCCGCCCCGCCGGCAACGCGCAGCCCTTCGCCGAGCGCGGCGGTGGTGAGCGCGAGCGTCGCGTCGCGCACGACAAGCGGCTCGCCCGCTTCTGCGGGGAGCACGACCTCGATCGGCGCGCCGGTCTCGAGCGTGCCGTCGAAGGCGAGCCCGGCGAGCGTCCGCCCGCTCGCGCCCGGCGCGGGAAGGTGGAACGAGTCCGCGTGCAGGTGCAACGGCACGGGCTGTCCGAGGGCCGGCCCGTCCGCCGCGTCGAGCAGGCCGGCGACGAGCGCCGGCCGGAGCAGGAGCCGCGCGTCGAGCTTCGTGCCGGAGACGGCGCCGTCGGCGCCCACGTTCGCGGCAACCTCCAGCGACGCGTGCGGGGAGGCGGTGACATTGATCTCGACGTCGCTCCCCGCCTTCGCGCCCGCACTCACCGGGGTGAAGGTCGCATCGACGTCCACCGTCGGCCCGAGGTCGCGCGCGAGCACGAACGCGGATCCGGCGAGCAGGGGCTGGAGCAGCGCCGTCGGGACGCGCTCGCCCGACAACGTGCCGCGAATCGACGTGAGCGCGACGTTCGGTGATCCGTCGTCACGCAACGGCGCGTCGAGCGTGATGTCGCCGCGCAGCGTGCTGTCCGCGCCGTCGCCCGCCGTGTCGGCCACGAGGTGGATCGCGAGGTCGTCGGCGAGGTTCGCCGACGCGAGCGTGAGCTCGAGCCGGCTGATCGTGCGTCCGCCGTCGTCGAACGGCACCGGCAGCGCTTCGAGGTTCATCGCGGCGTCGAGGGTCGCCCCCCGGGGACGCAGGGCGCCCGCCGAATCGACGAGGCCGTTCGCGGCGATCTTCACCGCCACGCGCCCCTTCCCGCCGGCGGTCGTCGCGGGGCTCGCGAGGTCGACGCTGATCGCCCCGCCCGGCGTGAAGTCGACGTGACCGGCGAGGCCGTCAAGCACGATCGTCGCGGGGCTCCCGCTCGCGGCCCCGTCACCGGGCGTCGCCTCGAGCGCGAGCGACACCTTCAGGGCGTCGATGTCGAGCCGCACGCGCGGAAGCGCGCCCCCGTCCCGCGCGGGCGGCGGCGTCAGCGGCGGCTGCGGCGCTGCGGCGGGATCGGGTTCGTCGGCCGCGACGAGGGTCTGGAAGCTGCTGGAGCCGTCCTCGCGCAGCGTGCCGCGCAGCTCGCCGGAGAGAGCGACGCGCTCGAAAGCGTCCGACGCGCCGAGGACGATCGGCAGGAACCCGCTCGCGATCTCGACGTTGAGATCAGCCGCCTCGCGTCCCGAGCGGTCGGTGATGCGAAGCCCGTGCACGCGCTGCGGCGCGCCCCACGAGAAGCTCACGGCGTCCACCGCGACGCTTCCGTCAACCATGCCCTCGACGGCGCCGGCGACGATGCCGCGTCCGACGGTCGCCGCCGCGATCGCCGGCAGGAAGACACCGACGGCGAGCAGAACGACGAGGAGAACGGCGAGGATGGCGAGGATCTTCCCGGAGCGGAGAACGGTCATCTGATGGCTTTCGACTGGTGACTCGAGGAAGAGGCGGGAACCCGGGACGCGCCACCGGATTCCGCGATCCGGTCCGCGCTTCAACCGACGACGGCCGGTCGCGCCGCCCCGGAGCCGGCGTGGGCGAGCATGCGATCCAGCGCGAGCCGCGCGAGGGTCTGCACGTGCGGATGCACCTCGATGCGGTTGACGACCTTGCCGGCGGCGAGGTTGTCGAGCACCCACGCGAGATTGCGCGGCTCGACGCGGTACATCGTGGTGCACAGGCACTGGCAGTCG
>CAZXBB010000340.1:0-1939 GCA_964638815.1 uncultured Isosphaeraceae bacterium
GCCGCGGCGCGCCGCCGCGAAGAGCGTCGTCGCCGACAGCCACCCGATGAGCATCCACAGGGTCAGGAGCATGTCCGGGCGGGCGAGGTAGCCGAGCTTGAAGATCGTGTAGTTCGCCACGAACGCGAGGCCCGCGAGCCACCCGAGCGCGTCGCCGCCGCTTCTGCCGTCGATCGCCTCCGCGCCCAGGCCGCGACCGAACCGCACGAGCAGCAGCCACGACGCCATGAGCGCGAGCGCGCTCGGCAGCCGGTGGGCGATCTCGCTGGCGAAGCCGAGCGCGCGGACCGCGGGCGCCGCGATCCAGTTGTACAGCGGCGGTTTCGTCGCGGGGAACTCGCCGTGCGAGACCGGCAGCCACCAGCGCCCGTTGGCGACGATGTCCGTCGTGTAGCTCACCGTGCGCGGCTGCGTCTGGTCCCACAGGTCGCTCGGGCCGAGCACGCGCGCGGCGAGCAGCCACGCCATCGCGAGGATCGAGACCGCGGCGATCGCGACGTCCTGTGTTCCTGGACGGGAGTCCCGGGCCGGCGTCGTCATGCGCGGGCCGCCTTTCGTCTCGAGGCTCGGGACGACGACCACGAGTCGGGACGCGATGCGCGGGACCCGACTCTCACGACTCCCTCGCGCCCACCGCGCGCCACGCCGACACGATCGCCGCATGCGGGACGTCCTCGGCGATCTCGGCGCATCCGAGCGCCGTCGGAAGGATGAGACGCGTGCGACCTCCGGCGACCTTCTTGTCGAAACCCATCGCCTCGACGAGACGTGAGACGTCCTGGGGCAGGGGCATGCGCGTCGGGAGACCGAGCTTCGCCAGGAGGTCGGTCAGCGCGTGTGCTTCCCCGATGCCGAGGCGGCCGGTGGCGACCGCACCGAAGGCGGCGGCACACAGGCCGATCGCGACGGCTTCGCCGTGCCTGAGATCGAGCGCCGCGATCGGCTCGAGCACGTGCGCGAAGGTGTGACCGAGGTTGAGCAGCATTCGCCGCGAAGCTTCGCGCTCGTCCGCCTCGACGATCCCCACCTTGATGCGCGCGCTGCGGAGGACGAGCTCCGCCATCACGGGCGGGTCGATCCGCGCGATGGCCTCGGCGTGGGCGTCGATGTACGAGAGCAGCTCGGCGTCGCCGAGCACGCCGTGCTTGACCGACTCCGCGAGACCGCACCGGATCTCGCGCGGGGCAAGCGTGCGGAGCACGTCGGGGTCGGCGATGACGGCCCGGGGCTGCCAGAAGGCACCGACGAGGTTCTTGCCCAGCTCCCGGTGCCCGCTCGCGTCCGCCGGCCTCGGCACGTTCACGCCGGTCTTGCCGCCGATCGACGCGTCCACCATGGCGAGTAGCGTCGTCGGCGCCTGCACGAACGGGACGCCCCGCAGGTAGGTCGCCGCTGCGAAACCGGCGACGTCGCCGACGACGCCGCCGCCGAGCGCGATCACGGGCGTGCCGCGCTCGCACCGGTGCGCGAGCATCACGTCGTACATCCCGCGGACCGTCTCAAGCGACTTGCACGTCTCCTCCGCGACGAGCTCGTGGACGATGACGTCGTAGCCGCGTTCGCGGAGCGAGCGCAGGGCGATCGGGGCGTGCGTCTCCTTTACGTTCCGGTCCACCGCGAGCACGGCCTTCGCGTGTGGCGCGACATCGCGCACGATCTCGCCGAGCCGGGCCAGCGAGCCGGGCTCGATCAGGACCTGGTAGGCGTCGGCGGGAAGGGTGACGTCGATGGTCGGCATGCTTGAATGATCACGCCTCGTCGGCAGCCCGGCGTCGGAGCTCCGTGAGCGCCTCGACGGGATCATCGGGCAGCGGTCCGCCGTCGTCCAGTTCTTCCGGCGCCGCGCCGCCCATGACGACGGCGCGCGCGCGCCCGCCGCCGCGCTGCCGCCGCGTGAGGACGATCAGCACGAGGAACACGGCGCCGAGGCCGACGAGCA
>CAZXBB010000341.1:0-2947 GCA_964638815.1 uncultured Isosphaeraceae bacterium
CGGGCTGCGCCGATCAGCCGATCATAGCGACCGCCGCGGATCGCAACGTCCGGGATCGCACCATCCGCGTGACGGCCCGGCACACGTGCGACGCTCTCACCCGGGCTACGTGACAGCCGGGCTACGTGGACAACCGGGCTACGTGGACAACCGCGCATGGAGCGCCGCGAGCCACGTCCGGGCGTGGTCGTTCGCGCCCCGGTTGACGTGCTCGACGAGGCCGGCCGCCTGCGGGACGAACGAGCTGACGTCGCGCTCGTTCCGCAACGCCGCGAGACGTGAGGTCAGGTCGCCGTCATCGGGCGCGATCCCGCGCCAGACGTCGGTCGCCCGCTCGAGACGCCGCAGCGCGATCGCCCGCATCGCCTCGTCGTCCAGCTCGCCGCGCCGGTGCAGGTGCAACGCGGTCATCGTGCGGGTGGACTCGGCGTACGCGCGGCTGACCGGTCCGGTGAGCAGCTCCGGGAGGCGATCGAGCACGGCCGTCTCGCCGGTCCAGGCGGCGCGGTAGGGCAGGACCTTCGCCACCTTCAGCCACTTGTCCTTCGCGGCGCAGTCGGCGATCGTCTCGTCGAGCGCGCCGAGCACCGTCGCCTCCGCGTCATAGCGGTCGGGGAACGCCGCCGCGGCGCTGCGCTCGAACGCCGCGAACCGCTCGGCGTCGCGCCTCGAGTACGCGACGTGACCGAACCACATCGCGCCCGGCACCATGCTCAGATCCGCCCCGCCCCGCGGCGCCGCGTAGCCCCACTGCACGCGAAGGTCCACGAGCATCGGCTCCTCCGGGTCGTCCGTCAGGAGCAGGCAGCCCATGCGGTCCGCCCGGCGGATCTCCGCCGGGAGATCGGGGTGCGCCGGGTCCGGCCATTCCGTCACCGGCGCGCCGCCGTCGGCGGTCCCGGGTCGTGCGACGACGTGGACGCACAGGAACCGAACGCCGTCGCGGCGCGCGACCGCGTCGCGGAAACGGGCGAGGACGCGGGCGAGATCGTCCGCGGCGCGCTCGAGCCCCTCGGCGCGCGGCGTCCCCGCCGGCATGCGGAAGAGCAGGGGCGCGTCGATGTCCACATCGGTCGTGATCGCGCCGATCGCGGTGAGCGCCGCGCTGCCGGCAAGCGCGGCCGCGCCCGGCGGCAGCTCCGCGGCGCCCCCGGCGCCCCCGGCGCCCCCGGTGCCCCCGGCGAGCGCTTCGCGCAGCGCCCCGCTGATCGTGTTCGTGAGCGGCGAGAACGCGACGACCTGCTCGTCCACCAGCGGACGCATCCGCGGGTGGATGAAGACCCCGCCGGGCCCGCGGGCGACGGGGAGTGGCGGGGCGGCGCCCGGATTATCGGAAGGGCCTTTCACGAAGATGCCAGTGTACGCCCCCCGGGGCGATCGTTAGGATGCACGACGTGCGTCGTCGTCAGACGCGGGAAGAACAGGATCGCGATGAACAGGATCGCGATGAACAGGATCGCGATGAGCAGGAACGCGATGAACAGGAAGTCGAACAGGAAGTTGAACAGGAAGACCCGGGGCGAGGGAACGACCGTCTCGACCGCCGTGCTGCTCGCCGCCGTCGGCGTGGCGAAGGCCGGGTCGTTCCAGGGCGTGGGCGTGGGCGAGTTCGGTCACTCATGCGCGACGAAGGTCACGGCGAATCCCTCGGATGTCGTGGGCCTCAGCTTCCCCAGCGTGTTCGACTACGAGGCGCGCGGCTTCCACGCGGGCGGCATCGCGATCCGCTTCTGGGAAAACGGCGAGGGCGGCCTGAGCGAGTCAGTCGGCTGGACGAGCGTCATGGTCAACGTCGCGCGCAGCGGCAACGCCGGATGCGGATGGACGAGCACGGGCTCGGGCTTCCGATGGCTGAAGAACGCGGTGGAGCCGGAGTTCCTGCCTGGGCTCGTCGAGGCAAGCTCCATCATCCCGCTCGCGATCGACCACGCCGGCAATCGTCTCGCCGGCTTCGCGCAGAATGCGGCGGACGACATCGAAGCGTTCGTCTGGAACGCCGGCGATCAGTCGCCGACGCCGCTCGGCGACCTGCCGGGGGGCTTGTTCGCAAGCTGGGCGTCGGACATCACGCCGGACGGCGCGGTGATCGTCGGCACGAGCGACTCCGGGGGTCCGCGGCCACAGTGGTTCCGCGTCGCAGGCGCGGGGACGATGGAGCCGCTCCCGGTCCTCGGCCAGGTGCACGGCGTGTCGGCGAACGGCGCGGTCGTCACAGGCCTCGACGAGAACGGCCTCGGCGTCGCGTACGTCAACGGCCAGGTCGTGCCCGCCGGCAGCTTCGGGCCGATCCTCGACGCGAGCGATGACGGCACCGTGCTCGTGGGGATTTCCTCCGGCGAGGCGTGGATCCGCACGCCCGCACGAGGCGGCGAGCCGCTCGCGACGTTCCTCGCGTCCCGCGGGATTGACGTGCCGCAGGACTGGCTGGTCCTCGCGGGCGCCGTCGGCGTCTCGCCGTGCGGCGACGTAATCGTCGGGTGGGGGGTTCGTGACGATGGCAAGGGGCTCTTCTTCAACGAGGGCTTCGTCGTCGATCTCGGCAACGGCCCGGACGTGAACGGCAGCGGCACCGTCGATTTCGGCGACCTGCTCGCGGTGCTCGGCGAATGGGGACCGTGCCCGTGCTGCCCCGAGGACGTCGATCGGAACGGGGTCGTGGCGTTCCCGGACATCCTGCGGATCCTGGGGAACTGGGACTGACGGCGGATCTCCCCGATCCGGCGCGTTCCTGCTGGCACCGAACGTGGTGGACGCGATCACCGCGACGGGCACGACGCCGCTCCGCCGGTCCGACTGGGCGCAGCCGCTCGACCGGATCGACATCTGCGTCCTGCTCGGTTTCGCGTTCGTGCGCGACGATGCGGCGCCGCTGCCCGAAGAGCCGGCGACCGCCTCGCTCCGGGCGCGGACGCCGCTCCTGCCCCTCGAGCCGACGCCCGACCAGGAA
>CAZXBB010000342.1:0-12614 GCA_964638815.1 uncultured Isosphaeraceae bacterium
GCGCAACCAGCGCGGCAAGCCGATCGCGTGAGCGTTCGGGCGAGCCGATGGCATATCCTCTCGATACGTCGAGGCTCGAACGAGCGCTCACGCGATTGGATCGCCCGCTGGACGACCCGGTTCATGCATAATGCGGGCTAGAATGCCCACGGGCACCGAAGCAACTCGCGACGAAGGGACGATCGCCATGGCTGAATACGCGCATCCCGAGGTCCTGGTCTCGACGGACTGGGTCAGGGCTCACCACACCGACGACGGCGTAAGGGTCGTCGAGGTCGACGTGGACACGACGGCGTACGACTCGGGGCACATCCCGGACGCGGTCGGATTCAACTGGCAGACCGAGCTCCAGGACCAGGTCGCGCGCGACATCGTCTCGAGGGAGAACTTCGAGAAGCTCGTGGGCGGCGCCGGCATCGCGGCCGGCGACACCGTCGTCCTCTACGGCGACCACAACAACTGGTTCGCGGCCTACGCCTACTGGCTGTTCAGGCTGTACGGCCACGAGCCGGTCCGCCTGATGAACGGCGGCCGCGTCAAGTGGCTGCTCGACAAGAGCAATCCGCTCACCACGGAGAAGCCCGCACCGACGCCCGTGCCCTACCGCGCTCACGAAGCGAACATGGACCTGCGCGCCCTGCTGGCGGACACCATGGAGGCGAGCCGTCTCGGCACGCACAGCCTCGTGGACGTCCGCAGCCCGGACGAGTTCAGCGGCAGGATCATCGCCCCACCCGGCATGAACGAGACGGCGCAGCGCGGCGGCCACATCCCCGGGGCGGTCAGCGTGCCGTGGAGTTCGGCGGTCAACGAGGACGGGACGTTCAGGTCGGCGGACGAACTGCGGCGGATCTACTTCGAGGAGAAGCACGTCGATCCGACCCGCGACGCGATCTCGTACTGCCGCATCGGCGAGCGCTCGAGCCACACGTGGTTCGTCCTCAAGTACCTCCTCGGCATCCGCAATGTGAAGAACTACGACGGAAGCTGGACCGAGTACGGGAACATCGTCGGGGCGCCGATCGAGAAGACCGCGGATTCCCCTGTCGGCGCGGGCACCTGATCCGTTATCATCGAGAGCGAGGTGTCCCCGATGAAGCTGGAATCGTTCCTGACCGAGCTCGACCGACACGAGAAAGCCGTCCCGATCGATGAGCTGGTGGACCGGCTGGAACGGCTCGAGATCACGCGGGCGGACGTCGAGCACATCGTGGCGTTCGACGACGACCGCTACAAGCGGAACGTGCTGCGGGTCGGCTCCGGCTACGCGGCCCTGATCCTCTGCTGGCAGCCCGGGCAGTCCAGCCCGATCCACGATCACCGCGGCTCCGCCTGCGGCGTGCTCGTGCTCGACGGCCTGCTGCACGAGACGAAGTACAAGCGCGGCGCCGACGGCATGCTCCGCGCGACGACCACCGGCACGATGCGACGCGGCGACGTGTGCGGCTCGTACGACGCCGACATCCACGTGATCGGCAATCGCCAGCCGCCGGGGCAGGATCTCGTCACGCTGCACGTCTACACGCCCCCGCTCCGGGACTTCCACATCTACTCGCTCGACAGCCCGGAGGTGGAGGTGTGCCAGGACCGTGAGACGATGGAGGCGCAGCGGCAGCTCGAAGCGCAGCGGGCGTAGCCCGGTCCGCGTCGGGTTCGAACCACGCAGGGCCGCCGAGCGACGGCAGATCCGTCCTGCCGGGTCGGGGGCGATCACGGAGCAGCCCGGCAGCCCCGGTCGATGCCCGCCGTGCCGCGCCTCGATAGACCTCTGTGCAAGCCATAGACTCTCCCGCATGCCGTTCGCCTATGACGAGCTGGTCCGGCTGCTCGCGCTCGGTCTCTTCGCGGGGGTCGTCGGCGGGCTGGTCGGGCTCGGCGGGTCGATCATCATCATCCCCGTCCTCACGCTCTCCATGCACCGCGACCAGCACCTCGCGCAGGCCGCCGGGATGCTGGTCAACATCTTCGTGGCCGCCCCGGCGGCGATGCGGCACCATGTCGCCGAGGCGATCCGGTGGGACGTGATGCTGCGCATGCTTCCGTTCGGCGTCGTGTTCATCCTCGTCGGGGTCGAGTTGAGCAACCAGGTGGACGGCGCCATGCTCCAGAAGCTCTTCGGCGGCTTCCTCGTCTATGTCATCCTCTTCAAGCTGCTGAAGCGGTACCGCGACCGCCACCTCCGCGCCAGGCCGTGCGCCCGGGTCGGCTGGGTCCCCGCCGGCGTCGCGGGCGGCGTGATGGGATTCTTCGCGGGTCTCCTCGGCATCGGCGGCGGCCCCCTCGCGGTGCCGATGCTCCAGCGCATCTGCGCGCTCCCGCTCCGCGAGGGCATCGCCACGAGCAGCGCGGTGATCTCCGTGACGTCCGTCGTCGGCGCGGCCCGCAAGAACGCGGCGCTCGAGCACCTCACGGACGCCGCCGGCGTGCCCTTGGGCCTCCACTTCAGCGACAGCCTCTGGATTGCGGCGTGCCTCGCCCCCACCGCCACGCTCGGCGCCCTCTTCGGCGCCGGACTGACGCACCGGCTTCCGCTGACGTGGGTGCGCGTCGCGTTCCTGGTGTTCCTCGGCTGGGCGGCGGCGCAGATGCTCGGGATCCTGTGAGCCCGCGACTCGAGACGCCGGCCTCGCGGCCTCTCATTATCAGATCTCGTAAGCCTCCGGCGCCGGCCGCACCGCGCGTGCGAACCATCTCGGGCGGCGCAGACCACCGGGACCCGGCGCCGGCTTCGTGAGCGCGAGCCACTCCCGGTAGACCTCCATCGACTTCGTCGTGTCGACGAGGACGTCGCCGTACCGGTCGCCCGCGTCCGCCCTCGTCACGCGGACTTTCTGGTGCCAGCAGTGCTGGCCGGAGATCGGATCCGGCTGGACCGGAAAGGTCATGTTCTGATGCACGCCGCCGTCCGACCACCAGACGCGCCGGCTGTCGGGGTCGTCTGATACGAACGGGCCGATCGACTCGACCCGGCGGAAGCGGTACGTGCCCGGGCCGGTCTCCTCGCGGATCACCTTCGCGCTCGCCCAGCGGTCCGTGCCCGTGTCGTCGAAGAGACGCCAGCGGCCGAGGTGGTGCGAGCACGCGACGATGTCGGGGCGGATCGCCTCGGTCACCCACGCGCGGTTCACGAAGTGACCGATCCGCGTCGCGACGCGTACGAGGTCGCCGGTCCCGACGCCGACCTGCGCGGCCACCGCCGGGTGCATCCACACCGGGTTCGTGTTCGACAGCTCATAGAGCCACTTCGCGTTGGCCGAGCGCGTGTGGATGAGCGTCGGAAGGCGGAACGTCGGGATGAGGACGTACTCGCCATTCGCGCGGTCGAGCGTCTCGCGGTGGATGTGGCTGCGGATGTACGCGGGCATCGTGCCGTCGGGCCAGCCCCACTCGGCCATCGTCGCGCTGTGAATCTCGAGCCGCCGCGAGGGCGTCCTGAACCCGACGCGGGGCGTGCCCTCCTCCATGACGCCGATCGGCGCGCCGTCGCGGACGATCGTGCCGTTCTCGACGGTCGACGCCGCCACCGCGTCGGCGGGCACCGCCTCGCGGAAACCGTCGTACGCCTCCTTCTCGACGAGGAACGCGCCGTACTTCCGCATGTACGCCAGCGGCGTGAGACCGTGTTTCGCCGCTTCCTCCGGCAGGCCGGGAACGCTGTTTTCGAAGATCCACCGGTAGTACTCGTCGATGGTGATCTTCTCGCCCGGCCGGTACGGCGACTCGTAGTACCTGCGGATGCCGAGCGCGCCGTCGGGATCGATCCGCCACGACAGCTCGATCCAGAACTCGTCCTCCTCCCACACGGCGCCTGGATTGGTGCGCCACGTGAGATCCACGTTCTGACCGACCCGCGCGCGGGCCACCCGCGTCACCGGCTGGCGGAAGCTGATCCACTTCGCGGCGTGCGTCTCCTGGCTCATCAGGTCGTGCCGCTCCGGACCGAGCCCCATCGGCAGCACGTAGTCGGCGTACTGCGCGGTCTCGTTCCACGTCGGCGTGAGGGCCGCGTGCAGCTCGATCTTCGACTCGTCCCGGAGCACGCGCTCCCAGAGCATGCCGTCCGGGTTCGTCCACACCGGGTTGTAGACCCGCGTGAAGTACGCCGCGATCTTCCCGCGGCCCTCCTCGAGGAAATGCGGCAGGAGGTACGACGGCTCGTGGTACGCCAGCGGATACTCGCGCGGATAGAGCAGCTCGCTCCAGACGTTCTGCGGGGGCGGCTTCATGAACGGCGGCGGGACGAACTTGTTGTGCGCGTTGAGGTGCGTCCCGCCCTTCGCGTCAACGCCGCCCACGAGCACGACGAGGAACTGGAGGCACCGCGCAACCTGCCAGCCGCCGAGGTTGCCCGCGCACGCATTCCGCCACACGTGCGAGGCGAACGCACTGCCGGCCCGGCCGATCTCGCGGGCGACGTCGCGGATCATCTCCGCGTCCACGTCGCACTCCGCGGCCGCCGCCTCGGGGGTGTTGGCGGCGTAGTGCGTCTTCAGCGCGTCGATGAACGCGTCGAACGTGATCCCGGCGTCGTCACCCCGCAGCGCCCGCAGGCACTCGGGCCAGTTGACCCACTGCTCGAGGAACGCCCGGTCGTACAGCTCCTCCGCGAGGATGACATGCGCCATCGCCAGCAGCAGCATCGCCTCGGTGCCGGGCAGCGGCGCGAGCCAGTAGTCCGCCCGCGACGCGGTGTTCGACAGGCGGACGTCGATCACGCAGAGCTTCGCCCCGTGCGACTTCGCCTCCACGATCCGCTGCGCGTGCGGGTTGAAGTAGTGACCCGTCTCGAGGTGCGCGGACAGCAGCAGGATGAACTTCGCGTTCGCGTGGTCGGGCGACGGCCGGTCCGCCCCGCTCCACAGCGCGTAGCCGATCCGCGCGGCTGACGAGCAGACGTTGGTGTGCGAGTTGTGCCCGTCCACGCCCCACGACTGGAGCACCCGGTCCATGTAGCCGTCGTGTCCGGGTCGCCCCACGTGGTACATCACTTCCGTCCGCCGGTCCTCGACGATCGCGCTGCGGATCTTCGCCGCGATGACGTCCAGCACCTCGTCCCACGTCGTCCGCTCGAACCGGCCCGATCCGCGCGGACCGACGCGTTTCAGCGGATGGAGGATGCGGCCGGGGTCCTCGACCTGGTTGATCGTCGCGGGCCCCTTCGCGCAGTTCTTCCCGCGCGAGCCGGGGTGGTGGGGATTCCCCTCCAGCTTCCGGATCGTCATCGTCTCCCTGTCGACGTACGCCATGAGCCCGCACGCGGCCTCGCAGTTGAAGCACGTCGTCGGCACGAGCATGTACCGGCGCTCGACCCGCCGCGGCCACGCGCCGGGGTCGAACTCCGCCCAGTCGTCCCACTGGTCCACGGGCGGGAACGACTCGAGGGGCGTCACATCGAGAGGAGCCGGTTCTTTCATGGCTACGACAACGGAGGCAACTGCGCCGCTCTCACGAACGCGTGCTCGTACAGATACAGCCCCGCGATCGCCGGTATCCAGGCGACGGCGGGGGCGAGGAGCAGGACGACGAACGCGACGCCGACGCCGACGACGAGGCTGTCTCGCAGGAGACGGAACGGACCGAGCCGCAGTGTGCCGAGGAACGCGGCGGCCTGCCGCGCGTTGTCGGTCTCGTGCGCGCGGGCGTGCTCGGCGATGGACAGCGCGGCGTGAACGAGAACGCCGATCGCGAACACGACCTTGAGCAGGACGCTCCCGGGGGCGAACGGCAGCAGGCACGCGGCGCCGCAGAAGGCGGCTTGGGCGAGGAGGTGCGGCAGCAGCAGGTCGCTCTCCCAGAGATCACGCCCCCTGCACTGGCCGAACAGGAACGCCGTGTATCCCGCCGCCGCCATGCCGAGCAGCGCGCCGACGATGCGCATCGCGTGGGCCGCCGCGCTCTGCCCGAAGGCCTCGAGCCCGATCGTCACGACCAGCACGGCCGAGAAGGCCCCGAGGATGACGCCGCCGCGCACGAGCCAGCTCCTCCAGTTCGGCCGCGTGAGCAACCGGTAGAAGAACTGCGGTCGCGCGAGATCCTCCACGAGCAGGATGAGCGTGATCACCGTGAAAGCGAGCGCGAGCAGCTCCGGTACGAAACGTCCCGCGAATCCCTCGAGACCGATCAGCCCGGCAAACGGCGCGAGCATGGCCGCCCCCGCGGCGATCCCCTTCGTCACGAGGTAGAGCGCGACGGGCCAGCCCCACTCGACCTTGTGCCCCGTGTCGAGCACCACGGCGGCGTCCGGCGCGAGCGGGAGCGAGAGCGGCCACGCCTCGGGCTTCTGGGGCGGCCGCTCGCTCCAAAGGTACATGTCCGGCCGCGCCGCGGCCCCGGGGCGGAGCGAAACGTCGTCCGCCCCGATGTACCGCACGTTCGGCCCCGTCCCCTGCTCGGGACGCCGCACGCGGGTCTCCTTCGCGATCGTGAGCTGCGCCACCCGCGACCCCGGGTCGTCGAAGTCGCCGGGGATGATCGCGCCGACGGGGCACACCGTGACGCACGCCGGCTCGAGGCGCTTCTCGACGCGGTGGGCGCAGAAGTGGCACTTCTCGACGGCGCCGTGGTCCTCGTTGAGATAGATCGCGTCGTACGGGCACGCCTGCATGCACGCCCGGCACCCGATGCACGCGTCGCGATCGATGTCCACGATGCCGTCGGGCCGCTTCTCGAGGGCGTTGACGGGGCAGATCGTGACGCACGGGGCGTCCGTGCAGTGGTTGCACCGCTGCACCAGGAAGTTCCGTTTCACCGAGGGGAACTTCCCGACCTCGGTGTACTTCACCGCCGTTCGGAACTTCCCGACGGGCACGTCGTTCTCCGACTTGCAGGCGACCGTGCAGGCGTGACAGCCGATGCAGCTGTCGTGATCTATGACGAACCCGTATTGCATCGCGGGACAGTGTAGCGAGGCTCCGTCACGAGGAGACCCGGCGCGGCGACCGCGGCGAGGAAATGCTCTGATCTGATAATGAGAGGCAAGCGGTCAGCCGATCTTCGCGCGAAGTTCCCGCAGTGTCGCGATTGCGATCGGGCGGCCCTTGAAGAGGTCGCGGTTGGCTTCGCGATCCGGGCTCAGCCGCGGATCCTCGGTGGGGCATCGCGTCAGAACGATCTCGTGCTCGTCTTCGATGAACCTCGCACGGTCCAGACGCCCGAATCGCGTGTCGGCCGTCTCGAACTTCGGCTCGTCGTAGCCCCGCGCGCAGAGCCAGTCAACGAGATCGACCATGGGGGCGTCGGTGTAGACGCGAATGTGAAGCGTGACGCCGGCGTCGATCTCGCCCTTCGCCGCGCGACCGCACAGGAGCGTCGCCGCGTCGTCGCGGGCTTCCTCCAGCGTGGTCATGAACTCCTCGGCCAGCCGCCACACCGCCCGGATCGACTCCGTGTAGCCCTCGCGACCGAGCGCCTGCATCGCCATCCCCCGCGCGTGCGCCCGCACCGCCTTCCACCCCGGGCGCGGCGCCCCGGGCCCGGCGGCGACAACGGCGGCGTCGATCGCCTCGTCGATGTCGCCGGCGAGCCGCAGTGCAAGCAGTCGCGCGGCGGCGCGGGCAATGCGATCGGTGCGGTCGTCGGGCATCTGGGCATGCTAGCCCTTGTGCCCTTGTGGCGCAGGCGTCGCGTCGGCAGTTCGAACGTGCAGGGTACTTCACCTGCAGGCGAGGACGCCCGCACCACAACGCGGGTGCGGGCGTCCTCGTGTTCACTCGACGGTCGCCGCTACGGATTCACCCAGATCGGATGCTGATCGAAGTTGTCGCCGACCGGGCAGTCGCGCTCACCGGGCTGGACCTGAGCCTTCACCCATTGCCGTCCCAAGATGAGGCAACCCGAGCCGGGCCACAGATGGTTGTAGGTCCGGGTTTCGTGCTTGGGAATCGCCCCTGTCTCGCAATCGGGGCATCCCCATGCCACCGGCAACCAGTCACTCGGTCCCGAGTCGGGGCAGATTCCGGTCCGGTAGCGCACGGAAGGCGAGGTTGCATTTCCGACGTTGGTCACCTTGACCTGCCACGCGACAGGTAAGCAGGCGAACACGACGTCGGGGTTGATCGACACGCTGAACTCCAGATCCCAGAATCGAGGGATCACGCCCAGGCCCACGGCGGCGCGGTTGTTGTCCGTGTTCGCGTCGGCGCCGATCGGCTGGATCTGGACTTCGATGGTGTATGCAACCGGGTCGCCGCACTCGCGATCGATGGTCGGCGCCTGGATCTCGATCTGCGCCACCGTCTCGCACCCCGGCTCGATGTCGACGAGTGTGAACCACGACCCGCCTCCGTCTGAGAGATTGACGATCACCAGCGCCGACTCCATCAACATCTCCGCAGTGTTGCAGATCCCAACGTCGACGGTCACCGTCTCCCCCGGATCGGCGAGCGTCCGGGACAGTACGATCGAGTCCACCATGATGTCCGAGGGGCACGGACCCCAGTGCCCAAGAACCTCGAGCACGTCGTCGAAGCCGACCTCGCCATCGCCGGTCACATCCGCGTTGCACGGGTCTTGCGTGCAAGGCCCCCAGCTGGCAAGGGCTTCCAGAATATCCGCGAAGCCGACCACGCCATCGCCGGTCATGTCACCGGAGCAACCACCCCCGTGGCTCAGCATCGCTGCCGGTATGATCTGCTTCTCGAGTCCGCCTCCCTCGATGCTCGCGATCAGTCCGCCGGCGCCCGCACGGTCGAAGTACTCGACGCGAAGGGCGTGCGTGCCGGGGTCGAGGCCGATGACGCCCCAGCGCTCGGCCATCGGGTGGAGACCGTCGTTCTCGACGACAAGTCGGTCACCGATGTAGAGACGCGAGCCGTCATCGGACGTGGTGTAGAACAAGTAGAACGCCGGCGCGGGGACGGTGATGTAGCCCTCGAACACGGCGCCGACATTGTCGCTCAAGCCGGAACCGGCGAAGTTGCCGTCGCTCTCCGCGAAGTCCAGGCGGGGAACAGCCGCGAGACGGAACGGCGTCAGGGCGTCGAAATCGGGGAGCGACGATGGAGCGGTCAGACTGTAGTACTGCGCGCGGAGCCCGGGCTGCGTGAGCACGCTCGAGTTCGGCGCCCGGAGCGACTGACACTCGTCGAGTTCACCGTTCCGATCCAGATCGTTCAGCGGCACGATCTCGTAGCTCAGCGAGACGCTGATCCATGACACCGGGCTACATTGGCCCGCGTCGACATGCTGGTTGGCCACGAGCTCGATGACCACGCTGCCGTCGGCCGCGAGGGCGTTCCACGCGTCGGCGGCGATGCTGACGGTGTCCTGATCCGGGGGTGACGAGCAGTCGTCGGCGCCGTCGAGGATCTGTCCGTACGACTCGCCGTCCAAGTAGAGGGTCACCTTCTCGTTGCCGGCCCCGAGATCGGCACTGGCCTCGATCAGGAGCTCGACCGATCCGATCGCTTGCGGGAGACTCGACGCGTCGAATGCCTGTTCGCTTCCCGACCCGAAGGGTGACATCGGCCCCGATGCGTCGGAATGCATCGATGCGTCGGCGATCTCCTGAACATCCGGTATGCCGTTCCCGTTGCAATCACCAGGGCCGCGCGCGGACGCGCCGGCGGCGATGGTGAGGACGGCGAGGTGTGCAAGCGTCTGTCGTTTCATCGTTGTGGCCTTTCCAAAGGGTGCGAGGCGACCGCCGGCGCCGAGGCAACGCTTGCCGTCGGTCTGTCGCGTGAGCCCACGCAGGCTCCGCGGCATCCGGCCACAACGGGATGCGTGAAGCGCGGTGGGCGACCTTGGAAATGGGCTGGTGCGAGCGCCGGCCGGGGCGCGCAGGAGGCGCGGACCTACCCGATCAGGACCCGTGCACGGCAGCCGCCCGACGGACGCGGGCGTTGCGGATCAACACCGGCGGGACGCGCAGGACCAACGACACGACGAGGGTGAGATCGGGACCGTACGGAATCAGCCCCCGGCAGCCGGCGCGAGGTAGCGTTCGAGGGTCTCGTCGATCGAACGGTGGATCTCGTCGGCGTTGTATGGCGGGTCGGCATCGAGCTGGCGCTGTGCTTCCGTCACGCTTTCGATCGCCTTGGTCGCGTTGCCGTCAATGTAATGGGCGTCGGCCAGCGTGAGCAGCAAATCGACCGTCGGCATCGGAGCGGTTGCCAGCGCCTTCTCGGCGTACTTGATCGCGCCAAGAACGTTGCTTCGCTCCGCGAGTACCCGCGACAGGCGCATATATGCGAAGGCTGCGTCCTTCCGCAACTCGATCTCGAGATCGCTGAGTTCCTTGCCCTTGAGCAGCCGATCGAAATCGAGCACGGACTTGTCGAGGAGATCGTGCGCGGCGTCGGCCTCATCGGTCCCTGTGAGAACCATTGCGTAGTTGCTGCGCGCGGCGGCCAGATCCCACTCCCAAAACCAATTCTGGCCCTCACCTTGGGCGGCTCGAGCCTCACACGCCGCAAGCGCCGTGCGCGCCGGCTCCGCCGCGAGGTCGAACCGCCTGGCGTCGATCCAGGTCTGGCCAATCTGGATCTGGAGCAGGATGCTCGTGCTGGGCTCCGCCCTCGGGCTGCGGTCGAGAAGGATTCCCGCAAAGGCGAGACCTCGGTCCAGTTGAGCGACAGCCTCTTCATGCCTTCCCTGCTCAGCCAGAAGCGCGCCGACGGATTGCGACACATTCGAAAGCTGGACGAGCGTGGTCTCGTCGAGCTCGGGGGTCTGGAGACACCGGTTAAATTGCTCGATCGCCCCTTGATAGTCTCCCATGCCCTGAAGGCACTTGCCGAGGTCCCACCGCGCGAGGCGCTCTTCCCGAAAGAGTACGCGATCGGGCGCCTGCTCGGTCACCAGACGCTCGCGAATGGCGACTGACTCCTTGAGAAGCGGTAGTGCGCTTTCGACATCGCCGCGCCGGACAAGCCGCGACCCGAGCCACTGGGCGATCATTGCGAGATCGCGCTGCAACCTGATATCGCCGGGCGCTTCCTTCACGAGCTGCCGGCGGAGCACGTAGGTCTTTTCGTACAGGTCGATGGTGTCTTTGATCGCACCCTTCTTGACGAGCAGAGACCCGACCTCACTCATCGCCACGCCGTATGCGCGCCGAACGTCGATCGGCGCGCCCTTCGCCTGCGCGGCGGGTTCGATGCCTTCGAGCGCCCTGCGTTTCCAGGGTAGAGCGGCTTCCCAAGTCGACTGATTCAGGATGGCGTCCCCCACGTCCAATCGTGTGTCCGTGAGGTGGGCGAGTGCGGCCGGGTCACCGGCCTCGGCCAACTCCTCGCGGATCGCCAGCGCCTCGCGGTAGGATTTCTCTGCCGCCTCCACCTGACCGAGATTGTTCAGCCCGTGCCCCCCCTGCACGTCCCCGAGGGCCTCGAGGGCGGATGCGAGCAAAGCGAGCGTATCGTCATCGAGGCGCGGCATGGCGCGCAGATGCTCGATCGTCTCGCGAAGGAGCGACTCACGGGCGGACAGTGGCCGTCCTTCCCCGAGCGTCGCCGATTCGACGGCCCGAGCCGCGATCGACAGGAACTGCCGGCGATCCGCCTCGGCCTGTTCCTGCGCCTCGATCGCCGTCAGCCGCTCGGCCTCTGCCCGTTGCCATTCCCTCGTCGTACTGGCGATGCCGCCGATCAGCAGAACGACCATCACCGCCGCCGCCGCCACCCCCGCCCGGTTCCGCCGCACGAACTTCGACATCCGGTACCCGAGCGTGTCAGGCCGCGCCGTGACGGGCATCCCGTCGAGATAGCGCTGGATGTCCGACGCCATCTGCTCCGCCGAGGCGTACCGACGCTGCGATTCCTTCCGCATCGCCATCATGACGATGTTGTCGATGTCGCCCGCGAGCTGCCGCCGCAGGCGCTCGGGCCGTGCCGCGCGGGTCTTGCTGACCGACTCAGGCGTGATCGTGCGCGTCCCGGTTCCGGTGCCGATGCCCGCGTCGAACACCTCGATCTCTTCAACACGGCTGATCGCGGTGCTCGGCCTCTCCGGCTCCTCCTCGCAGATGACACGCTCGATCTCGGAGGCCACTCGACTGAGCAATCGGTACGGCCGGTGCCCGCACAGCAGCTCGTAGAGGATCACGCCGAGCGTGTAGACGTCGCTCGCCGTCGAGATCGGATCGCCACGCACCTGCTCGGGGCTCGCGTACTCCGGCGTCATGACGCGGGCGCCGGGCAGCGTCGGGTCGGCCATGAGGATCGACAGCTCGGGCTTGATGAGCTTTGCGATGCCGAAGTCGAGGAGCTTCGGCTGTCCTTCGCCGGTCACGACGATGTTTCGCGGCTTGAGATCACGGTGCACGATGAGGTTCTGGTGCGCGTAGTGGACGGCTGCGCAGACCTTCTGGAAGAGCGCGAGACGCTCGCCAATGTTGAGCCGGTGCTTGTCGCAGTATTCCGCGAGGTCGAGCCCCTCGACGTACTCCATCACGAAGTACGGCAGCCCTTCGTCGGTCTCGCCCGCGTCGTACAGTCGGGCGATGCCGGGATGGTTCATCGCGGCGAGCACCTGCCGTTCGAGGTCGAACCGGGCGAGGACGTCCTCGGTGTCGAGCCCGCGCTTGAGCACCTTGATCGCGACCGGGCGCTTGAACTCGTCGCCCTCGCGCACACCGAGGTAGACGACACCCATACCGCCACGGCCGATTT
>CAZXBB010000343.1:0-15554 GCA_964638815.1 uncultured Isosphaeraceae bacterium
GTGCCGGTTCGCGTCACGCGGGGGGAGATCGCGGGCGGGACCGTCCCCGCACCGGTCGCAGCGGAGCGGAATCCCGCACCGGTCGCGAGCGCGCGGAGTGACGATGGTGTCGGCGCCGCCGGGGCGCCGGCCGAGGAGCCGATCGATCTCGCGCTCATCGAGCGGAGAAGCCGGCTGAAGGCCGAGTCGTGCCGGTTGCTCATCGATCGCCGGGCAGCGCGCGCGGACCCGGTGGCCGAGCCGCCGCTGTTGGAGCGGATGAACGACATGCTGGCCGAGGCGAAAGCGACTCCACGCTGCTTTCTCTGGGCGTTCTATCGCGAGCGGGAGCCGCCGGTAGACGCCGTGCTGGAACTGATCGCGAGGTGCTACGAAGTGATGGCGGACGCCGTCCCCCTCGCTCAGCGCGTCGAGGAATGCGGCGACCAGGCCAGGGACGCCGACGTGGAGGCGGCACTCGCCCTCTGCGCGGAAGCGAACTGCGCCCTGCGCGTGGCCATGGAGCAGACGTGGCTGGGGTCGGCCGATGCCGACCAGGACGATTTCCACCGGTGGATCCGGAAGGAGACCGCCTCGCGGGGCATCTACGTTCCGCAGTTCCTGAAGCTCGAGGATCGGGCTGATCCGGCCGACGCGGACGAGCTTGCCCGTCGCGTTACCGCGCTCCGCGACGAGTTCGGGCGCCACGCCCGGCGTCTGAAGCAGATCCGGGCAGGATTCAGCAAGCTCCGATACCACCTCGACCTGCTCGCCGGCGAGCGCGAAGGGGCCTTCGACGATTACCACGGCGAGCGGATCGTGGAGGCCATGGGTACGCTCGACGATCTCGGCGTGCCGCACACGGATCGACGCTTTGGCGAGCTGATGGACCCCGCGATCGCCGGGTCGATCGCGTCGAGGGACGGATCGCCGTTCGTGGACCGCGTTCTCGAGTCGGTGCGCGACCGGTACGCGAGCGCCGCGTCGGCCGCCGCGCCGGCCGCGGAGCGCAGCGACGAACGGAGCGAGCGCGTACTGGAAGTGCGGGACCTGCTGGCCGGCGGAACCGTGGTGATGATCGGTGGCGAGCCGCGGGCCGAAGCGGCCGACCGTATCAGGGACGCGTTCGATCTCGCGGACGTCAGATGGGTGCGGCTTACCGAGCACGGTACGGGGCAGCCGATGATCGCGCCGATCACGCGCCCGGATACGCTTCTCGTCCTGGTGCTCGTGAAGCTCGCCGGTCATCTTCACGTGGAGGAGGCGTGCGCGTGTGCGAAGGAGGCCGGGAAACCGCTCGTCATGCTCAAGGCCGGCTATAACCCGGAGCAGATCGCGGAGGCCGTCATCCAGCAGGCCAGCGAGCAGATTCGGAGCCTCACGGCGAGCCGGGCCCGGTGATCAACGATTCCATGGAGTGGCGGACCACGTCCACGATTCTGCGCGACCTCGGCGCGGACCGCGACGAGGCGTGGCGCCGGCTCGTCGATCGATTCCGCGGCCCGATCGTCGGTTTCGCGCGTCGTCTCGGGCACGCGCCCGCCGACGCCGACGATCTCGCGCAGGAGACGCTCCTCCAGTTCGTCGAGCAGTTCCGCGCGGGTCGGTACGACCGCGACCGGGGTCGGCTCGGCACCTGGCTGTTCGGCATCGCCTGGCACCAGGCGCTGCGGGACCGGCGCGCACGCGGACGACGCGAGGCCGCGGCCGGTCCGGACGGGGAGGCCGGCGCCGCGTCCCGGCGGACCCCGCGCGACGAGAGCGAGGCGCGGGCGATCTGGGAGCGGGAGTGGGAGACCGCGCTGCTCACCGCGTGCCTCGATCGCGTGCGCCGGGAGGTCGAGCCCGCGACGATCGAGGCGTTCGAGATGGTCGTCGTGCGCGACCGCCCCGCCGGCGACGCCGCCCGCGCCCTCGGGATGTCCGTTGAGCACGTCTACAGCGCCAAGCACCGCGTCCTGACGCGGCTGAGGGCGATCCGCGAGCAGCTCGAGCGAATCGACTGATTCCCGGGCAAGGAAACCCGGCCTTGCGCGGATAAATGGCGGCGTCAGTGAGAACGTCCGGGAGCGGGAGCTCGTGATGGTCTGTCACGACACGGGACAGCTCGAACGATTCACCGCGGGCGGGCTCGACGACGGCGCCACGGCCGAGGTCGAAGCGCACGTGACCCGGTGCCCCGGCTGCCGGCGCCGGCTGGCGGAGATCGAGGCCAACCTGCATGTCGAGCGGGGCCTGCGCGACGCGATCGCCGCGGAGGCGAACGGCCGGCCGCGGTCCATCGGCTCGTTTCGCGTCCGGGAGGTGCTCGGCCGCGGCGGCATGGCGGTCGTCTATCTCGCCGAGCAGGATCACCCGCGTCGGCGCGTCGCCGTCAAGGTGCTGCGCGAGGACAGCGTGTCGGACTCGATCCGGCTGCGCTTCCGGCACGAGGCCGACATCCTCGCCCACCTGCGGCACCCCGGCATCTCGCAGGTCTTCGAAGCCGGCGTGGCCCGTGTCGAGTCCGCGTACGGGGTCGCGGAGCAGCCGTACCTGGCGATGGAGTACATCGAGGGCGAGCCGATCGACGCCTACGCGGCCCGCCTCGCGCTGCCGGCGAGGCAACGGCTCGAGCTGATCGCCGTCGTGTGTGACGCGATCCACCACGCGCACCTGCGCGGCGTGATCCACCGCGACCTGAAGCCGGCCAACGTGCTGGTCGAGACCGCGACGCGCCGGCCGAAGATCGTCGACTTCGGGATCGCGCGCGCGGCGGACCCCGAGCTCGGCACCGCCGGCCTCCGGACCGAGATCGGGCACCTCGTCGGGACGATACCGTTCATGAGCCCCGAGCAGATCGCGGGCGATCCGGCGAGCATCGACGCGCGCTCCGACGTGTACGCCCTTGGCGTCATCGCGTTCCAGGTGCTCACCGGCGAGCTGCCGCACCCGGTGCGCGACCGGTCGCTCGTCGAGGCGGCGCGGATCATTCGGGAAGACCGGCCGCGCCGGCTCGGCGCCCTCGACGCGCGTCTGAGGGGAGACGTCGAGACGATCGTGGACAAGGCGCTCGCGACGGAGCCGGAGCGGAGGTACCAGTCGGCCGCGGAGATGGCGTCGGACCTCCGCCGGTTCCTCGCCGGCGAGGCCATCGCGGCGCGGCCGCCGCGCGCGCTCGAGCAGATCGCCCGCTTCGCGCGGCGGAACCGGACGCTCGCCGGCGCGGCGCTCGCGGCCGTCTTCGCGCTCGTGCTCGGGCTTGGCGTCGCGCTCTGGCAGGCCGGCGCGGCGCGGGACGCGGAACGGCGGGCGGAGGAGCAGCTTACGGACGCCGTGCGCCGCAGCAGCGACCTGATCAACCGCGTCGCGGTCCGTCTCGCGGAGAACCCGCAGACACGGGCGGCGGCGATCCTCGTGGTCGAGGACGTCCGGTCCTTCTTCGCCGGGATCGCGCCGAGGCATCCCGACGATCTCGCGATCCAGCAGGGGTACTGGGAGAGCCTGCGTCTGCTCTCGGACCTCGTCGCGTACCAGGGCGACCCGGAGCGGGCGCTCGCGATCATGGAGCAGTCGCACGCGCTGGTGCGACGGGGCGTCGAGCTCTTCCCGGACGATCCGGAGGTCGGCTTCCAGCACGGCTACAGCCTTCTCAACATGGCCACGGCGATCAGCTTCAACGACCCGGAGGCGTCGGAGCGCTTCGCGCGGGAGGCGGCCGACGTCCTCGCCGCGGTGATCGCGCGGTTCGATGCGTTGCCCGCGCATCATCACCATCAATTCGCCAACGCGCTCACGACCGTCGCCGCCCACGAGCGCGACCCGGAACGCCGGCTCGCGCGTGTGCGCGAGGCGGTCGAGCAGGGCGTGATCGCCTGCGAGCGCGCGCCGGACAACAGGGCGTTTCGAACGGCACTCGCGCACGGTTACGCGTCGCTCGCGTCACAGCTCTTCGGACGCGGTGACGTCGAGGGCGCGATCGCGTCGCTCCGGCGGGCCGTCGATCTCCTCGATGCCGGCACGCCGCTGCGCGCCGCACTCGAGGAGCGGCTCGGGCGGTACGAGGCGTCCCGCGCGGGAACGACCGGGGAACCGGCAAGCGAGACCCCGGTGGGGGAGGCCGTGACGACCGAACCCGGGGGCGATGCAGCCCGCGCCGCGACGCCGTCCGGTCGATGACGTCGCGGTAAGAGGCCGTCGGTGCGGCGCCGCGGTCGATCCCGTGACGGCGCGATCAAATCGTCGTGAGCGCGTTCCCGCCGGTTCCGGGTCTGACGGCCGCGGGTCTGACGGCCGCGGGTCTGCCGGCCCCCGGTCTGCCGGTCGCCGTGGCCGTCCCCGGCGGCGCGCGGGACCGGGGGACAGAACTTCGCACGACGAGCCGTGATTTTCGGGACAAGATCCGCGCGCCGGCCGCGGATACGCGTCGGGGCGCACCTTCATTTCACCGATCCGATGAGGAGACAGTCATGGCCCGACGGAAGCAGCTTCGCGTCGCCGCGGCGACGCTCGCGAGCACGATGCCCTGCGGCGCGTTCGCAGGGGACGCCTGCGACACCTGGATGGACTACGACGGGGGCCTCGCTGGCGGGGTCCTGAGCCTCGGCGTGCATGCCGGCCAGCTCATCGCGGGCGGCTCGTTCCCCTTCGACAACAACGGGGTCATCCTCAACGGGATCGCCCGCTGGAACGGCGTCGAGTGGCAGCCGTACGACGTGAACGGAAGCGTGGGTGTGTTCGGCGGGCCGTCGCCGCTCGTGCTCGCGCTGTCGCAGTACGGTGACGACCTGGTCGCCGCCGGCGACTTCACCTTCGCCGGGGGGGTGCCCGTCAACCGGATCGCCCGCTGGGACGGAACGCTCGGGACGTGGGTGCGCTTCGGCAGCGGCATGAACCTCGTCGTGGACGCTGTCGCGGTGTTCCAGGGCGACCTCTACGCCGGCGGCGCGTTCGGATCCGCCGGCGGCCAGAACGTCTTCTACATCGCCCGGTGGGACGGGGTGGCGTGGTCGTCCCTCGCGGGCGGCATGGACGCGCGTGTCCAGACGCTCATCGTGCACGACGGTCACCTTGTCGCGGGCGGCGAGTTCGCGATGGCGGGCGGGCAGACCGTCAACCGGATCGCGCGCTGGGACGGCGGAGGGTGGCACGCCTTCGACGACGACGGCAACATCGGGCTCGGGGCCGGCTCGGTGCGCTCGCTGACCGTCTACGGCGGTGACCTCGTCGTCGGTGGCGGCTTCAGCACCGCCGGAGGGAAGACGGTCAACGGCATCGCGCGCTGGGACGGATCGACATGGCACGCCTTCGACGACGGCGGCAACATCGGCGTGAACAGCACCGTGTACGCGCTGGCCGCCTATGGTGACGACCTTGTCGCCGGGGGCTCGTTCGCCGTGGCGGGCGGGCGCACGGTCAACTTCATCGCGCGCTGGGACGGCACCCGCTGGTGGCCGTTCGACGTGGACGGCAACATCGGCATGAACAGCTGGACCTACGCGCTGACCGTCCACGACGACCAGCTCGTTGCCGGCGGCATCTTCACGATCGCGTCCGGGCAGACGGTCAACCGCGTCGCGGCATGGCGCGACTGCCCGGGCACGGGGCCGGCCGACCTCGACGGCAACGGCGTCGTGGACATCGTCGACCTCATCCTGCTCCTCGGCGACTGGGGATGCGAGGGGCCGGACTGCATCGGCGACGTCAACGGTGACGGCGTGGTGGACGTCGTTGACCTGATCGAGATGCTCGGCGCGTGGGGTTAGCCCGCATTATGGGCGATGCGCCGACCTGGCCGGCCCCTCGCTCACGACTCGACGAGCAGCACGACGTAGTTGTTGCGTTCCTCGTCGTACTCGAGTCGGACGTAGCCGAGCGCCTCGGCGTCCTTGAGGAGGGCGGAGAAGCTGCCGTAGCCGTAGTAGCTCTCGCTGAATCCCGGGTACACGCGTCGGATCGTCTGCTTGATGAGCGAACCCCACACGGGCTCGTAATCGGCCTGGAGCGAGTGGACGATCTCGACGACGCGGTCCATCGCCTCCTGCTTCTTGCCGGTGGCCGGCGCGCCCTTCTTCGGCGCCTTCGGCCGCTCCGCGGCGCGCACGAGGTCGTCGTAGTAGATGAACTCGTCACAGTTGGCGATCAGCAGGTCGGAGGTCGAGTTCTTGACGCCGCAGCCGATCACGCGCTTCTCGTTCTCCTTCAACTTGGAGACGAGATGCGAGAAGTCGCTGTCGCCCGACAGCAGGGCGAACACGTCGATGTGCGACTTGGCGTAGCACAGGTCCACGGCGTCCACGACCATGTGAATGTCCGCGCTGTTCTTTCCGCTCGTGCGGCTGCGCGGGATGTCCACGAGCTCGATGCCGTGACGGTGCAGCGCCTCGACGGCGCCCGCGTACTGGCTCCAGTCACAGTACGCGCGTTTCAGGACGATCCGACCCTTCTCCAGCAGACGCTTGAGCACAAGGTTCATATCGAGCTGGCGACGGCCCCCCATGTGCGATACGCCGATGGCGAGGTTCTCGTAGTCCACGAAGACGGCGATCAGGGGTTCGTCGGCCATGCGGCGGATCGTACCCGGAGGCGGCGCGGCCGGTGCACCGCGACGGGATCGGCCGGCATGACCCCCATGACCCCCATGACCCCCGCGTCCCCCGCGTCCCCCGCGACCCCCGCGTCTCACGAATGTCGCGTCCGGCGGCGCCGGCTGCGCACCCGCCGGGCGGTCCGTGCTAAGCTGTCACCGCAACGATCCACGAGAACAGGAATGTCTGCGCCCATGGCCCACCGGCTCCGATCCACGCTGCTCGCCGCACCCCTCGCTCTCGCCGCCTGCGGCGAGGCGACGACGAGCGAAGTGACGCCCGCGACGACCGCTCCCGCGGCGGCCCGAGCGCCCGCGGCGTCACCACCGCCCGCGACGCAGGCGTCGCCCCCCGCCGGCGCGCCGCCGGCATCCGCTGCCATCCTCGCGATCGGCGAGCGGGTGTACCAGGATCAGTGCCTGGCGTGCCACGGCACCACCGGGCGCGGCGACGGCGCGATGGCCCGAAGCCTCCCGGTCAAGCCGCGGAGTTTCGCCGGCGACGAGTGGCGTCACGCGGACCTGTCGAAGGGCGCGGCCGAAGTGCAGACCGCGATCACGCGGGTCGTGCGCGAGGGCATCCCGGATGCGATGATGCCCGGCTACGCGTCCTCGCTCTCCGAAGAGCAGATCGCCGGCGTCGTGCGCTACGTGCTCGAGCTGCGCCGGCGCGAACGCGAGGGATGAGGGCCGCCGTCGGCGACCTCCCGGTCGCCAGGCAGCACCGTGACGTGCGCGACGTGCGTCCGCCAGTCACGCACGCTTGTCGCGCACGCTTGTCGAGCATCGGTCGAGCATCGTCGTCAGCCCCGAACGCCCCGTATATACGCCGAGGTCAGCTCCGACCGGGGCTCCGAGAACACCAGCTCTGCCGCGCCGCGCTCGATCAGTTGCCCGGCGCCGTCCTGCATCCAGAACAACGCGACATCGTCGGCGATGCGCCGCGCCTGGGCGAGGTTGTGCGTCACGATCACGACGGTGAAGTGACAGCGCAGGGAGACGATGAGATCTTCGATCACGCCGCTGGCAATCGGGTCGAGCGCGCTGCACGGCTCATCCATCAGGATCACCTGCGGACCAAGCACGAGCGCCCTCGCCAGGCACAGCCGCTGCTGCTGACCGCCGGACAGTCCGAGCGCCGAATCATCCAGGCGATCCTTCACCTCGTCCCACAGCCCGACACGCCGCAGCATGAGTTCGATCTCAGCCTCCCGATCACGCCGCCTGCGCATGCCGTGATGCTTGAGCGGGTACCCGAGGTTCTGCCGGATCGACAGCGGGAACGGGTTTGGCTTCTGAAACAACATCCCCACCCGCCGGCGCAGCGCGACGAGGTTCGTCTTCGGATCATGAATGTCCTGTTCCCCCAGAGTGATGCGCCCGGTTACTTCGCAGCCCGGAATGAGATCGGTCATCCGGTTCAGCGAAGCGAGGAACGTGCTCTTCCCGCAGCCGGAAGGCCCGACGATCGCCGTGATGCAGCCCTTGTAGATCGGCATCGTCACCTCGCGCAGCGCGCACTCGCCGCTGTACGACACGCTGACCTTCTCCGCGACCATCACCGGCTCGCGATCCAGGCAGCACGGCGGCCGGACCACCGCACCCACATCGGCCTGCCCCGGACACGTCTGCGTGCGTGCCGGCGGCTCCCCATCACATCGCGTCGGTTTCATTCCGGTTTCACCCTTCGATGCATCCAGCGATCAGCGATCACGAACGTCAGCACGTTCACCACCACCAGCAGCACGATGAGAACCACCGCCGACGCGTACGCATTCCCGTCGCCGCCCGGCACGTTCATCGCCAGATCATAGATGTGAACCGACAGCGCCCGCCCCGAGTCCATCAGCGACCCCGGCACGCGATCGACGTAGCCGCTCGTGAAGAGGAGCGCCGCCGTCTCCGCCAGCGCGCGCCCGATGCCCAGGACCAGCCCGACGATCAGCCCCGGCGTCGCGGCCGGCAACAGCACGCGCCACAGCACCGATGACTTCGACAATCCCAGCGCCGCCGCGGCCTTGCGATAGTCATCCGGGACCGCGCGAAAGCCCTCCTCCGTCGAGCGAACCAGGATCGGCAGCACCATGCACGCCAGCGTCAACCCGCCCGCCAGGATCGAATACCCCATGCCGAGCCAGATCACGAACAGCGCATTGCCGAACAACCCAAACACGATCGACGGTACGCCCGCCAGCACATCGAGCGAGCGCCGTACCAGCACGGCGAACACGGCGCCCTGTCGCGAGACCTCCGCCAGCAGCATCGCCGTGCCCACCCCGATCGGCACGCTCGCCGCCAGCGTCACCGCCAGGATCAGCACCGTCGAGACGAGGATCGGCGCGATCCCTCCGGCCCGGGCCGCGTCGCGCGGTGAGCTCGTCAGGAACTCCCATGACAACCCCGGCAGCCCGTGCCGCACCAGGTCGCCCACGATCCACACGAACACCGCCGTGATGAGCGCCGCCGCACCCCATACGACGGCCGCGGCGATCCGGTCCGCCGGGTCCGCGCGCGATCCGTGCAGTCCGCCGGCAGGAGCCTCAAATGGTCGCATGGATCCTCCCCCTGCCGATCCACTCGGCGAAGGCGACGAGGACGATGATCATCGTGATCATCGCCAGCAGCATCAGGCCGGTGACGAAGAGGGCGGCGCGATGGTGGTCCATCGCGTAGCCGAGCTCGAGGGCGATGTTGGCGGTCAACGTGCGGACGGGATCGAAGACGCTGCCGGGGGTCCGGACGACGTTGCCGGTGACCATGATCACGGCCATCGTCTCGCCGATCGCGCGTCCGGTCGCGAGCAGGATGGAGGTGAAGATGCCGGACCTTGCAGCGGGCAGCGCGACGCCGCGGATCGTCGCCCAGCGCGAAAGGCCGAGCGCGGCGGCACCGTCGAGATGCGCGCGCGGCGCGCTGCGCAGGGATGATTCCGCGAGCAGCGCGATCGTCGGCAGGATCATGATCGTGAGGATGAGGATTCCGGCCAGCAGCGACTGGCCCGGCGGCTGCCAGCGGGCGATGAGCGGCGCGAGCACCACCAGCCCCCAGAATCCGTACACGACCGAGGGAATGCCTGCGAGCAGCTCGACCATGCGGCGGTAGATCGTGCTCACACGCGGCGGGGCGTAGAACCGGCAGAACAGCGCGGATGCAAGGCCGAGCGGCGCGGCAAGGAGGACCGCGCCGAGCGTCGCGGCGAGCGTCCCGATGAGCATCGGCGTGAGGTTGAATGACCCGGCATCGGCGCCGCCGGCCGGATGCCAGGAGGGATCGGTGAAGAAGCGCGTGACGCCGACGGTCCCGAGCGCCGGCGCGGCCTCGATGATGAGAAAGACCGCGATGAGCAGCACCGTCCCGCCGGCGATCGCGGCGAAAGAGCGCAGCGTCCAGACCAGGATGGCGTCACTCGGCAACCGGAACAAGGAATTGCGCCTCCACCAGTTCGTTGACGTCGCTCGACGTGGCGAAGTCGAGGAAGGCCTGGACGAGCGGCGAGCGTGTGCCGTACGTGACGAGGTTGAGCGGGCGGGCGAGCGGGAAGGACCCGGCGCGGACGTTGGCGGTCTTGGGTTCGATGCCGCTCATGGGCAGCAGCCTGATCGCCGTGCCGCGATCGGCTTCGAACCCGGCGGTGCCGATGGAAACGTAGGCGATGGCGTTGCGGTCGCCGGCGACAGTGCGGATGCCGTGCTGGTTGTCGCCGATGACGATGTCGGCGCGGATGTCGGCGCTCTTCAGCAAGAAGTGACTGAGGAACAGGTCGAGCGTGGCCCGGCCGTCGGCCTTGTTGGCGACCGTGATCAGCGCGTCGCTCCCGCCGACGTCGCGCCAGTTGCCGATGCGGCCGGTAAAGATGCCGATGATCTGGTCGTCGGTGAGCGATGCGACCGGGTTGTCGCGATGGACGATCATCGTGATGCCGTCCATGGCGATGGTGTGGGCGTCGAGATCGCTCTCTTCATCGCGGAGCGCGCGTGAAGCCATGCCGATGTCGGCGGTGCCGCGACGGGCGTCGGCGATGCCCTGTGAGGAGCCGCCGGTCTGCACGTCGATGCGCACCCGGGGATGGCGCGATTCGAAGCGCTTCGCGATCTCGCCGGCCAGCGGCGCGACGGTGCTGGAGCCGGTCATGATGAGCCGGCCGGAGAGTCCGTCGCCGGATCCGGATTCCGCGGAGGTCGCCTCGCCGGCACAGCCCGGCGCGGCGAACGCCATGAAGACGAGCAGCACCGCGGCGACGAGCCCGGGTGCGATGCCCGACAGGCGGGTTCGGCAGGACAGGCGGATTCGGCGAAATAGGAGTGCGCATGCTCGCATGCGTCGGCCGTTCCTTGTTCAGTGGTGCGACACAGCGCCCCGGCGTGACTGACGAGGACGGGGATCGCGCCGGGCGCGACAGCATACACGCGAGGCCGCGAGCCGTGACCGCGGGCCGTGACCGCGTCGCGGGCACACGCGGTTACGTGGGCGTGTGTGGCGCCGCCCCGGCGAGCCCGCCCGGCAGGTCCACGTCATCACGCACGAGAAGCAGTGGCGTCCAGGTCGCTCTGCTCCACACCGCCGTAGAACCGGCGGAGGAAGTAGAGACTGACATGCACCAGGCCGATGAGCACCGGGACCTCGACGAGGGGGCCGACCACGGTGGCGAAGGCGACGGGCGAGCTGATGCCGAACACCGCGATCGCCACGGCGATCGCCAGCTCGAAATTGTTGCCCGAGGCGGTGAACGCGAGGGTCGCGGCGCGGGAGTAGTCCGCCCCGAGCTTCCAGGCCATGAAGAAGCTCACCAGGAACATGATGGCGAAGTACGCGCTGAGGGGGATCGCGATCCACAGCACGTCCAGCGGCTGGTTGATGATCCGCTCGCCCTGGGTCGAGAACATCACCACGATCGTGAACAGCAGCGCCCCCAGCGTCATCGGCGAGATCCTCGGTACGAAGACCCGGTCGTACCAGTCGCTGCCCTTGAGCGGCACGAGGATCACCCGACTCAGAATCCCTGCGCTGAAGGGAATGCCCAGGTAGATCATCACGCTGACGAAGATCTCGCCCATGCTCACTTCAACGACCGACCCCTTCAGCCCCAGCAGCGGCGGAAGGACCGTCACGAACACCCAGGCGTAGAACCCGAAGGTGACGATCTGGAAGATGCTGTTCAGCGCCACCAGCCCCGCGGCATACTCGCTGCTGCCGCGGGCAAGCTGATTCCAGACCAGCACCATGGCGATGCAACGGGCGATGCCGACGATGATCAGGCCGACCATGTAGAGGCCCCATCGCTCGTCCGGTCCGAACACCGCTGGAGCGATGTAGCCGAAGAATGCGACCGCCAGCGTGAACATCAGGATCGGGCCGACGATCCAGTTCTGCACCAGCGACAGGCCGACCACTTTCACGTCGGCGAACATCTTCGGCATCAACTCGTACTTCACCTTCGCCAGCGGCGGGTACATCATCAGGATCAGCCCGATGGCGATCAGCAGGTTCGTATGCTCGCCGACGGTGAGCGCTGCGTTGAATCGCTCGATGCCGCTCTGAAACAGGTAGCCGATCGCCACGCCAATCGCCATGGCGAGGAAGATCCAGAGGGTCAGGAAGCGATCGAGGAAACTCAGGCGTCCGGGTCGGAGATCTGCCTGGCGCGTGTCATTCATGTCGGAGCCCCGTCTGTGAACACCCGATCGAGGTGCGCGGAGAGTCCGGGAAGCGCGGGCTGCATGGGAGGCGGCTCATTCGACGACATCGGCCGGAGCAGCCGCCGGGTCCCGGAGCAGCCGCGGCAATTCTGCGATGAATGCCCTGATCTCGTCGCGTACCCTCCGGTAATGATCCAGAGCTTCGTCTTCCGAGATTGAGTTCTCCGCGAGCTTCGGCGGATCGTCGAATCCCCGATGCATCACGCGGGTTGTCCCGGGAAAGACCGGGCACGTCTCGTGGGCGTGGCCACAGAGCGTGATGACGTGGTCGAATTCGATTCCCTCGAGGTCATCCAGCGTCTTGCTCCGTTGATGGGCGATGTCCACGCCCGCTTGTGCCATGACCTCGACGGCGAGTGGATCGAGGCCTTTCGCGATTGTGCCGGCCGAGACGGGCGAGACACCGTCGAGGGCGAGGTGACGCGCCCATCCTTCGGCCATCTGGCTTCGGCACGAGTTGCCGGTGCAGAGGAAGAGAACATTCATGAGTAGCACTCGCAGAGTTCCTGGAGATCGGCATCCAGCACGGCGGCCAGCTTCGCCGTGTCACCTGCTACCTCGGCGTCATCCTCGAGCGCGGCGGTGACCCAGCGGATCGCTCGTTTGACCTCCGGCGACGCATTCCTGCCGGCCAGTCGAAAATAGGCCCACCGGCCTTCCCTCCGCCTGTCGATGAGCCCCGCCTCATACAGAACGTTGAGGTGCTTCGAGACCGTCGAGGGAGCGAGACCGAACAGTTCGATCAACTGGCAGAGGCAGAGCTCGCCCCGCCTCAAGGCGAGCAACGTGCGAAGCCGGGTCCCGTCGTTGAGAGCCTTGGTGATGGACAGAAACGTCCGCATGACTCACTCCGCCAATTCGTCAAGTAGCGAAGTGTAGCGGCCTCCTCTCCCGGGTCAAGCAGGTGTTCGCCTGGTGACGGAGCGGTGTTGATCAGGGAGAGCCCGCGCGCCGCTGGAGGACACCCCGGACCGCATCTTCAAGGAGATTGAAGTCGCCGTCGGCGACCGCGTTCTCGGCCTCGGCGGATGGAAACACGTCCGGACCCGGATGCACGAAGCGGATGATGCCACGCTCATCCACCAGGAGCGAGATGCTCGTTGCTTCGCGCTCGGCCCAGCGCAGATAAGCCTCTCGCAGGATCGACCAGTCCTCATCCACGGCGATGTCGCCGTGATAGCCGTGGCTCTCCGCGGCGGCCCGAATGGCTGCATCATCGACGGCGCGTGGTGGCTTGGGATGATAAACCCCGACGACGCGCAGGCCGTCATGCTCGTACCGCTGCCGAAGCGCGTCGATGGCGGGAAGGGATGCATGACAATGCGGGCACCCGTCGGTCCACCAGCGGTAGAGCGTGACACGAGGTCGTTCCTTCGCATTGCGGTCCTTGATCGCGGGGCCGCCGTCAGGCAACGAACGCCCATCGGTGCCTGGTGCCGTCGGGGCGATCCATCGACGGAACTCGCTCTTCGGGGAGTGACTGCATACGCTGCAGTCACCGTACGATCTGACCGTCCGGACTGCCCCGGCAAGATCGTGTGCCCGTTGACCGGTGAACTCGTGTGCAAGGACCGATGCCCTCTCGGCGATCCGGCCGCCGCTGAACCGACGTACCTCCCCGCTTGCTGCCGTGCGCGCAACTGACCGACGGTGAAGATCAGCATCCTCTACTTCGAAGGCTGCCCGAACCATCCGCCTGTCGTGGACATGGCGCGGCGCGTCGTGGCTGAGCACGGCCTGGACGCGGAGGTCGAGGAAGTGGAGGTCTCGGCGGACGATGTGGTGCGGCACCGGTTTCTCGGGTCACCGACGGTGCAGGTCGATGGCATCGACATAGAGCCGGCCGCACGTGAGCGGACCGACTTCGCGATGTCGTGTCGGGTCTATGCCACGCCGGAAGGTCGTCCGCCCGAGGGGATGTTCCTCAGCGCGCTTGGCGTCACCGCCCCGTCTGCGATCACACCGCCGACTGCTGATCGAGCCGGGTTCGTGGCGATCGGCGGATCACTTGCGACGGCCATCCTGTCCAGCGCGTGCTGCTGGCTCCCGCTCCTTCTCCTGGTGTTCGGCGCATCCGCAGCGGGCGCATCGGCGTTCTTCGAACGTTGGCGCCCGGCCTTCATCGTCATCGCGGTGGCTGTGTTGGCGCTCGGCTTCTACTTCAGCTACTTCCGCAAGACGGCATGTGCTAAGGGATGTTGTGTCAGCCAGCCACCGCGGGGCCGTCGCCTTCAGCGCGCGACCCTGTGGGGCTCCACGGTTGTTGTTGCAGCCTTCATCTTCTTCCCCAGCTACATTGGAGTGCTCCTCGGGGGAGGCGGTTCGGCCGATGCCGCTCTCGTGCAGACCGATGCACGCGAGTACGTCTTCGACGTTGACGGAATGCACTGCGAGGGCTGTGCGGTCACACTTCGCACCGAGCTCATGAAGGTCGACGGGGTCCTTGACGCGCAAGTCGACTACAGCAGCCGCACGGCGCGTCTGCGTGCGACAGGCAGTGAGATCGAGAAGCTCGTCAGCGAGGCGGCCTCGCGCGCCGGATTTGCCGCCAGGACGCGCCCGAGAGACTGAGTTGCACTCCTCCGTCGCGCCCGCGGGCCAACGCGACACAATGCCGATTCGCTCGGTCCCCAGAACGTCATCGACCGGCGGCGGATCTACCGCGTCTGTGCATCGAGCTGGGCGTCGAGATCATCGGCGCGATATGCCTCATTGCGCAGCGGCGGGCAGCCGACGGCGGCGCAGACGAGCGCGAAGTGAATCCGGGGCTCCGCGAAGTGCGGTCGTATCTGCTCGTTCTCGATCTGGTTGAGGCTCCACGTCTGGCCGCCGACCGTCCAGCGCACGGCATCCCAGCGTTGTGCGGCGGGGATGTCCTTGATCGACTTCACCGGGTGGTGATCGAGGATCAGCCGCAGCGTGAAGGCGTTGTATGCATTGGTGAGGAGCGCCAGCCGTTCGCTCCGGCCCATCTCGTCGAGCGGGGCTCCGGCCAGCGCCGCGATGTAGGCGTCGAGTGCGGCGGCCTCCTGCTTCAGCGCCCTGTAATCCACCCGTCCGGCATCATCGACGTGCGTTTTGAGCAGAGAATCAAGCGCTGCATGGTCGAACGCGGGGCCTCCCGGCTTCTCGGCGTACGTCTCCCTCATCGTGACGGCGGGCGGACCGAAGAGCCCGGCGATTCTGCCCGGATTCACGTACGCGAACGTGGCGCAGCCGGCGAGGAACAGTGCGATGACGGCGATCGCGATGGTTCCCACGACGCCCGAGCGGCGGGACGCAGACGCCTTCGCACCCCGCCCGGGCGAATCGTC
>CAZXBB010000344.1:0-1670 GCA_964638815.1 uncultured Isosphaeraceae bacterium
GCAGGCCCGGCGCGGTGCGTTCCAGCACGTCGCGGCCCGGACCGAACGCGAAACCGAACGACACGAGCAGTGTGGCCGCGAACGGCAGCAGCGTTCCGAGCGCGTGCCGTCCTCGGATCTCGATCCGCAGGTCTTTGGCCGCGATCGCCATCGCCTGTCGGAGGAACGACACCGAGCTGGCGACGTGCTCCGCGCGGGCGGTCACGGCGCCTCCCGCACGATCCGTCCGCCGTCGACGTGGAGCTCGCGATGCGCGACGGCCTCGGGCGCGGGGTGATGGGTAGCCATGAGCACCGTGCGACCATCGCGCGCCGCCTCCCGGATCAGGTCGTCGACCGCGTGGCGGGCCTCGGCGTCGAGTCCGGTGTAGGGCTCGTCGAGCAGGAGCAAGTCCGGTCGCCGCAGGATCGTCCGCGCGACGGCGATCCGTTGCCGCATGCCCTGCGAGAACCCGCGGACGCGCTCGCCGGCGACCTCCAGCATGCCGACGCGCTCGAGGGCTGCATCGATCCCCGCGGCGTCGAGGCCGAGGAGGCGGCACCAGAACGCGAGGTTCTCGGCGGCGCTGAGGTCCTCGTACAGGCGGGTCCGGTGCGAAAGCAGGTCGGACCGAAGGCGGATCTCCTCGCGCTCGCGCTCGAGGTCGAACCCCAGGATCGACCCGCGGCCGTACGTGGGGGACAACGCCGTCGCCGCGATGCGCAGCAGCGTGGTCTTGCCCGCTCCGTTCGGCCCTCGGAGCACCACCACCTCTCCGCGCTCGACGCGGAGGTTCGCGCGCACGATCGCCGGGATGGTGCCGAACAGCCGCGTCACGCCTCGGAGTTCGATCGCGGCGGTCGCGGCGCGCACGGACGTCTCCGAGGAAGGGTGCATGGAGACCCTTTCTACCACCGAGGTCGCAAGCGCGGCGGGCGACCGAGGACCGACAGCTGGTTCCCCGTCCGCTATCCGACGGCGTCGAGCCCGCAAGCGTGGGCGACCGCGGCGCCGTTCCTGTGGCTGCGGATCATGCTCTGCATCGAGCCCGACCGCGGCAAGCTCGTCCTGAACCCGACGTGCCGAAGCAATGCGGCAAGATCGTGATGCGTGGCGTGCACGCGTTCGGCCAGCGGTTCGACGTGACCGGCGACGGCCGGATAGGGGGCGTCGGACCCGCGGGTTCGGCCGGTTGACCACGTTGCGTAGCTCCTATCCCCGGCATAGCGTGACGCGGTCATGAGGCGGGCACTCGGTGCACTCGGCGTCGCCACGGCGATGAGCATCTGGTGGGTCATGGCGTTCCCCGGCCAGGCCTTCGCCGAGGTCACCGGTCCGTGCACGGCCCAGGTCGGCGGAGTCGACGTGACCGAGGGTTTCGACACGCCCGGGAACGCGATCGACGTGCCCGCCGATCAGCAGCTCCAGGTCGCCGGGACCGCCGAGGGACGGGTCACCGGTCTCGTCTACACCGTCCACATCGCGGGCGGCGGCGTGAACGTCGGCAACGTGGCGCTGGGCGAGAACGGACGGAACTGGAACGGGACGGTCGACCTCACCGAGTTCTCGTGGGCCGGGGTCGGCCTGTTCGAGGTCACCGCCGAGGTGCAGACCGACGCGGGCGAGTGCTTCGGCCGCGTCTACCTCTGCATCGAAGGACGGAACCCCCTCACCACCGCAGCCGGCGGCGG
>CAZXBB010000345.1:0-3651 GCA_964638815.1 uncultured Isosphaeraceae bacterium
TTTTCGCCGACCTCAACGAGTTCGTCTGCCAGGGGCGCGAGAACTTCGTTGACGGGGACCTCGACACGATCCTCCAGGAGGTCACGCTCTACTGCTCGAGCCGCTTCGAGACGCAGGACGACGTCGTGCTGTGCGTGTCGAATTTCATCGACGCCGCGGTCGAGATCTTCGAGCACGGACCGTGAGCCGGCGCGCCGCGCCCGGGTGATGTCGGTCCGGAGTCCCGCCGGCGTGGAGCTGGCGCGCGGGCGTGCGGGCGCGCGGCCGGCGCGGGGTCGGCGTGTATGATGCGCCGTCGTGACTCGAAACAACGTCCTGGCATTCTGGCTCGGGCTGGCGATGACCCTGGCGGTCGTCGGGCTGCATGAGGTCGGCGGCTTCACGCGGTGGGAGCGTCTGAGCATCGACTACCGCTTCCAGGCGCTGCCGCGGTCCGCGCCGCCGATGACGGACCAGATCGTCAACATCGACATCGATGACACCGCGCTCAGCGTTGTCGGGCGGTGGCCGTGGGACCGGTCGAAGCTGGCGGACGCGGTGAACGAGCTGGTCGCGGCGGGGGCGAAGACGATCGCGCTCGACCTCCTCCTCTCCGACGAGCAGCAGTACCCCGAGGGGACGCAGCGCACGATCGACCACGATGGGCTCTTCGCCGACGCGATCGCGCGGGGGCGTTGCGTGCTCGCGGTGGACGTGAAGACGCAGGATGACTTCGAGAAGGTGTGGGAGGGCGACCGCGGGCGGATCGAGCTCGAGTCGATCCTCGACGTGCTCGGTCGCGACATCGAAATGGAAATCGACGAGGCGATCGACCGGGCGCGCCTTACCGGCGAGCGCAAGGCGTTCTTTCGCGAGAAGGCCGCGCTGCTGCGGCGCGTGGCGGCGTCGCGTGCGTACCGCGAGGCCCCGGACCCGCCGCGCACGGTTGACGAGTTCGAGCGTCTCGTGGCCCCGGAGATGGCCGAGGCGCAGGGGGACTATCCCGAGAGGCAGATCCTCGCCACGGTGCTCGAGCAGGCGACCGCCTGGAACAGCGTGCAGCCTCACCTGCTCCCGGCCGACCCGACGGGGAGCTTCGCCGACGACGCGCGCATCGCCGACTTCGACACGGCGCCGCTCCCGCAGTTCTGCGACGGGGCCGCCGGCTTCGGGTTCGTCAACGCCAGCACGCAGACGCACCCGGACGGCGTCGTGCGCGAGATGACGATGCGGATGCCCGCCCCCGGCGGCGTCTCGCTCCAGTTCGGCCTGAGCGCGGCAATGGTGCATATGGGGATCGAGCCGAGCGCGATCGACCTGACCGCGTCGCGTATCGACCTCGGCGAAGTCGAGCTTCCGCTGCGTGACACGAGGCTCTGGCTCGCCTGGCCGTCGCTGAGCGCGCGGCCGCGTCTCTTCGACGGGCTCGGGATGGACGACGAGGCGGCGGGCGCGCGGCGGATGTCGCTCGGAGTGCCGGTGCTGCTGGCGCGTGCGCGGCGCGTCCACGAGGAAAACGTCGGGAAGCTCGAGGCGCTCACGCACCGGATCCTGCTCGAGCGCCGTCTCCGCTCGCTCTGGCGGGAATGGGGCGACCCGCTCCGCGCCGAGAACCGGGCCCGCGCTTCCGCGGTGGTCTCCTTCGTTCTCGAGGGCGCGGCCGACGCCGCGGCGATCGAGGAGATACGGGAGTGGATCCGGGCCGATGGGGAGCTCACGGAGGAGCGGCGTCGCGAGGAGCTCACCACCGTGGACGAGGCGGCGCGGTGGCTCGAGATCGACACGGCGCTGGCCGGGAGCTCCGCCGACGCGGTCGACGCGGCCACCCGCGCCGAGTTCGCCCGTCTCTCGCGGTCGTTCGTCGAGAAGAACCAGCGGAAGGAGTTCGACTCGTTCCCCGATCCGCTGGACACTTACCTCGCCGAAGCGCAGGCCGAGGTGAAGGCGATGCTGGCGACGGCCGCGGGTGAGGCGGAGGATGCCGCGACGACGCACCACCGCGCGAACTGCGCGCTCTTCCCGACGATCCTCAAGAACGTCGAGGACGGCACCGTCGCGGTCCGCAAGCGGTCCGCCGATCTCGCGGCCAGGGTCGGGGGCAAGCTGGCGTTCGTCGGATGGACCGCGACGGGCGCCGCGGCGGACTTCTTCTCGACGGCGCAGCGGCCCCGCACGCCCGGGGTTGACGTGCACGCGACGATCGCCCACATGGCGATGACCGGCGACGCGATGCGGTTTCTGTCGCTCGGGTTTGAAACGGGGATCGTCTTCCTCGCCGGCCTCCTGTGCACGCTCGCGGCGGTGCGCTTCTCCACGCTGCCCTCGGCGCTGGTCGCGGGCATCGTGCTCGTCGCCTACCTCGTTATCGCCGGCGTCGGGACATTCCAGATCCGCAACGAGCTCCTCCCCGTCGTCGCGCCGGCGACGGCCGGTCTCACCTCGTGGATCGCCGTCACTGCGCTCCAGGCCGCGCTCGTCCAGCGCGACCGCCAGCGGATCGAGCGGCAGTTCAAGGCGCGCGTCTCGGCCCAGCTCGTCGATCACCTGGTGACGAACCCGGGCGCGATCACCGTGGGCGGCGAGGAGCGCGAGATGACGACGGTCTTCGTTGACCTCGCCGGCTTCACGACGGTGGCCGAGACGCTCGGCGGGGCGGCGACCGTCTCGACGCTCAATCGCTACATGGGACGACTCACTGACGTTCTCATCGAGCAGGGGGCGTACGTCAACAAGTTTCTCGGCGACGGCGTCATGGCATTCTGGTCCGCCTTCGCGCTCGACAGCGAGCAGGCCACGCGCGGGTGCATCGCCGCGCTCAGGTGCCAGCAGGCGGTGCAGGAGATCAACGCGCAGCCCGGCTTCGAGAACACTCCGAAGATCGGCATGCGCGTCGGCGTCGCGACCGGCAAGGTCGTCGTGGGCGACTGCGGCGCCCCGCCCGCACTGAACGACTACACCGTCATCGGCGACGCGGTCAATCTCGCCGCGCGGCTGGAGTCGGCGAACAAGCAGTTCGGCACCGGCATCCTCATCAACGGCCGCACGCAGGAGCTGCTCGACAGGGATGCGCCGGTGCGTCTGCGCCGGCTCGGCAACATCATCGTGGTCGGCCAGAATGTCGCGGTGCCAGTCTTCGAGGTGCTGGGTCCGGACGCGTCCGACGAGCTGATCACGCTGACCGAGCGCGCCGTGGACGCGTACGCCGCGGGCGAGTTCGAAAGGTGCCTCGCCGCGCTCGCGGAGCTCGAGGAGAAGCACGACCAGAAGAAGCTGGTCGGGCTCTACCGCGCGGCCATCGACATCGTGGACGACGACTTCGACGGCTCGCTGCGCCTGGACAGCAAGTGACGCCGGGGCGCGTGCGGGGCGCGGACACGGGGGCGTGGCGGTGATCGGCCACGGATGGGCCGCTGATCGGCACTGGCTGGCCGAGTGCCCGTTTGCGCGTGAACCCGGTCCGCGAATCAGCCGATTTCGCCGGAATGGACGAGACGCTCTGGCCATGCCGCGGCGTCGCGGAGTACGCCTATTGTCCGCGACTGTTCTACTACACGACGGTCGAAGGGGTTTTCGCGCCGAGCGCGGATACCGAGCAGGGTGCGGGCATACATCGGCGGGTTGACCGGCCGAGCGAGGCGTCGCCGGCGCCTGAGGACAACGCGTCAAATCGAC
>CAZXBB010000346.1:0-3233 GCA_964638815.1 uncultured Isosphaeraceae bacterium
CCCGGCATGATGCCGATCTTGCAGCCGCCCTCGAAGACCGCCGACGGGCCCTCGCCCGAGACACGGCGTCCCGGCGTGATGATGCCGGGGCAGTTCGGGCCGACGAGACACGCGCGTGGGAAGTCGGCGAGCGCCGCCCGCGCGCGGATCATGTCCTGCGTCGGCACGCCTTCAGTGATCGCGCAGATGACGCGGATGCCCGCCGCCGCGGCCTCGATGATCGCGTCGCCGCAGAACGGTGGCGGCACGAAGATCATCGTGGCGTCGGCGCCGGTGGCCTCCACGGCGCCCCGCACGGTGTCGAAGATCGGCAGGCCGTTCGCGTCCTTCTGCCCGCCCTTGCCGGGCGTGACGCCGCCGACCATCTTCGTCCCGTAGTCGAGACATCCCCTGGTGTGGAAGGCGCCGGCCGAGCCGGTGATCCCCTGGCAGATGACCTTCGTGTTTCCGTCGATGAGGATGGGCATGGGGATAGGTTAGGGGCGGCGTCCGGCCTTGCCAATGGGTAGAGTGTCGCCAGATGGCCCGAGCCGCCCCTGCCGCCCCCGACGCCTCCATGCGCATCGTCGTCCTTCACGGCGCCGACCGTTATCTCATCGGCGCCCACACGGCGACCCTGGTGGAGACGCTCGAGGCGCAGCATGGTGACATCGAGCGTTTCACCTACGACGGTGCGGTCACCGACGCCGCCGTCGTGCTCGACGAGCTCCGCAGCTACGGGCTGCTCCAGTCGCACAAGCTGGTGGTGCTCGACAACGCGGACAAGTTCCTCGCGGTGAAGGACGAGGACGACCCGGCGCCCCGACCGACCGCGCCGAAGCGACGTCCCCGCGGCGGCCCGCCGCCTCCGCGGACGGCGCGACAGCTCCTCGAGCGCTACGCCGAGACCCCCGTTGACAGCGCGACCCTGCTGCTGCGGGCCGAGACGTGGCGTCCCGGCAAGCTCGACAAGGCGATCGCCGCAGTCGGCGGCGCCGTCATCAAGTGCGAGGCCCCGAACGCGGCGGCCGCGGCGCGGTTCTGCGAGCGCCGGTGCGCGAAGGCACACGGCGCGACGATCACGCCCGAGGCGGCGACGCTGCTGGTGGAGCGAATCGGGCCCGTGCTCGCGCGGCTCGACGCGGAGCTCGGCAAACTCGCCGCGTACGTCGGCGAGGGCGGCACGATCGGACCGGACGAGATTCTCGCGATGGTCGGTCTGAGCCGCGAGGAGCAGGCGTGGTCGATCCAGTCGGCCCTCGTGTCCGGCGCGCCCGGCGACGCCGTGGCGAAGCTGCGCGAGCTGATGATGGTCTCGCAGCAACCGGAGCAGCTCCTGACCTGGTCGATGGTGGACCTCCTCCGGAAGCTGCACGCCGGATCCCGACTCCTGCGTCAGGGGATGCCCGCCGCGGCCGTCTCTCGCGAGCTGAAGCTGTGGGGACGGGGGCAGGACCGGCTGCTCGACGCAGCGCGACGCATTGAGCCCGACCGGTTCGCGCAGCTCCTGCGAACTGCCATCGAATCGGATCACCGCACGAAACGCGGCATCGGAAAGGCATCGCGAAGTCTTGAAGCCCTCGCCGTTCTGATTGCCGATACCATGGCGTGTGCCTAGCGCACTTCGCGCCCGACGGCCAGGACGGCCGACCGCTCTGCAGGAGGCAGCGATGCGTGAACCTCGCCGGCTCCCCCGGCTCCCCCGGCTCATCCGGTTCTTCCGATCCCTGCGATTCACCGCCCTTGCGGTTCGCGGCGGCGGACTGCGGTCGGCCGCGCGCGCGGCGGGCCCCCTGCTGCTGATCGTCGCCGGCCTCGCCGGATGCGCGACGCCGCCGGCCGCCACAGCCGGTGACGGGACGGCAAAGCCGCGCACGACGCGCCCGACCGCGCCGCCCGGGAGCGGGACCGGGGACGGGCCCTCGGAGACGGCGCTCGCGCTCCGCGCCCAGGCCGACCGGGACATGGAGGCCCTCCGGGAGCTGCGCCGCAAGGTCGACGTCGACCCCGGCTCGGCCACGGACGACGACGACGCGCCGGACGATCGCCTCCCGGCCGGGTCGACTCCGCCGCTGCCGCGCCCGGCGATCGAGTGGAACGACGCCGGCGCGCTCGGCTCCGGCGCCGCTGCGCCGCAGGCTCCGTCCACGCTCGCCCGGCCGGAGGAGTCCGTCGGCGTGCGCCCCGTCCCCCCGGCAGCCCCCCCCGCCCTGACAGCGTCCGAGCAGCTCGAGCTCGACACGCTCGGCATGAGGCTCGTGCAGCTCCGGCAGGACCTGTACCGCGAGTCGATCGACAGCGAGCAGCCCGTCCGCGAGCTGCTCGCCATCGCGGCCATGGCCATCGTCAACCCCGATCTCGAGCTTCCGCAGGGCGCGGAGCGCAACCTCACCGCCGAGGAGCTCGAGCTGCTCGACCAGCTTCACCGCTTCTTCATCGATCTCGGCCGCAAGCTCGACGACGAGCACGAGGCGCAGCAGACGATCATCGACGCCGTCCTGTCGCTCCAGAACGCGATCGTGAAGAGGCCGGCGCTGGAGCTCCCGACCGTCGCGCTGTGCTGGCGCATCGGCGGTTTCGGCGACTACGACAAGTTCGAGCGCGAGGCGTTCCTGGCGCACGACGAGCAGCAGGTCATCCTCTACCTCGAGATCGACGGTTTCACCAGCGTGCTCAACGAGCGCCGGCAGTGGGTCACCCAGATCTCGCAGCAGCTCGAGATCTACAGCGACCGTGACGGCATCCCGGTGTGGAGCGAGTCGTGGCAACGCGCCGTGGACGTCATCAACAACAAGCGCCGCGACTTCTTCACCACCCAGCTCATCACGCTCCCCGCGGCCCTCTCCGTCGGCAGGTACCAGCTCAAGATCCGCGTCCGCGACGAGGAGTCGGGAGCGGAGGCGGAAGCGAGCATCCCGTTCGAGATGGTGGCAGACCCGAGGCTCGCGGCGCAGGTCGGACGGTAGCCGCACAGATGCGGGAGAGCGACGGCGGACGCGCACGCGGACACGCACCCGCACGCGCACGCGCACACGGACGCGCACGCGGACGCGCACACGGACGCGCACACGCACACGCACGCGCACGCGCACGCGCACACGGACGCGCACGCACCCGCGCCCGCGCCCGCGCGAAGACAACCAGCAAACACCCGCGGACTACCTCTCCGCCCGCGCCCGAATATTGTCCAGCACGTTGACGAAGTTGATGTACGCGTCGTACGGACTGTCGTACGGACTGAAATACTTGTGCAC
>CAZXBB010000347.1:0-2077 GCA_964638815.1 uncultured Isosphaeraceae bacterium
CTGCCGGGCTTCCGCGACGTCCGCACGGACCGCAAGCGCGCGCTCGCCGCGATCCGGCTCACGACGCCGAGCGGGAACCGGTTCTCCTCGTTCGCGCTCGACATCGAGTCGCCCGAGGTGGCGGATCCTCTGGCCCGGACGAGGCGCCTCCTTGCGCTGTCGAACCACTTGCGCCGCGAGGTCGGTCCCAACTACCGGCTCGGCGCCATCGTGCCCTCGCCGCGCCGCGTGCGCACCGATCCCTCCTACTGGTCGGCGTTCCCGTACCGGGAGATCGCCGGGCTGTACGACGTGTTCCTGCCGATGACGTACTTCACGTATCGCGTCGCCGGGCGCAACGAGGCCGCCTGGTACACGGCGAAGAACATCCTGATCCTGCGGCAGGAGACGGCCGGGCTCCAGGTCCCGATCCACGTGATCGGCGGTATCGCGTCGGACGCCACGGCGCAGGAGACGCGCGGGTTCGTCGACACGATCCGGGCTCGCGACGTGATCGGGGCGAGCTACTACACGTTCCCGATGATCCGCGACGACCAGTGGAGAGCGCTCCGCACGATCGGCTGAGCTCCCGCAGGATCAGCCGTTGAGCCAGCCGAAGTGGCGCCGACGGACTTCGGACTTCGTGCCGTCGTCGATGAAGCTCGCATCGATCGCGTTCTCGGTCACGCGACGGAGGTCGTCGTCGCTGAAGCCGAGATCGTTCCGGCAGACCTCGAGCTCGTATGTGAGGTCGATGGCGAACAATCCGGGGTTGTCCGTGTTGATCGTGACCCGAACGCCCTCGTCGAGCAGACGACGCGCGGGGTGGTCCCCGATCTTCGCGACCGCGTTCGTCCGGTGGTTCGACGTCGGGCACATCTCGAGCGTGGTGCCGCGCTCGCGGGCGAGCGCCGTGACCTTCGGATCCCACGCGACGCTGACGCCGTGGCCGAGCCGGAGCGCGCCGAGCGCCTCGATCGCCTCGCGCGGGAACTGCGGGCCGCCCGATTCTCCGTAGTGCACGGTGAGCGACAGGCCGGCCTTCACGATGGGCTCGAGCACGTCCACGTACATCGATGGCGGGTAGGGGCGCTCGTCCCCGGCGAGGTCGAACCCGACCAGCCGGTCGAGATGGCGCAGGGCGAAGTCGACGGTCCGTTCGGCCGAGGCCATCCCGTAGTTCCGGCTCACGATCGCGATCAGGCCGACGGCGACGTCGTGCTCGCGGGATGCGCGCTCGACGCCGCGCACGATCGCCGCCATCGCGTCGTCCCAGTCCAGGCCGTGCGGTTCGCACAGAAACTCGGGCGAGAAGCGGAGCTCGGCGAGGCGGACGTCGTCCAGCGCGAGGTCCTCGACCGCCTCGTACGCGATGCGCTCGGCCGCAACGGGATCGAAGAAGGCACGCTGCGCGATCTCGAACCGGGCGAGCACCGCCTCGAGGCTCTTCATCGGCTTCAGGACTTGGGCGCGCGGCGAGAGCTCCTCGGGGGTGGACTCGGGGAGGGGCTCGCCGCCGTCGCGGTAGAGGTCGATCAGCGTCTGCAGCCGGATCGCGCCCTCGAGGTGGCGGTGCAGGTCGACCTTCGCGGCCGTTTTCAGATCCACGGCGCTACCAATAGCATGCCGGACACCGGCGGGTTCGCCCGAGCGCGGCCGCCGGCCAGAAGGAGGAGTCGATGCTGCTCGAGGGCAAGAAGCTGCTCGTCACCGGGGTGCTGACGCGGGAATCGATCGCGTATTCGGCCGCGCGGTCCCTTCAGGAACAGGGCGCCGAGATCGTGCTGACGTCGTTCGGCCGCGCGATGGGTCTGACCGAGAAGTCGGCCAAGCGCCTTCCGAACCCGGTCGACGTCCTCGAGATGGACGCGACCGATTCGGAGCAGATCAAGGCCGTCGCCGACCAGCTGAGCTCGCGCTGGGGTCGCGTCGACGGGTTCCTCCACGCGATCGCGTTCGCGCCGCAGGACGCACTGGGCGGGAACTTCCTCAACACGCCGTGGGAGAGCGTGGCGACGGCGATCCGTACGAGCGCGTTCTCGCTGAAGGAGATCGCCGTCGGGATGCTGCCGCTCATGAAGGAGCACGGCGGCGCGAT
>CAZXBB010000348.1:0-1795 GCA_964638815.1 uncultured Isosphaeraceae bacterium
GGCCATGCTCAGGATCTCGGCGTCGAGGTCGGCGACCGAGAAGCAGACGAGATGCGGAACACGCTGCGTCGGATGGCCGTGCACGCGGGCATCGGGAACGCGTTCTGCGATCCCGGCGCGGATGCGATCGGTGAGCGACCATTGGCGGGCAGCCTGGTCGGCCATATCGGTCAGGCGGACGGCGAGCGCGGCGGCCATCGCCGCGATGCCGGGCACGTTCTCCATCCCCGAGCGGCGCCGACGCTCTCGATCGTCGCCGCAGGGGTATGCGGCGATCGGAACCCCGCGGCGAACGTAGAGGGCTCCGACCCCGGCCGGTCCGCCGAACTTGTGAGCCGAGAGCGACAGCAGGTCGACGTCGAGCACGTGCACGTCGACCGGCAGACGGCCGACGGTCTGGCAGGCGTCGGTATGGAGGAGGACGCGCCCCTCGCGGCAGAGCAGCGCCGCCTCGGCGACCTGCTGGATCGTTCCGACCTCGTGGTTCGCATGATGGACGGAGGCGAGGAGCGTCCCGGGCGTTCGCACCTCCCGGCCGAATCGATCGAGGTCCAGACGTCCGTCCTCGTCGACGTCCACGAGGACGGACTCGAAGCCGTCGGTCTCGAGCGTGGAGAGGACGCCACCGACGGCGGGGTGCTCGACCGTGGTGGTCACGATACGCGTGCCGATCTCGCGGACCGGACGGACGCCGCCCCAGATCGCGAGCGCGACGGACTCCGTCCCGCCGCTCGTGAACACGATCTCGTCCGGCTGCGCGCCGAGTGCCTCCGCGATCCCGGCGCGCGACTCGTCCAGCAACCGGCGAGCGTCCATCCCCTGGCGGTGCAGGCGCAGGGGATCGCCGAACCGGTCCAGGGCATCAAGGAACGCCTCGCGAGCGCGCGGATGCAGCGGCGTCGCGGACGCGTGGTCGAGGTAGGTCTCGGTCGTCATCGCCGTGTCCCGTGTCTGGGTTCCGTCTCGGTTCTGGCCATGATAGGCGGGCTTCGCGATGGCCCTCGGGCGCTAGGGCGTGGCGGAGGAGCGGTCGCGAAGGAACAGCGCGGAGTACAGGACGGCCGCGATGACGGCGCCGGACACCGGGCCGACGATCCAGACGTACCAGTTCGCCCAGCTTCCGCTCGCGAGCGCCGGCCCCAGCCACCGTGCCGGGTTCATCGCGGCGCCGGTGAACGGCCCGAACGCCATGATGCCGAACGCGTACACGGCCCCGACCGCGAACGCCGCGGCCGTCCTGGACGATCCGCGACCGTCGACGACGAGCGCGAAGGCGGCGAACACGAGGAAGAAGGTGCAGATGGCCTCGATCACGATCGCCTTGCCGGCCGGAACGGCGGAGGAGATCACGGGCGTGCCGCCCGCCGCGGACGTGAACGCCGTCTCGGGGACCAGGTACCGGAGCAGGAAGGCGGCCGCCACCGCGCCGAGGATCTCGGCGACGACCAGGACCGCAACCCGGGTCGTCGTGAGCCTTCCGGCGACCCACAGGCCGACCGACGCCGCCGGATTGACCAGCCCGGCGCCCAAGTGGGTCGTGGACGCGATCATCGCCGCGAGGACCAGCCCGTGCGCGAGCGCGACGCCCGTGAGATCGAGCCCGGACCCCGACGTGACGCTCGCACCCGCGCCGATGAAGACGAGTGCGAACGTCGCGACGAGCTCGGCGACCGCGGCCCTGGCCGATCCCACGCGCGCGACGATAGCCCAATGGCGTTGGGTAGTATCCGCGCATGCAGGTGCTCCTCGTGTCGCCCGATCCCGCCTCGCGCGACATGATGCGCCTGGTCGTCCG
>CAZXBB010000349.1:0-1805 GCA_964638815.1 uncultured Isosphaeraceae bacterium
GGTCATCGCCTACAACGACCTGATGGCGATCGGGGCGATGCGCGCGATCCGTGCGGTGGGGCGGACAGTCCCGGGCGACATCAGTGTCGTCGGCTTCGACGACGTCGCGATCGCGGCCTACACCGATCCCCCGCTCACGACCGTCGCCCAGGCCATCGGTGACCTGGGGCGATTGGCGGTCGAGCGGCTCGTGGAGCGACTGGCCGGAGCGGGCGACCACGACGGAGGCGGGTGGGCGGCCCGAGGGTCCGCCGCCGCGACCGTGCTGCCGGTCCAGCTCGTGGCGCGGGGGTCGAGCGGCCCGCCACCCGGCGCGAGGGATCACGCGGCCGGTGGACCCTCGGACCAGTAACGCCCGACCTCCTCGGTCGAGATCTCGACCACGGTGTCGGGCATTACGTCCCGGTCGAGCCGTGCGAGGACGGCCGCCAGGTCCGGCACACCGGCCAGACCCCAGTCCTCCACGACCAGCGACCCCGCCGCGGCAGCGAACCGCAGGTCCATCGCGTCGCGGATCGCCCGGCGCGTGTCGGCGGTAGCTTGCCCGTCGGTCACCGTCGCAGCGGCCCCCTGCGTAGCGCGCACGCCGGAGGCATGCAGGGCCGCGAGGAAGGTGTCCCCTGCCCCGGTCGGATCGACCTCGTGGCCGCTGGCGGGCGAGCGGTACCGGAGCAACTCCGCTCGCTCATCCGCGCCCAGTCGGATCAGCAGGCCGCCTGCGTCCCCCTCCGTGATCAGCAGATCGGCATCGGGGCCGAGCACGCGCTCGAGGTCCGCGAGCGGAACGTCCTGGGCTACGTCGTACCGACTCACGCCCACCAGGTCCGCACGCGCCAGGATCGGCGACGGACGCGGTGCGAGCTGGCGGACGTGCTCGCCGGCCCGCAGGTCGCGCAGGAATCCCTGCCATGCGACCGCCACGTGCGCGTCCGTCGGGATGACGCTCGCCCAGTCGTCGCGGACCTCGCCCGCGACGGGCACGACGGACCAGGCGGGCGCCGACATCCACGCCGACGGCAGGACCGCGAGCGGCAGGGCGACTCCGGGCTGGACGCAAGTCTGGACCCGCCCGAGCGCGGTCTCGACGTTGTGGTAGATCGGACCCTCCGAAAGATCGACCGGGAGGACGTCCACTCCGGCGTCGCGCAGCATCGAGAGCTCCGCTGCGTCGGCCGCCGCGTCATCGACGCCGACGACCGCGGCGGTGCGCATCCCGAGCCGCGCCGTCGTGAGCGCGGCGTACATGACGCCACCGCCGATGCGCCACCCGCGCGGGTCCTCCGGCGCGATATCGCGACAGGCCGAGCCGACGTGCACCACCTCGATGCCGGGTCGAGTCATGCCACCTCCCCGCGTATACTGCCGGACCCAGCCAGCGAGGATCCATCGAGCCGTGTTCTTCTACGAACTCCACGAGGGCGACGAGGAGGTCTACTCGGACGTCCTGGTCGTGAGCGAATCCGAATGGGAACCCCAGGAGTTCTTCGAGCTCGTGCAGCGCATCCGCCACGACCTCCGGGAGTACTCCGAGGACACCCTGATCGAGGCGATCGCGGGCGTCCTGGAGCGCGACCACGGCTTCGTCTTCGTCAACGACGAGAGACTCGTGGCGGCCGTCAACGTCTCCACCGAGGACGCCGACAACTTCCTGGCCGACCTCGACGCCGCCTATCGCGACGAGGACGACGATGATGATGACGACGACGACGCTGACGCCGAACCGCGCGGCGACTACCGCACGCTACTGGCCGAGCTCGACCTGGACGACAAGAGCCGGACGAACTGAGCCCAGAGCGGGCGGCCGC
>CAZXBB010000350.1:0-16439 GCA_964638815.1 uncultured Isosphaeraceae bacterium
GTCTTCCCGCGCCCGGGCGGGCTGGACGCGCCGAACGTGGCCTCGTACGCCGCGACGACCTTCTTCACCGTCGTGCGTTTCACCGTCTTCGCGATGACGTCGAGCGGGACGTCCTCCAGCTTCCGGAAGCGGATGCACGCCTTGCCCATGTCGAGCTTCCGGCCGGTCTTCGTCCACGCCTCGCGGAACCGGCGTTGCTCCTCCTCGGAGGTGTAGATGCAGAACATGTTGATCGACATGTGGTTCGTCTGCGAGGCGATGCTCATGTACGGCAGCGGTTGCTTCGGGTCGCAGTGGTATCCCGGCGGGTAGACGGAGTGGGGGACGAAGTACGCGGGCATGCCGTACTGCATCCCCTCCTCGTACCCGTCGTCGAGGTTGGCGAGGATGACCTTGCGGATCGCCTCGAGCGCCTCGCGTCGCTCCCTGGGGAGACCCTTGAGATACTGCGCAACGGTGGTCGGTTTCTCGGGCATGGCAACAGGTTACCGGCATCAGGTTCGTCCGGGGACCCCGGAAAGCCCGGGAGCCCGGGGACCACCGGGGGACCCCGCGGGAGCCCGGGGAGCTCGGTGACCGTGCGCAGCAGGCGTAGAATCCCGCCATGAGCGACGCGAAGGATCCCGCCGCCCGCCGCTCGTCGAGCGGGTATGACGTTACCCCCCTCGCCGCCGCCGACGTCGCCCGGCTCGCCGAACGCCTCTCGGACGAGGAGCAACGCGTCATCCTCCGACGAGGCACCGAGGCCCCGTTCTGCGATGCGTTCCTCGACAACAAGCGCGAGGGCGTCTACGCCTGCCGTCTCTGCGGGCTCCCGCTCTTCGCCTCGTCCGCGAAATTCGACTCGGGCACCGGGTGGCCCAGCTTCTTCCGGCCGGTTGACGCCGATCACGTCGACTACGTCGAGGACGCTTCGCACGGCATGGTGCGCACGGAGATCGTGTGCGCGCGTTGCCGCGGACACCTCGGGCACGTCTTCCCCGACGGGCCGCCGCCCACGCACCGGCGCTACTGCCTCAATTCGGTGTCACTCGAGTTCTTCGACGAGGGCGCGCTGCCCGGACCCGGCGACTGATTCCCCCGGGGGGGCGTGGGGGGGTGCGGGCGTGGGGGGGTGCGGGGCCGCGCCCTGCTACGCATCGCCGTCGATCGCGTCGAACATCGAGACGCACGGGAGGGCGCCGGGTGGGATGGACCCGGCGTGGTGAGCGCGCCCGTCCTTCCACTCCGCTTCGGTCGCGAACGGATCGGGCATGACGAGCGATCGCCCCCGGCGCCGGTCGTCGATGCGCGTCCAGTCCGCGAAGATCCCATCGCCGGCGCGGCTGAGCATGCGGATCGTCGCGCCGCGCAGCGCCGCGCGCGTGTCGCGCGGCGGTTCGCACATCGCGCGGCGAACACCCGCGTCGTCCACGCGCGGCGCCGCGTGCTCGAGCGCGCCCTCGATCGCGCGGAAGATCCCGTCCGGGAGCAGCCCGTAGCGCACGTCGATCTCGCAGAGTCGCTGACGCAGGCGGAGGAACGCGTCAACCTCGTCGAGATCGACCCCGTGCCGCAGGGCCGCCGGCGCGAGGGAGTCGATCGACCTCTCGACGGACCACGGCGGCGCGGGCGGCCGGGGCCGCGGAATGGTCGCCTGGGCGGGCGTCTCCGCCTGGAGCCGGGCGAGGACGCGGGCGGCCCCGGTCAGCCGGTCGGCGTCGAACCCGGCCCGCACAGCCTGGTCGAGGAAGATCGCGCGTTTGATCGCCCAATCGCAGGTCGTGGCGACGGCGTCGGGACCGTGTTCGAGGCGGTCGAGCATCGCGTCCCACGCGTCGCACACTTCCTCGGCCCACGCCGGCGCCGCCGCTTCGCCCGCGAATGCGGCTGCCGCGCGAAGGTACCGGCGCTGGATCCCGATCGCCGTGATCGGGCCGGCGGAAACCGTCGGCGCCGCCGCAGCGAGCGTGGTATCGATGCAGAACGCGCGGAGCGCCGCGACGGGATTCTCGAGCGCGGGGACGTCCGCCGCGGTGAGCGCGCCCGCGTCCGCCATGGCGACGACCAGGGACGTCGTCCCGAGACGCAGCCAGAGCGGCAGGTCCGCGCAGAGCGTGTCGCCGAGCACGATGTGGCAGCGGCGGTACCCGAGACCCGCGAGCGGCTCGTCGCGCGTGTCGTTGATCGACGCGTACGAGGCCGACGACCGGCGCCAGAAGTTCATCGCGCGCGGCGAGAGGCACGGCGCGACGCCGGCGTCGTACGGGTTCAGGCCTCCCGCGCCGGCGTAGACGATGCGGGAGACGAGGTGGGGGAGGAGCACCGGGGCGAGGAGATCGGGGGCGAGCCGATGCAGGTGCGACTCGTGACACCCCCAGGTCGCGCGGCTCGCGTAGTCGATGTTGGAGCGCAGCAGCATCACCCCGGGCATCTCGCGCAGCACCGCCTCGAGCCGGCGCTCGGCCGCGCGAACGGAGTGCACCACGTCCGCCATGTCGGAGCATTCTGGCGTGCTCCACTCCGGGTGCGATCCCTGGTCCACGTAGAACCGGTCGCCCGTGTCGAAGAAGATCCCGTTGCTCCCGTGGGGCAGGAACGGGCGATGCCGACTCGCCCGCCGGACGAGCGTCGTGGCCATCGCGCTCGTCCGCACCGCGGCCGCGTCGCTCCGTCGCATGATGCCGAGCTCAATCTCCATGCCCATCAGTCGTCGCACGCGTCGTCCTCCTGCCCGCCCCCACTCCCGCCCCTGCTGCCGCCCCGGGCGCTCTCCCAAACAGAAACCCGCCGCGCGAGCCGCCCCACCGATCGGCCCGCGCAGCGGGAACAGGCATTCCTTTCCTTTCTTGCGGACGCCGCCGGCGCTACTCGCCGGGCTGCTGGCCCGCGGCGACGATGAACGCCTCGGGGTCATCCGACAGACGGCTCTTCATCGCGACGTCCGCCAGTCCGGCGAGACGGCCGAAGCCGGGCGAAGCGGGGACATCGTTCGGGGCGGCGAGACGGCCCGCCAGGACAGGATCGGACGGCGTGCGGATCGGTGCGGTTCTTTCCTTTGTTGCGACCATTGCGTGCTTCTCCTGACTGGTTGAAGGGGTTTCGATGCCCCGGCGAGGACCGGAGCAGAGAGAGGCCGAGACAACTTATCCACAAATCATGTGATCACTGTGCGCGCCAACTATCGTACGAGAACGTTCCCGCGATCCATCCCCCGGCAGGTCCCCGGCAGGGCCTGGCGAACCCGTTCCGGCCGGCTCCCGGCTGGGTTTCGCCACATTCTCCCCGACGCTCGCTGATCCTCAAGCGCAAAGTTGGCCGTGATTTAGGATCGACGGACGCCGCGCCAACCGGCCCGGGAGTTGGCGTGCACCGGGTTCAGGATTCGTGGGCGTTCGGCCGTCGGGTCGGGGCACTTGCCCGCGCAAATGGGATTTATGCTTGGCGATCTGGCAGCGCCAAGGTACAACTGCGAACTTTCTTCCACAGAGGCAAAAACCATGCGGGTGGAGATTCGACTGAAGCGGATCTGCGAGCGTCACGGGCTCGACGCGTTCGGCAAGATCTCGCGGATCGCGCGGGAGGCGGGGCTCTCGCGTCGTCTCGTCGAGGCACTCTACGAGAACAAGCGGCGGATCATCAGCATCGATCACATCGAGCGGGTGTGCGACTGGCTGCGCCGGCACCACGTTGACGAGGACCTCCCGGGCGCGCTCTTCGGGTACCGGCCGTCGCACCTGCTGAGCGCGCTCGCGGAGCCCCGGCTCGTGCGCTTCTATCTCGGCGAGTACCGGCAGCGCGACACGCCGACGCGATGGGTGTCGCGCGCCGACGCCGAGGTGGCCGCCGTGTTCACCGAGTTGCTCTCCGGCTCCGCGTCGCGCGCCGCCGCCGCGGGCGACGCGAGACCCGACCCCGGCGACATCCCGTTCCCGACGAACGTCGAGTTCCGCAACTCGTACGTGCCTTCGCACTTTGCGGCGTTCGGCGCCACGGACGTCGAGGCGTGCGACGACACGACCGTCGCGGAGCACCGCTTTGCCGAGATGCGCGACGTCCGTCACCCGCGCACGAACATCCTCATCGGTTCGCAGCGAGCGAACCACCTCGTCGAGCTGTTCGTCGCGGACTTCTTCGACTGCACGCCGTTCGAGGCCGGGCTCGAAGCGCCGCTCTACCTCTACCGGCCTTCGGACGACGGCATCGCAAGCTGCTTCGGCGGCGCGGCGCCGCCCGCGGGCGCCGGCAGCCCGGAGCCGGGCATCCACTACCGCGTCACGAAGGATCGTTGGGCGTGCTCTCCCGTCCGGCCCACCGGCGAGGACGCCGGCATCGTGATGGTGCGGCGGGACCCCGGAACGGGTCAGACCGAGATCGCGGTGTTCGGCTACTCCGGTCGCGCGACCCGCGCGCTGGGCGACATCATCCGCAGCGATCCGGACGCGTTCTGGAAGGACCACGAGCCGCTGCCCGGCGGTCTCGAGGGTCGGGTGTACGTGTGCGAGCTCGCCCTGCGCGAGGACGTCGCCCCGGACGGCACGACCCGGCTCGCGCCGGTGCGGGACGTCCGCATCGTGCCGCTGCCCGTCAACGGCCGTGCGCGCCCGAAGAGCCGGAGCCGGCGGTCGCGGTAGGCCGGCCGGCCCCGAGGCAGGGCATGACGAGGATGCCGGCGTTGCCGTGCGGCGACATCGCGCGCTCCGCGCTTCCCCCGCGCACCCGCGCCCCCCGCGCCCTCCCCTCGCCCTCCCCGCGCCCCCCCCAGCGCCCCCCGCGCTACGCTTGAACCCGTGGATTTCGTCACCCAGAATCTCCTCGGCGCCGTCGCGGCGCACGCCGTCGTCGGACGCTCGTGCCGGGACGGCGGCCTGGGCCGGCTCGCGCTCCTGGCCGGCGCGGCCGGCGGGGCGTTGCCGGACTTCGACTTCCTGCTGAAGCCGCTCGCCGATCCCGCGCTGCCGTGGGAGTACCACCGGCACTTCACGCACGCGCTCGTCGCGATCCCGGTGATCGGCCTCCTCGCGGCCGTGCCGTTCCTCGCCTTCGCGCGGGGACGCGAGCAGTGGCGCACGGTCCTCGCCGCCGCGACGATCGGGGCCGCGACGCACGGGCTCCTCGACAACCTCACGAGCTACGGCACCCACCTCCTGTGGCCCTTCGTCGCGCACCGCACGGCCTGGGACTCCATGAGCATCATCGATCCCGTCTTCACGGCGGTGCTGCTGGCGGGCCTCGTCGTCGCCCTCTTCCGAGACCGCGTGCGTCCGACGCGTCTGGCGATGTTCTTCGCGCTTGCGTGGATCGCGCTCGGGTTCCTCCAGCACGACCGCGCTCTGGACGCGCAGCGCGCACTGGCCGCCGCGCGGGGACACGCCATCGTCCACGGGCGCGTCACGCCCGCGCTCGGCAACGAGATCGTCTTCCGCTCGGTCTACGAGGCCGAGGGGCGGCTCTGGGCCGACCTCGTGCGCGTGACGCCGTTCGGACCCGCCGGCGTGCGCGCCGGCACGTCCGTGCCGCACTTCACGGAGGCCGACCTGCCGGCGCACGCCGGCGCCCGCGCCCGCGCGGTGTTCCGTGGGCTCGAGGCGTTCGCAGACTCGTTCGTCGCGCGCGTCGATCCGGCGTACACGGGAGACGACCGGCTCGTGCTTGGCGACATGCGGCTCACCGCCGACGGGAACGGCTTCCGCGCGCTGTGGGGCATCGCGATCGACGATGCGGGCGAGCCGGCGGCCTGGGACGCGTTTCCGCGACGCGGCGACGACGCGGGCGCGATCCTCGCGGCGATCTGGGCGGACGTCGCGAAGCCGGAAGGGCGCTTCAGGACGCTCGGCGAATGAACCCCGGATCCGCCGGGGACCAGCAGCCCGTTGCGGTGCTTCAACGTACCTCGAGCGCCTCGAGCAAAGGCCCGAGGTGCTTCTCGTACCGCTTCCAGCGCGCCACCGAGTCGCGGTAGATCGGCCGCGTGACCTGGTCGTAGCTGAGCGTCATCACCGTGCGCTCGGACTCGTGGAAGCTCAGGCACGCGTCGTCCCACTCGAGGCCGGCGAAGTCAATCAGCCCGCGCGTCACGTGCTCCTGGTCGCCGATCATCTCCTCGTAGATGACCTCGGTCACGGGGAGCGGCAGCGCGTCCTTCCAGTGCGCGGCAAGCCGCGCGTTCTCGCGGCAGACGAGCCCGAGGCTGCGCAGGTCGCCGATGTACGCGTGCCGGTCCGTCAGGATCGGGTTCATGTAGCACGAGAGGCACGTGTCGCGCGGATCGCGCCGGCAGAGCACCACGCGGGCGGCGGGCCAGAGCTGCGCGATGAGCCCGAGCTGGACGAGGCTGTCGAGCGACTTGTTCACCACGCGCTTCGCCTCGCGGCGCGCGGACCGGAGGCGACTCAGGTACGCGTCGGCGACGCGATCGGCGGCGTCGGGCGTGAGGTCGGCGATCCACTCGGGGAACGGCCGCGACGAGCCGAGCTGCCCGGGCAGGGTGTCCGCGGCGCGCGTGACGTCCACGAGCTCGCCCGCGCCGTGGCCCGCGGGGTGCGAGTCGAGGATCTGCTCGACCAGCGTCGTACCCGAGCGCGGCATGCCGGTGACGAAGACGGGCACGTCCGACCGGTTCGAGGCCTTCGCCAGGGTCGCGATCGTCTCCGGGGCGCTCATCGCGATGATCGCGTCCACCATCGCGCGGTACCGGTCGATGTCGAAGAACGCCGGATCGATCCCGTTCGCCTCCCGGCAGGCGGCGAACGCGCGGTCGCAGTCGCCCGCCCCGTCGCACGCCTTGGCGAGCGTAAACAGCAGGAGCTTGCGCTCCGGCGGCGCGAAGTCGTTCGCGGCCAGCCTTGCCTCGAGGTACGCGGCGGCGTCGGCGTGGCGGCGGTCCTGGATGAGCGCCCGGGCCCAGGTGCCCGCGACGATCGCGGACTCCCCGCCGCGACGGACGAAGGGCTCGAGCAGCCGCCGGGCGCTCGCGTGGTCGCCGACGCGCTCGAGCGCGACGGCCTTCGACTGGACGATCCGCGCGTCGCCCTTCGTCGCCCTGAGCGCCTCGTCGAACTTCGCGATCGCCTCTTCCGTGCGCCCCTGCGCCGCCAGCGTGCGGCCGATCTGGTAGACGAAAGCCGGCTCGTTCGGCTGGAGCTTCGCCGCGCGTTTGAGGTACTTCAACGCGTCGTCGTGCAGCCCGCGGTCGTTCTCGATCGCCGCGAGCAGACGCAGGGCCCGCGTGTCCTTCCTGTTGCGTTCGAGGAGCCGCAGACAGATCGCGTGCGCCGGCGCGAGCTGTCCCGACGCGTACGCGCGCTGGGCTTCGGGGAACTCGTCGGGGCCGGTCATGCGGCCATCGTATCGGGGCCCGGCGTGTGGCGGCCGGGTTCCCGATGGCGCGTTTCCGGTCTGTGGTGCGAGCGACGTGGACGGGAAACCGGGAACCGGGAATCGGGAACACGTGAGCGGCGGGTTTCGCCGAGGGAATCGCGAAACCGGAAACGCCGGACGCCTCCGCGCGAACTCAACGGCGTTCCCGGCTAAGGTACGCACCGCCGGCCGCGCGCCCGCCCCATCCGCAACGCGAGGAGACCCATGACCGATCCCGCCGTCGCCCCGTTCCGATCGATGCCCTTCATGGGCGTCATCCGCGTCAACGAGGAAGCCGCGAAGCTTGGATTCGACCATGGACCATCCTGGGCGAACCTCGGCCAGGGCCAGCCCGAGGTCGGCGCGCTCGAGGGCGCGCCGCCGCGGATCGATCGCATCGACATCGACGTCACCGACAACGCATACGGCCCGGTCGAGGGTCTGCCGGAGCTGCGCGAGGCCGTGGCCGCGCACTACAACCGGCTCTTCCGAAGAGGGCACGCCTCGCAGTACACGGCGGAGAACGTCGCCATCGGCGGCGGCGGGCGGCTCACGCTCTCGCGGGCCGGGGCCGCGCTCGACGAGATGCGGCTCGGCTACTTCACGCCGGACTACACCGCGTACGAGGACCTGCTCACGACGTTCCACCGCGTCAACCCGGTGCACATCGAGCTGCGGGCCTCGGAAGGCTTCCGCATCGACCCGAAGGATCTCGACGCCCGCGTCGGCAAGGATCGTCTCGGCGCGCTCGTCATCAGCAATCCGTGCAACCCGACGGGCACGCTCGTGTGCGGCGACGAGCTCGGCGCGTGGATGGATATCGGCCGGCGGCGAGGCTGCGCGATGCTGATGGACGAGTACTACTCGCACTACGTCTACAAGGACGGCTTCGACGACGGCCCGGTCAGCTCGGCCGCGTACGTCGAGGACGTGAACCGCGACCCCGTGATCATCTTCGACGGTCTGACGAAGTGCTTTCGCTACCCGGGCTGGCGGTGCGGCTGGGTGGTCGCGCCGAAGGACATGATCCGCACGCTCACCGCGTCGGGCAGCTTCCTCGACGGCGGGCCGTCGCGCCCGATCCAGCGTGCGGCCATCGAGGTCCTCGAGCCGTCACGCGCCGACCGCGAGACGAACGCCGTCCGGAAGGCCTTCCGCGCGAAGCGCGACGTGATGGTCGCGAAGCTCACCGCGATGGGCGTGACGTTCGTGAACGCCCCCGAGAGCACCTTCTACGCCTGGGGCTGCATCGAGAACCTGCCGGCGCCGCTCAACGAGGGTCTCGGCTTCATGCGCGCCGGCTTCGAGCAGAAGGTGCTCACTGTGCCGGGCGCGTACTTCGACGTGAACCCGCACCGCCGGCGCCCCGCGCCGTCGCCCTTCGACGGATGGGTGCGGTTCTCGTTCGGCCCGCCGATGGAGACGGTGAAGTGGGGTCTCGAGCGTCTGGGCGAGATGGTGACCGCGCGGGCCCCCGTCGGCGCCTGATCGATCCGCCGCCGGCGCGCCTCGAGAGCACGCGACCGTCCATGCCCGGCCTGGGGGCGGCGCCGGAAAATATCGATGCGATGAACCTTGTGGTCCGGCCGGCGGGGGAGGATCATGGGATCAGGAGGTGCGCGTTCGACTGAGGACTGCGAACCCGATCGGGCGGCCGCGACGGACAATCTGCGCCCAGGCCGCGACCGTCCCATCCCCCGACGCCGGGACGTCCGGGCCGGGCCCGGGTCTCCCCGGACCGGCGTAACAAGGAGACACCGATGAGAACGAAGAAGCTGATCTGCACCTGTCTCGGCGGCGTCCTCGCGGCTTTCGCGCTCGTTGCAGCGGCCGCGACGGCCGCGACGGCCGCGGCGGCGCCGGGCGGCGAGGGTGCCTGCTGCCTCCGGGACGGCCAGTGCGTCGTGACGACGGAGGACCACTGCATCGCCGGGGGTGGACACTACCGCGGAGACGGAACCGGTTGCGAGAACACCGACTGCGCGCCGGTCCGCGGCGCGTGCTGCTTCCCCAACGGTGCGTGCCACGTGCTGCCGCCCGCGCTCTGCGAGGCGGAGGGGGGCGAATACCGCGGTGATGACACCCACTGCGAGAACGTCGACTGCCCCGGCATCGAGCGCGGCGCGTGCTGCTTCCCGAGCGGCGCGTGTCACGTGCTGCCGCGCGAGGTCTGCCTGGCCGAGGGCGGCGACTACCGCGGCAACGGTACGAGCTGCGACAACGTCAAGTGCCCCGGCGACCCGCGCGGCGCGTGCTGCTTCCCGGGGGGGAGCTGTCACGTCCTTCCGGAGGACCTGTGCGGGGACGAGGGCGGCCAGTACCGCGGCGACGGCGTCCCCTGTGACGATGTCGAGTGCCCGATGCCGCGACGCGGAGCGTGCTGTCTCGAGAACGGCCAGTGCTTCGTCGTGCCCGAGGAGGTCTGCGCGAACGAGGGCGGCGAGTACTCCGGCGACGGCTCCCGCTGCGAGGACGCCGAATGCTTCGGCCCGCCCGTGGGCGCGTGCTGCCTCCCGGACGGCGCGTGCCGCATCCTTACCGAGATGCGCTGTCACGACGAAGGCGGCCACTACCGCGGCGACGGCCACCGCTGCGAGGACGTGGACTGCCCCCGCCCCGCCGTGGGCGCGTGCTGCTTCCCGAGCGGCGCGTGCGTCGTGATTCCGGAGGCCGTATGCGAGGCGGAGGGCGGCGCGTACCGCGGTGACGGCATTCCCTGCCGCGACGCGGACTGCCCCGGCCCGCCGCGCGGCGCGTGCTGCTTCCTCGACGGTCGCTGCCACGTGCTGCCCCCGGACGTGTGCGCGGCGGAGCGCGGTCGCTACCAGGGCGACGGCGTGCCGTGCGAGGACGTGGACTGCCCGACGCCGGTGATCGGCGCGTGCTGCCTCCCGAACGCGTGCGCGGTCCTGCCGCGCATCGTCTGTCACGAGCTGGGCGGCGAGTTCCAGGGCGAGGACACGCGCTGCGAGGACACGCACTGCCCCGGCCCCCGGCGAGGGGCGTGCTGCTTCCCGAACGGCGAGTGCGCGATCCTGCCCGGCCCGCGTTGCGAGCACGTCGGCGGTCACTACCGCGGCGACGACACCACGTGCGAAGACGTCGAGTGCCCGCACCCGGTGCGCGGCGCGTGCTGCTTCATGGACGGACGGTGTCTCGTTCTCCGGCCGCAAGTGTGCGAGCACGAGGGCGGTCATTACCAGGGCGACGGCGTCCGGTGCGAGGACATCGAGTGCCCCGGCGTCGAGATCGGCGCGTGCTGCTTCGAGAACGGTGCCTGTCACGTGCTGCCGCGCGTGCTCTGCCTGCACGAGGGCGGTGTGTTCCGCGGGCCCGACACGACGTGCAACGACGTCGAGTGCGAGGGCCCGGCGCGCGGCGCGTGCTGCTTCCTCGACGGACACTGCTCGGTGCTGCGGCCGGAGGTGTGCGACCACGAGGGCGGTCGCTACCAGGGTGACGGCACCCGGTGCGAGGATATCGAGTGCCCCGTGCCGGATTTCGGGGCATGCTGCTTTCCGAACGGCGCGTGTCACGTGCTGCGAGAGGAACACTGCGCGGCCGAGGGCGGCGTGTACCAGGGCGACGGCGTGACCTGCGACGAGGCGGAGTGCCCGGGCCCGGCGCGCGGCGCGTGCTGCTTCGCCGACGGTCGCTGCATGGAGCTGCCCGAGAACGCCTGCCACGCCGAAGGCGGCGACTACCGCGGCGACCACGTCCGCTGCGAAGACGTCGATTGCAACGCGATGGCGCGCGGCGCGTGCTGTCTCGAGTCCGGTGCGTGTCACGTCGTGCCCGAAGAGGTCTGCGCCGCGCATGGCGGCAGCTACCAGGGTGACGGCACGACGTGCGAGGACGTCGCGTGCACGGGTCCGGTGCGCGGCGCCTGCTGTCTGCCCGAAGGCGACTGCTACGAGCTGCCCGAGGGCTCGTGCGGCGTGGCGACCGGCGCGTACCAGGGCGACCTGACGACCTGCGCCGGGGCCGCGTGTCCGGGCGGACCCGGCGACGTCAACGGTGACGGCACCGTGAACTTCGAGGATCTCCTCATCGTGCTGGCGGAGTGGGGCGCGTGCCCTGACCCGCCGCACGCGTGTCCGGCCGACCTCGACGGCAGCGACGAGGTGGGCATGGCGGACCTTCTGCTGGTGCTCGTCAACTGGGAGGCGTAGACCTGTCCCGTTGAAGCCGTGCTTCTTCGCAGCCGGGCGGCATGGGCCGTCCGGCTGCTTTTCTTGTGCCCGGCTCCGTCGTCGTCCCATTGCCGTGCCGTCGTCGCCGCCAGCGGGTGCGCGTCCGCGGGAACGGTCGACGTGTCGCGCGCACGCACCATCCCACGATGCCTCGCGTGAACATCCCGCGCAACCGGCGGCGGCGGGGGGCGAGCGAACCGCCGCGTCTCCCGCGCGACGGCACGCGCAAGCCGTTCTTATCGGAACCGGGCCGCCCCGCCCGCGACCGGCACGACGCGTGCACCTTCTCTCGAGGTGCACGTCTCCGGCCGCTTCAACCCGCACGTGATCGACCCCGTCGGGCGTCTGCTCCGCGTTGCCGCGTCGTGCCCGTCGCGGCGCGCCCAGCGCGATCCCGTGGTCGCCGACGACGTGCGGGCCGAAGTGCGGCAGGAGCGTCTGACCGCGGCCGACCTGCGGCGCGAAGTGCTCCGACTGCGGGGCGAGCTCGGGCGTCTGCGGCGCGCCGTGGCCGCTTCCTCGCCTCCGTCGCGCGACATGGACTCGTTCGATGCGTCTACGTGTCCGCGGGCCGTCACGCCGCCTGCCACGCGGAAGAGCTACGCGGCGGATCCGGTCGGGTTCGTGGCGCCGCGCGGCGTCGAGGCTGCGGCGTCCGCTCCCGCGCCCGATGTCGTGAACCAGTTCCGCGTTACGAACCTCGGGACGCTGCTCGACGTGTGGGCGTAGCCGGCTCGCTCTTCTTCGCTTCGACCATGGGGCACCCTCGACCGCGCCGGTGTGCGTGTCCGTGTGGGCGACCCGTGTCGGCGACCCGTGTCGGCGACCCGTGTCCGCGACCCTGTGCGCGACCCTGTTCCGCGCCCGACCGCGAGTGGCGACGTACCATGCGGTCCACATGCGCACCGCGAGCCGCTGGATCCTCGGAATTGTTGCCGTCGCGATCGTCCTCCTGGTCGGCGTCCAGGTGGTCCGCCGCCTGCCCGCCGCCGAGGCCGGGGCGACGAAGGGCCGCGAGACCGGCCCGGTCCCCGTCGAGGTCGCCGACGTCACGCACGGTCCGATCGAGAACCGCCGGACGTTCAGCGGCACGCTGGAGGCGGCGGCCCGGGTCACGGTGGCCCCGAAGATCGCCGGCCGCATCGTGCGTCTGCCGGTCGAGCTGGCCGACGTCGTGAAGCGCAACCAGGTCGTGGCGGAGCTCGATCGGGACGAATACGACCAGGAGGTCATGCAGGCCGAGGCGGAGCTGGCCGTCGCTCGCGCGAACGTCGCCGAGGCGGAGAGCGCGGCGAAGATCGCGGCGCGCGAGCTCGAGCGCATGAAGACGCTCCAGGATCGCGGTGTCGCGTCGGAGTCGCAGCTCGACGTGGTGATGGCCGACGACCTCGCGAAGGGCGCCGCCGTCGAGGTGGCGAAGGCGCGGGCGACGCGGGCGGAGTCGGCGCTCCAGACCGCGCGCATACGGCGCGGCTACACGCGCATCGAGGCGACGTGGTCGGGCGACGACGAGGAGCGCGTGGTCGCCGAGCGCTTCGCCGAGGAGGGCGAGACCGTCGCCGCGAACACGCCGCTGCTGTCGATCATCAAGCTGAACCCGATCCGTGCCGTCATCCACGTCACCGAGCGCGACTACGCCGAGCTGTCGCCCGGTCAGCCGGTGACGCTTCGCACGGACGCGTACGCGGATCGCACGTGGTCGGCCCGCATCGGCCGCGTCGCGCCGGCCTTTCGCGAGGGCTCGCGGCAGGCCCGCGTCGAAGTGGACGTGCCGAACGAGGACGGCGCGCTCAAGCCCGGCATGTTCGTGCGCGTCGAGGCGGTGCTCGGGCGCCGCGAGGACGCGACGATCGTACCCGCCGCCGCGCTCGTCGATCGCGACGGCGGCACGGTCGTCTTCGTCGTGAGCGACGACGACGCGAGCGTGCGTCTGGCGAAGGTCGAAACCGGCATCCGCGAGGGCGACCGCGTCGAGGTGACGGGGGACGACGTCGGGGGGCGTGTCGTGACGCTCGGGCAGCAACTGCTCGGCGACGGGTCGGCGATCACGATTCCGGAGGCGGCGTCGGGCGCGTCGTGAGGCGGCACATCCACGGCTCCCGACGACGCTATCGTACGAGCGTGATCCCTCGCCGCTGCCCGTCGTCGACGACATCGCCGAGGTGTCGAGGGCGCTGCCCGCGAGCGGCAGGCGCGACCGCTCGACGCTCGTCCTTGCCATGTCCGGCTCGACGGACGTGCGAGTGAGTTCGTCCGCCCGATCGGGTTCCTCGGCCCCTGCGGCATCCGCCGGCGCGCGACGTCGCTGCACATGCGCAGCCACGCGTGATGAAGTGAGCCCCCCGGCGTTCCGTGTACCATGCTGATCCTGCCTCCCGTCCGGCAGAGCGCCGCCCGCCGCGTTGATTCGCAGAACGAGAGTACGCGTGGGGGGCGACAGAGTCCCTCCAACCGCCGCCATGAACCTCCCCCGCGCCAGCGTCCAACGCCCCGTCTTCACCACGATGGTCACGTTGATCGTGATCGTCCTCGGCGTCATGGCCCTGCGCGAGCTGCGCATCGATCTCCTTCCGGCGGTCGAGATGCCGACGCTCACCGTGCAGACGGAGTACGAAGGCGCGAGCCCCGAGGTGATGGAGCGGCTCGTCACGCAGATCGCCGAGGAGATCATCGCGACCGTGCCCGGGGTCGAGGAGATGACGTCAACGTCGTCGGAGGGGAGCAGCCGCATCCGCGTCCGCTTCGCGTGGGGTGTGGACGTGGACGACGCCGCGACCGACCTGCGGGCGAAGCTCGAGGACGAGCTCGACGAGCTGCCCGACGAGGTCGAGCGCCCGCAGATCCGCAAGTTCGACGTCAACAGCTTCCCGGTCGTCCTGCTCGGCATCGCGAGCCGGCTCGATCCGATCGAGTTGACGACCCTCATCGAAGAGCAGGTGCGCGACCGCTTCGCACGGCTGCCCGGTGTCGCCCAGGTCGACATGTGGGGCGGCTACCAGCGCGAGATCCGCGTGGAGCTCGACCCGGAACGCGTGCGCGCCCTCGGGCTGCCGCTGAACCAGGTGCTCGATGCCATCCGCGACGCGAACCTCGACTTGCCCGCGGGCGAGATCGAGCAGGGGAAGTACGAGGTGACGCTCCGCGCTCCGGCGGAATTCCGCGGCGTGGACGAGATCCGCGACACCGTCATCGCCATGCGCGGAGGTGCGCCGGTCACGCTCGGGCAGATCGCGGAGATCCGCGACACATACGAGCGACTGCGCCGCATCGTACGCGTGAACCGCGCGCTCGGCCTCCGCATGGCGATCCGCAAGCAGGCCGACGCGAACACGGTCGAGGTCTCGCGGGCGATCCTCGCCGAAATCGACCGCGTCAACCGCGACCTGCCGCAGATCGACGTCTTCCCGGTCATCAACCAGGGCAACTTCATCGAGCGCTCCATCCAGAACGTCGCGAACTCGGTGCTCTACGGTGGCGCACTCGCGGTGCTGGTGCTCGTGTTCTTCCTGCGCAACCTGCGCAGCACGATCGTGATTTCGCTGGCGATCCCGATCTCGATCGTCGCGACCTTCGCACTCATCTACTTCAACGGCTTCACGCTCAACCTCATGACGCTCGGCGGGCTCGCGCTCGGCGTCGGCATGATGGTGGACTCGTCCATCGTCGTGCTCGAGAACATCTTCCGCCGCCGAACGGAGGAGGGGGAGGCCGGGGCGGAGGCGGCGGTCGCCGGCGCGGTCGAGGTCGGCCCCGCGATCGTCGCGAGCACGATCACCACGCTCGTCATCTTCCTCCCGCTGCTCTTCGTCGAGGGCGTCAGCGGCGTGCTCTTCAAGGAACTCGCCTACGTGATCGGGTTCTCGCTCGTGTGCTCGCTCGCCGTGTCGCTCAGCGTAGTGCCGATGCTGGCGTCGAAGCTGCCGCCGCCGGTGAACGGCGGGGGGGCGTTCGCGGGTCTTGCCCGGACCGCGGGGGGCCTGTTCGCCGCGCTCGACGACGCCTACCGCGACCTGCTGCGTTTCGCCCTGCGCCGCCGGCTGCTCACCATTGCGGCGGCGGCCGCCGCCCTGGCGGCGAGCCTGCTGCTCGTGCCGCTCATCGGCACGGAGTTCCTCCCCCCGAGTGACGAGGGCGAGGTGCGCGTCGAAGCGGAGATGGAGATCGGCACACGACTCGATCTCGTTGACCGGCAGACGAAGATCATCGAGGACATCGTCTTCGAGCGCACGCCCGAGATGATCGCATCGGTCACGAGCGTCGGCGCGAGCGGCCGCAACCCCGGCGAGGGGACGACGGGCGAGCTGCGCATCTCGCTCGTGCCGTCGAAGGAGCGGGAGCGATCGAACGTCGAGATCGCCGACGATCTGCGGGCCGCGCTCGAGGGCAAGGTGGCGGGCATGACGATTCGGACCCGCGCCCCCCAGGGGCAATTCCTGCTCGAGCGCATCCTCGGCAGCGACGAGGGGCTCGAGGTCGAGGTGCGCGGCTTCGACCTCGACACGCTCGCCGTGCTCTCCGACCGCGCGATGGCGGCGCTGCGCGACGTGCCGGGCATCACCGACGTCGATACGAGCCGCGACACGGGCACGCCGCAGCAGCAGATGCGGATCGACCGCGCGAAGGCGGCCGACGTCGGCGTCTCCGTACGCGACATCGTCGAGGCGATCGAGACGGCCGTCGCCGGCAGCCGCGCCGGCGAATACCGCACGCGCGGCAACTCGTACCGCATCCTCGTGCAGTTCAAGGACGCGTACCGCCTGTCGATCGACGAGGTATTGGACCTCACGGTGCGGGCGGAGTCGGGCGAGGACGTGCCGCTGCGCAATCTCGTCACGACCGAGTCGGGACGCGGGCCGACCCTCATCGAGCGGTCGGACCAGCAGCGCGTCGTCACGGTGACGGCGAACA
>CAZXBB010000351.1:0-14980 GCA_964638815.1 uncultured Isosphaeraceae bacterium
GTAGCAGGGGCCACATTGATCGACTTCGTCCACGCCGTGGAACGTGTGCCACAGACCAAGGCAGTGCCCGACTTCGTGCGTGAGGACGTACGGCAGCGGCGAGTCCGCGCGGAACCATCTCTCGTGCATGACGATGCCGCCCTGCCTATCGAGCGCGTACACGCTCCACGGGAAGGTGCCGAACGACACGCCGGTGCCGGTATCGACGACATAGACGTTGAGCTTGGTCGCTGGAGAGTCGGCGTACCTGTGTCTCATCATGCCGGTCTCGGAAGCAACGTCGAGAAAGCGGTACCTCGTGTCGCGGATGAAGTCCGTCTCGTAGATGAACTGGACCGCGTGTGGCTCGCAGTCGGCGTTGAGCCGATCCACGGCCGTGTCCACGTCCGCCTGCGTCGCGGCGGGGTTCTGACCGCTGTTCAGGCTGAAAACATGAATGATGAGGCGGATGGTGCGCAGTGGCTGGTCCTGCATGTAGGCGGATCGCACCCACGGGTCGTCGCATGGACCATTCGGGGGACAGCCCGTGTCCGTCGGATCCTCGCCGCCGGCCTCGAGCTGAGCCATGTAGTGCTGCGTCGTGCCGCACCAATCGCCTGGTGGCACCCGCTTCGTCCAGTCTTGTGCGGACGCGGTCTGACCGGCCGGGTCAAGGCCTGTTGGCTGGCTTCCCTCGGCTGCTGAGAGCAGAAGAAGCACGACGATTCCCTTGAGCATTTCGGGTCTCACTTTCCAGCGGCTCCGGCAGGAGCCGGCGTCAACGGGTCACACAGACATGAGCGTGCGTCGACCGCGAAGAGTCACGCGCCTTTCTTGACATCCTCAATTCCGTGATCGAGGGCCGGATGTCACAGTTCGACGTGAAAAGAAACTCAACCTCGCCGCCGGCGGGCCCCTCAACCGCCAACGTGGGCGCCGTGCCGCTAGTCCCAAAACAAGCGTGACCCCCCCCATGATCGGCGGGGTCGCCGGGGGCGGGCAGGGGTGGCGAGTCGAGCGACCGCATCTCGCGGAACGATGCCGCCTTCACCCGGCGCTGGCGCAGCCGCTGACCGCGCACGGCAAGCTCGTCCTGCAGGATGAGCTCGAGGAACTCCGTGTGCGTGAGGTGCCCGCCCGATGCTTCCTGAAGCCGCCTAACATGCCGATCCAGCGGAGGAGGAGCGTCTTCGGCCGCCGCTGATCGCCCGAGCGTTGGCTGCCTGCAGAATGGACCGTATCTGGAAAGTCGTAGCATTACTGCTCGCAGGCGGCGCCATCGCGGTAGCCGTGCCGTGGTCGTGGTGCCTGTGGGCACCACCTCTGCCGTATGTCGAGCCAAACGACTCAGCCCGCGCCTGGCCGTTACCCGTACCGGAGGGTTGGCCGCGTGCCGTCATCAAGAGCCGCCGCGCCGATGCCGTGCGAACGATGATCTACACCAGTTCGTGGTCCGGCCTCATCGAGGAGCACAATCTCCTCAACCCACAGTCGCGAATCGCCCAGTCTTCCTCACCGCACTCGCAGACCGTCTACACAGTCGGTTGGCCGTGGCGCTGCCTGGAAGGGCACTCGCTCTCATTCCCCCATCGACCGTTCATCGAGACTCACCAGGCTCTGCGATTGCGCGGCAGCTCTCCCCGACAGTACCGGGTCCTGCCCTGGCGACCCTTGTGGGGCACGCTCCTCGCCGATTCCGTTTTCTGGGGTCTGCTTCTTGCAGCAGTCATCGCTGCGCCACGCCTCGCACGCCGGTGGTTCCGGGTCCGTCGAAGGCTTTGCCCCTCGTGTGCGTACCCCGCCGGAGCAAGTGCAGTCTGCTCAGAGTGCGGAGCCCACCTGTCAGCTCCACGTGCGCGGCGCACGCCATCACGGTCGTGAAACGCGAAGATCGCATCCGTATAGTCATCTGATCATCGCGAGAGCCGGATGACAAGACGACTCCGACACGACTGACGAAATGCGCGAGAGCGCCTAGCCCGATAGGCATGCCACGAATGCACCTGCTTGGCTGGATCGTACTGCTGCTCGCCTTCATCGAGGGCGGCTGGCTCGCGTTCGACGGCGGGCGTGCGCTGATCGTCGGTGACTATGTCACGCCCACGACTGGTCGATTCGCCGGTCAACTTGGGCCGTGGGCCAGTGTGGTATCAGCGGTCGGCATCGAGCCACGCTCGACGCTGATGAAGTCCATCCACGTATTGATCGGCGTGACCTGGCTTCTCGTCATGGTGGCTTTCGCGCTTCGGGCTGACTGGGCCTGGTGGGGAATGCTCGCGTGCGCTGCGGCCGCCCTCTGGTATCTTCCGTTCGGGACGCTCCTCAGCGTCGTGCAGATCGTCCTGCTGCTCCTGCCGCCGCTGCGGGAGCATGGGCAGGTCGTCTGACAACGGCATACAACGGACGGCGCTCCGCGCCACCGTCACCACCGCCGCCACCACCTCACCACCGCCACCGCCGCGCATGCTGAGCGCTCGCTGCACCAGGAGGTCAAGGACCGCACGGCGCCGGCACAGATCGCCCGCAGATCACCGCCGGGAGCGGCCGATCCACCCCGAGCGCCAGAAGGCGTACAGCATCCCGCCGCCCACGAGCCCCATCAGGCCCAGGATCGCCGGGTACGCGAACTTCCAGTGGAGCTCCGGCATCGCCTCGAAGTTCATGCCGTAGATGCCCGCGACGAAGGTCAGCGGGACGAAGATGCTCGCCATGATCGTGAGCACCTTCATGACCTCGTTCATGCGGTTGCTCACGACCGAGAGGTACGTGTTGAAGAGACCGGCGGCGAGCTCGCGGTAGGTGTCGATCACGTCCGCGATCTGCACGCAGTGGTCGTACACGTCGCGCAGATAGACGCGGACCTCGTCGCCGATGTACTCCGACGGATCGCGGATGAGCTGGTTGACGGCGTCTCGCTGCGGCCAGATCCCGCGGCGCAGCTCGAGCAGGTCGCGCTTCACGCGGTTGACGGCGCCGAGGACGTCGTCCGTCGGGGCCCTCATCACCTCGCTCTCGAGCTCCTCGATCTCCTCGTTGAGCCGGTCGAGGAGCGGGTAGTAGTGATCGACGATCGTGTCGATGACCGCGTAGCCCAGGTAGTCGGCGCCGGAGCGCCGTATCGGTCCGATGTTGGCGTGCAGCCGCTGAACCACCGGGTCCAGCAGGCCGCTCTGCCGCTCCTGGAACGTCAGCAGGTACTCCTTCCCGATGAAGATCGTCACCTGGTCGATGTCGATGCGCTTCTCGTCGTCCACCCGCACCATGCGCGAGATGTACACCTGGTGCTCTTCGTAGGTGTCCGTCGTCGGACGCTGCGGCGTGTTCACGACGTCCTCGAGCGCCAGCGGGTGGATCGAGAACAGCGTGCCGAGGTCCTCGAGGACGGAGGCGTCGCCGAGGCCCTGCACGTCGATCCACGCGATCCCGGGGGCATTGAGGTATTCCGGCAACTCCGTCGGCGTCACGTCCGCGGCCTCCGACAGCTCCTTCGCGTCGTAGTTGAACACGCGGATACGCGGCTTCGGCGCGTCGGCGTGAACGGCGAGCGTGCCGGGGCGCGAGCCGACCGGAGGCTTCTTGAACATCTTCGCTCAGTTCCCGGCCAGGCCGAGTTGCCGGTACTTCTCGCGGTACTTCGCGTAGAGCGTCTTCTGACGGTTCCCGAGGTCGATGCGCCGGCCGTCGATGAACGCGACGAGCGTGTCGGTCGTGATCTCGAGCGGATCGCCGCTCGTCACGATCAGCGTCGCGGCCTTGCCGGGCTCGATCGAGCCCAGGCGGTCGGCCACGCCGAAGATCTGCGCCGGGCCGAGCGTCACCGCCCGCAGCGCAGCGTCCTTCGGGAGCCCGTACGCCGCGGCCGTCGCCGCCTGATGATTCAGGTTCCGCTCGTGCGCGGCGCCGCCCGAGCCGGCGGCGATGGCGAACCGCACCCCGGCCTCGTGCAGCTTCAGCGGCAGCCGGAACGGCTCGTCGTAGTCGCCATGCCGCGCCGACGGCATGCGGTGGACGCCGGGCACGATCACCGGGACGTCGTGCTTCGTCAGCAGCGGCAGCACGCGGTCGGCCTCCGTGGAGCCGACGATCACGATCGCGTAGCCGCGTCGCTGCGCCCACGCGACGGCGGACTCGATCTGGCTCGCCCGCGCGGCGCGGACGAAGATCGGCTTCCCGCCGGCGAGCCCCGGCCGCATCGCCTCGTACCGGAGGTCGGGGGCCACGGTCGGGTCGTGGTCGCGGGCCGCCACGTACGCCTCGGCCTCGTCGAAGAGACGGTCGATCTCGTCGAGGTTCTCCGTGATCTCCTTCTGCTGCTGCGCGATGCTCGTCCGCATCCACGGACGCGACACCGGCTCGACCGTCGGCCAGCTCACGACGAGACCGGCCTCCGCGTCGATCGTCATATCCTCCCACGTCCAGCCGTCGAGACGCACGAGCGAAGCGCGGCCGGACACGAGACCGCCCTGCGGCAGCACCATCGCCGTCAGGATGCCGTTCGCCCGCGTGACCGGGATATGGTCGCTGTCGGGGTTGATGGCCACCGCTGCCCGCACCTCGGGCCGCACGCTGCCGTACTCCGTGTGATCACGCGTGACGTCAACCGCGCCCGTCTCCTCGAGACCGAGGGAGGTGTCGGACGCGATGAGCCCCGGGTAGACGTGCATGCCGCCGGCGTTGAGCCGCGTGGCGCCGTCCACCTCGGGAGGCGCGCCGGATCCGACCTCCGTGATCACGCCGTCCTCGAAGACGACGTAGCCGTCGTCGATCGTTCCGTCCGAGACGGTGTGGACGACGGCGGAGTGGATGACCACGGGCTCCGTCTGCGGCGGCGCGGGGATCTGCCGTGACTGGGCGAAGCCGGCGGCGGTCAGACTCGCCGCGAGCAGTCCGGTGATGGTGCTTCGGAATCGCATCGTCGTGCTCCTCAGTGTCGGTGCCCGGCCACTTCGAACAATCCGCATCCGCAGTCCCCCGGCCGCGTCTCCATCGGATCCTCGCCGAGCCGCCATCGCTCCGCGAACCAGGCCTGAGCCGATTGGCTCAGGTCGGCGAACGCGTCGGCGGGTCGCCGGGCGGGCGTCTTCTCCCCGGCGGGTGTCTTCTCCCCGGCGGTCGAGGCCATCGCCGACGGCGCGCCGTGAGCGTCCGCGAGGATCTTCTGGACGAGTCGCTGCCGCTCGGCCCGCACCGTCGCGCGCAGCGCGGCGTCCCGTTCGAGGTCGAAGTAGCGGGCGCCCTCGATCCAGGTCTGCTCGCAGCGGGCGTAGGTGCTGAGCGGGCTCGCCGACCAGATCACGAAGTCCGCGTCCTTCCCGACCTCCAGCGAGCCCGTGCGGTCGTCGATCCGAAGCTGCTTCGCCGGGTTGAGCGTCACGAGTTTGATCGCCTCGGCCGGCGCCAGCCCGCCGTAACGCACGCCCTTCGCGGCCTCCGCGTTCATGCGGCGGGCCAGCTCGCTCGAATCGGAGTTGAACGAGACGACGACGCCGACGTCCGTCATGAGCGCGCCGTTGTGCGGGATCGCATCCATGACCTCGACCTTGTACGCCCACCAGTCGCTGAACGAGCTGCCGCCGGCGCCATGCTGCGCGATCGCGTCGGCGACCTTGTAGCCCTCGAGCACGTGCTGGAAGGTCCCGATCGTGAAGCCGAAGTCGTCGGCGACGCGGATGAGCATGAGGATCTCGTCCTGCCGGTAGCTGTGGCAGTGGACGAGACGCTTCCCGTCCAGGATCTCGACGAGGGTGTCCATCTCGAGATCGCGACGCGGCGGGATGGCCGACCCGCGCTCGTACGCGGACAGTCCGCGATAGCGGTCCCACTCCGCCCGGTACGCCTGCGCGGCGGTGAACGCGTCGCGGATGAACGTCTCCACGCCCATACGCGTGTTGGGATAACGATCCTGGCTGCGCTTGACGTTCTCGCCGAGCGCGAACTTGATGCCCGGGATGGCGTCGGCGACCGGCATGTCGGCGGCGCGGCCGCCCCACTTCAGCTTCACGACGCTGTTCTGCCCACCGATCGGGTTCGCCGAGCCGTGGAGCTGGTTGGCGGCGGTGAGGCCGCCGGCGAGCTGCCGGTACCAGTTGATGTCGTCGGGCTCGATGACGTCGCCGATGCGCACCTCCGCGGTGTTCGCCTCCGGGAACTCGTTGACGCCGCCCGAGATGCCGGTGTGGCTGTGACAGTCGATGAGGCCCGGGCTCACGTGACGCCCGGCGGCGTCGATGACGCGCACGCCGGCCGGCGCTTCGACGCGGGCGCCGATCGCCCGGATCCGCCCCCCTGTCACGAGCATGCTGCCGTTTTCGATGATGCCCGCGGGGCCCGCGGTCCAGATCGTCGCGTTCGTGATGAGGACGTCCTCCGGCGCCGGCGGCGCGGGGAGGCCGTAGGCGCCCAGCGGCGTCGCCAGCGCGTCGGGCGGCATCTCGAAGTCCTCGTCGGCGCCGCCGGCGCGACGCTTCCCCTCGAACGTTCCCTCGCCCATCGTGGTCATCGTCGTCCCGGAGATCTCGCCGCCCGTCACGGTTCCCTCGAACGAGCGCGTGCGGCCGCCGGCGCTCGTGATTTCGAAGGCGAGCACGCCGGTGGCGGGGTCGTACCTGCCCTTCTCGACGTCGATCGCCATGTCCCGCACGGTGGCAGTGCCGCCGATCGTGTCGTCGTCGCCCCGGTCGAGATCGACCGTGAGATCGAACGAGCGACGCTCGGTGGCGACCGACAGGACCCACTCGCCGGAGATCCCGTCGTCTGCGTCCTCGTCCTTCTTCGGTTCCGCGGTCGCCTCCGCGGCGGCGGCGACGTCGGGATCCGGCTCGATCGTAAAGCCGAAACGCGTGCCGTCGGGCATGACCCCGGTGCCGGTGACCGTGCCGCCGGTGATCGCACCGCCGAGCCGCACCCAGCCCGGCGCGCCGAAGGCCTCGCCATCGATCACGACCGCCAGGCGGTCCTTCACCACGTCAACCTTCTTCGCCTTCGTCTCGCCGTCGTCGGCCCCGTGCACCGTCATCGATGGCTTCTTCGTGTCGAGGTCCACCGTGAGGCTGCGTCCGTCGTCGAGCCGCAGCGTTCCGGTGAACGCGAGCGTCGGGGCGGGAGCCGCCTCGATCTCGTGACGGCGACCGTTGATCCACGTGTCGCGGATCTTCGGCTTCTTCTCGAACAGGCCGCCCTCGACCACGACGAGGTTCGCGACCTTGCCCGGCTCGATCGTGCCCATCACGTGATCGAGGCCGAGGAGCCGCGCGGGCACGGTCGTCAGCGCGGCGAGCGCGGCGTCCTCGTCGAGCCCGTGCCGGACGGCGTCCGCGAGCGCGGCGGGGAAGCTGCCGCGGTCGTCGAGTCCGTTGGTGGTCAGCGCGATCGTCGCCCCGGCGTCGATGAGCCGACGCGGGTTCGTCGGCGCCTGCTCCCAGGTCATCATCTCGCGCAGCGACACGGCGTCGGCGCGGCTGATCGAGGAGAGGTCCGGCCGCTCGGGGAACTTCAGCGGCACGATGATCGGCGCCGCGACCGCGACGATCTCCTCGAGCCGGCGGAACTCGGTGCCGCCGCCGACGTAGACCGGATCGAGGTCGAACTCCGCGGCGATCTTCGCCGCCCGCAGGAGGTCGTGCTCGCTATCGATGATGAACATCACCCGCTGGTCGCCGGTGATCACGTCGCCCAGCGCGGCCAGCGCTTCCGCCGGCAGCGGCGGCTCGTTGCCCTCGGGATGCTCGCCGTAGATCCGCGCGGCCTCCGCGTACCAGCGGGCGTCAAGGAAGGTCTGCCGCATGACGGCGATGACGCCCATGAGCGAGCCCGGCGTCGCGGGGCTCCCCCAGTTGCCGGCGCGGTCGAAGCTCATGGCCATCGCGGCGCGCCGCGCGTACGTGCGGATGTGCGCGGGCGATTCGCTCAGGGCGATGACCGTCCCGCTGCCGCGGAAGATGCCGTGGTCGGGGTAGATCGCCGCGGCCGTGAACCCGAGCCGGCGCAGCCCGGCGCGAAGGTCGTCGGCGGGCAGCGGATGATCGGCGAGGGCGAGCTCCGGGTGCACCATCCCGTTCCAGTGCCGGCCGGCGGCGGGGGGAAGGTCGGGGGCATCGATGATGACCGATGCATCGATGAGCCCCGGGTACACCGTGAGCCCCTCCGCCGACCACACGCGCACATCCGCCGGCACGGCGACGTCGACGCCGACCGCCTCGATCACGCCGTCGCGTATGAGGATCGTCGCGTCGTCGATCACCCGCCCCGGCGCGGCGACCACGCGGGCCCCGACGATGGCGTGGGCGCGCAGGTCGGCGGGCCGAATGCCGTTGTGGGGCCTCTCCTGCGCAACGGTCGGCGCGCCGGGTGCCAGGGCCAACGCGACGGCGAGCGCCGCAGCCGGGAACGTGGGGCAGGATGGGAGTTGACGCATGGGATCGCTCCTCCGTGGAGAGTGAAGTGCCGATTCTACAGAGGATGCCGCGCGGATTCTGTATCCTTCCCCGCATGAGACGCGGGCCGGTCACGACCGTTCTGCTGACGGCGCTCGCCGTCGTCCCTGCGGCGTGCACGGCCTCGCAGGAGAACGCCGCGCAGCGGCTCCCGGCGGCCGCCGACCCGATTCGGGCCGTCGATCGCTCCGCGCGGGGAGGCTGGCCCTACTGGCCGACCTCGATGCGCATCCATCCGCTGACGCGCATCGTCACCGACCCCGCCGCCGGATCGACCCTCATCGAAGTGCGCGTCGAGATGCGCGACCGCGACGGGGACACGACGAAGGCGACCGGCCTGCTGCGTCTGGATCTCTACGACGACGCCGACGAGTCACCGGCGGGCTCCCGCGCCGAATGGAACGTGGACCTCCGCGACGCCGACGTCAACCGCGAGCGATTCGACGACGTGACGCTCACGTACCTGTTCCGCCTCGAGGTGGACGAGCACCAGTTGCCGGACGAGCCGGTGCTCAGGGCTTACTTCCTGTCGGATGACGGCGCGGACCTCACGGCGCGTTTCCGGATGCAGCGACCGGAGCCGGAGTGATCCCGCGGCGACCGGCCCCGACCAACCGGCCCCGACCAACCGGCCCCGACCAACCGGCCCCGACCAACCGGCCCCCCCAGCCGGCCCCGACCAACCGGCCCCCAGCCGGCCCCCCCCGGCCGGCTATCAGGCCTCCTCGATCAACGTGTACCGATCGAGGTTGAGAACGGTGAACTCGCCGTCGTCGAGACGCAGCTCGAGGCGGTCGAGCCAGAGCTGGTCGTCCTTTGCGTGGGCGAACCACGAGCCCGTCTTCGCCTGGCGGTAACGCGTGACAACGCCCTCGGTCGTGTTCGTCCACGATTCGTCGCGGTGCGGCATCTGCTGAGTCACACGGACGCGCTTGCCGGGCTGACAGAGGGAGGTGACGAGGGACATCGCCGGGATGGTAGCCGATCGGCGGGCTTGGCTGGCTCCCTGTCGCGCGAGAGTGGAGGTGGAGGTCGAGGCGGAGGGAAAGCGGAGACGGAGTCGCTTCGGTCCGGGCCTCATCGCGCCGCGGTCGTGACGGCCCCCACCTCCAGCGGCACCGGGCCGATGGAGACGATCGTGCAGCGGCGCGCGTCGCGTCGTGCCGCGTACGCGCGGAGGCCGTCGAGCGTGATCGCGTCCACGGCCCGGGCCCGTTCCTCGAGGCCGCGGGCGCGACCGATCCGGAACTGGTCCGCACCCAGCGCGTTGGCCCGGGCGGGCGTCGACTCGCCCTGCATGACGAGATGGCTCTTGAGGCCGATCACCGCCCGGTCGAACTCCTCCCGCGTGATGCCCGCGCCGCCGTTACCGAACAGACGCTCGATCTCCGCCATGCTCACGTCGAACGTCTCCTGTGCCCGCTCCGGGGTCGTGCCCGCGTAGACGGTCACCGCGCCTTCCTTCCGGCCGGCCCGGTAGGAGGCGCCGACGCTGTAGCACAGCGATCGCTTCTGCCGGACCTCGGTGAAGAGGCGGCCGCTCGTGGACCCGCCGAGGATCGACGTCGCCAGACGCTCGAGCATCGAGTCCTCGTGACGTTCCGGCGGCGCGTCGTAGGCGAGGGCGATGTGCACCTGCGCCGTGTCCTGCCCGACGTGGAGGTACCCGCGTCGGGCCTCGCCCTGCCGCGTGGGCTCAGCGTACTCACCGGTCCACGCCCCCAGGAGCGGCTCGAGCGTCTTCGCGACGTGATCGGCATCCACCGCTCCCGCCAGCGAGAGGATCGATCCGCGCGGCACGCAGCGATCGCGCCAGTCCCGGCGGAGGTCTTCCACGGTCATGGTCTCGAGGGCGCGCTGGTCGCCGTACCCGCTGCGGTTGAAGGGCGGCGGATGATGCTGCTCGCGCAGTCGGACCATCACGAGGTGCTGCGGCTCGTCGTTGAGCCCCTCGAGCGACTGGAGACACAGGCTGCGCACCGGGTCGATCGCTTCGGCGGGAAGCGCCGGCGAGCGCACCATCGAGGTCACGAGCGGGAGAACGTCGGCGAGCCGGTCGCCGAGGCACGTCGCGTCGATCTGGAGATGGTGCGTCTGCGTCGAGGCGGACCGACGCGCGCCGCAGCGGTCGAGGTGCTCGCTGTGACCGCGGCTGTCGAGATCGCCCGCGCCGCGGAAGATCATCTCGCTGAACATCGCCGAGCGACCGTCGCCGTCGGCGGGATCGCCGGCCGAGCCGACGGGCAGACGCCAGCTCAGCGCGGCGGAGGCGACGCCCGGGATCGTCTCGACGACGAGCACGATGCCGCAGTCGAGCTCCCGGGTGACGATCGTGCTCATGGAATTACCGTCCGCTCCCGAAGGGTTGGAGTCCGAGAACCGCACGACCGCGGAACGGCCCGCGACCCCGGCGAAGCCATGATAGTGCTGGATCGGGCCTGGGTCGCGCCTGGGTCGGGCCTGGGTCGGGCCTGATTCGGGCGCAGCGTCCCGGCCGAAACCGGCGAGACGGCACAGACGGACCCCGCCTCCGCCGCGGCGCTCCAGACCGGCGGGCCCCGTGCCGATTCAACACGGGTCGCGCTCTTTCGTGCGTCATCGCGACGGGGAACATCATGCGCCTCCTGGTCCACACTCTCCTGACGCTCATGATCGCCGGCATCCTCGGCGGCGTGGCGCTGCACTACGTCGATGCGCAGCGGGAGGAAGCTGACCGGGGCCTCGCGCACCACGAGGTGGCGCGCTTCCAGCAGGAGATCCATCTCCAGTCGGCGCTGGCGGGCGAGGCGAACGGTTACCGCCGCCCGAAAACGATCGATCCCGCGTGGTTCGAAGGTGACATCCCGGAGAATCCGCTGCTCGGCCCTGAGCATCCATGGCTCGAGATCGCCGCCGCGGACCTGCGCGACGCGCTGCATCCTCCGGATCTGACCGCGGCCGACCCGAGTATCGCGAAGTTCTGGTACAACCCCGCGAACGGCATCGTGCGGGCGCGGGTGCCCCTGGGGATCTCGGACGCCCAGGTGCTCGCGTTGTACAACGAGATCAACGACACGAACCTGACGAGCGTCTTCCCCGGGGACGTACCGCCGCCGCCCGTGAGCACGCTGGGCGCGGAGTGATCCGACCCGGTCACCGGACGCCGATCGCCTCCTCGATCGTGTAGAGCCCCGGCGGTCGCCCGGCCAGCCACGCAGCGGCGTCGAGCGCCCCGCGGGCAAAAACGTCGCGCGAAAGCGCGGAATGCCGGATTTCCAGACGTTCTTCCGGCCGCTCGAAGGCTATCCGGTGATCGCCCACGACATCGCCTTCGCGTATCGCGGTGATCCCCTCCGGCGGTATCGCAGGCCCGCCCGCGTCGCGGATCGACTCGGCCAGCCGCAGCGCCGTTCCGCTCGGCGCATCCCGCTTGGCGACATGGTGAGTCTCGCTGAGCGACACCTCGAAACGCCCGCTGAGCAGACGGGACGCCTCGCGGACCAGGTGGTGCAGCACGACAACGCCGAACGCGGTGTTCGCAGCGATCATCACGGGCACGCACCGGGCTGCATCGTCCAATTGACGGCGGTTCCCGGCGATCAGGCCCGTCGTTCCGACAAGGAGCGCGGCACCCGATTCGACGGCGATCGCGGTCGCCTCGCGCGTGCCTTCGGCGCTCGAGAAGTCGATGATGACATCGCACGCGAGCGCGGCCGCTGGCGCCGGCGTCGCCTCGTTCGCCGACGTCGATCGCCGCGTCATCGGCACGACGGAGTCGAACCGATCGTCGCGCGCCGCGAGCGCGCAGATCCGTTCGCCCATTCGACCTCGCGCACCGTGAACAGCAACTCGAATCATGGTCCCGGGGGGCCGCGAACTATACGCCTTTATTTTTTCTGTCAAGGGACTTCCCATAAACGTCCGATAGAGGTACAAATTTTAGCGTGGCGGTAACGCCACGTGCGCCTGTGCGCTCGTTACGCTCCGACCATGTAACACAGGAGGTCATTGATATGGCCAAGAAGAAACGCGCCACGAAGAAGACGACGACCCGCAAGAAGGCCACCCGTAAGAAGGCCGGCCGCAAGAAGAAGGCCCGCAAGAAGGCCACCCGCAAGAAGGGCACTCGCAAGAAGGCCACCCGCAAGAAGAAGACCCGCAAGAAGGGCACTCGCAAGAAGGCCACCCGCAAGAAGAAGACTTCGACGGCCGCGAAGGCCCCCCGCCGGAAGACCCGTCGGCGCAAGAAGTAGGCCGAACGGGACGTTGCCGCTCGGCGGGATCGAACCGCCGGGGGCAGTCGTTCACACTGTCTGAGAAGGGCCGGCGATTCGTCGCCGGCTCTTTTTTCTATTCGCTCCGTCGGGCGGAGTCCGATCTCCGTTGGCCGTCCGGCCGCGACCGTTCGCCGCCCTTCCCTTGAGCGGCCATGGCTCTACAATCGCCCGGGCCCCCCGTACGGAGGGCGAATCGAGGACCCCGGTCATGACGCACATCATCGCGGAACCCTGCATCGGCACCAAGGACACGTCATGCGTGGACGTCTGCCCCGTCGACTGCATCCACCCGACGGCGGATGAGGCGGAGTTCGCGGCCGCGGAGATGCTCTACATCGACCCCGAGACCTGCATCGACTGCGGTCTTTGCGTGGACGAATGCCCCGTCCAGGCGATCTTCCCGGAGGAGGATCTGCCCGAGGAGTGGCAGAATTACCTGAAGGTCAACACCGACTGGTACAAGAACCAGGAGGCATGACCGAGAGAGCGCGCGCGGGGCTTCCTACTCCTCTTCGCCCACCTGATCGACGCCGCTCGGGGTGTCGGGGCGTTCGGTCCAGTCCTCGGCCCGCTTGCCCAGGTTGAGCTCGCTCTGCATCGTCTTGCGATAACCCAGGCGGCGGACCACCTCGAGGATGTCCGTCCAGCTCGGGAACGTCTTGCCGTTCACCTGCTTGAACCTGTCGATGGCCATGAGGAAGAGGAACTGCTCCTGCGTCAGCTCGCCCTCGTCGGCCGCCTTGAGGAAGTCCGACCGCCGGCGCCCCGGCCCGCGGCGTCGTTCGAGGTTCGTGCCGAGCGGCTCGCCCGACCGCTCTTCGCGGCGTCCGACGCCCGTCCTGCGGTCCACGACCGACTCGCGACGATCCTCACCCCGCTTCGCGGGCTCTTCGAGTGCATCAGGCTTGCGCATGGGCGCCTCCCGGCAGGAATAATCCGATTACGCTAATCTCGGCCGCACTGACGCGTCGGCCTCGGCGCATGTCGGCGTTCCGCCGAGCCTGCTGAACCCGGACCCCTCCCGATCGCCAGAAAATCGGACGCTCCGCCCGCCACCCATGGCCCCCTCGCCCGCCCCACCGCCGAAGTCCGTTCTCAGCCCCAGCGCGGCCGTGCTCGCGTGGCTCTGGCCGGGCCTTGGGCACATCAGCCTCGGCGAGCGCAGACGCGGCTTCCTCATCATGTTCGGCGTGCTCTTCCTCGTCGTCAGCGGGCTGCTGATCGGCGGGCTCGACTGCGTGGATCGCAGGAACGACCGCCTCTGGTTCCTCGCGCAGAGCCTCTGCGGGCCCATCGCCATCGTCGCCGACCTCGGCAACCAGGCGCTGGTGCAGCAGGTGCAGCCGCCGGACGAGGACTGGCGGCGCAATTATGACCTGCGCGAGCGGTTCCTCGACCGCGACCCCGAGCTGATCGGGTCGCTCCGGCGCGTCGGGCTGGGACGCGTCAACGAGATGGGCACGCTGTTCGTGGCGCTCGCGGGCCTCATGAACCTGGTCGTCATCCTCGACGCGCTGTACGCGCGGCCGTACGCCGCCACCCGGGTCGCGGAACGATCCACGTGATGATGCTGCTCTCGTACATCCCGTTCCTCCATCCGATGAGCATCTTTCATCAGTGGTCGTACCTGCTGCTGATACCGCTCTCGTTCGGGATCTCCGTGATCTACAAGGCGCTGCGGCTGCCCGTGCTCGACTCGTTCTGGCGCGAGGTCGCGATCATGACGACGCAGATCGTGCTCGCAATGATTGCGCTCGCGATCGGGCTCGCCGTGCTGGTGCAGGTGATTGTTCCGCTGATTCCGGTTGAGTAACAAAACTGGGGGTGTTACACTGCGTTGCACGATGGATTGAAGTCGGCAGAGCGCATGGCCGCGCTGTGCCCAGGAAGAAACCGGTCAAGGATCGACCCCCATGCCCATCGCACTTGGCGAGCGGGCGGATCGCTGCGGCGCGTCAGGCATCTCGACCACGCCCGCCTCGGTGCTGAAGGACTGGCACGAGTACCAGGCCTCCGGTTCGGTGACCGCTCGAAACCGGCTCGTTTCCTACTACATGAAGACGCATGTGCGCCCGATCGCGGCGCGTCTGCACGCCGGCCTCCCGCGGCACGTCGAGCTCGACGACCTCGTGCAGCAGGGCTACTTCGGCCTGATCGACGCGATGGATCGCTACGACCTCGACCGCGAGACGCGCTTCGAGACCTTCTCGCGGCGACGCATCTTCGGCGCGATCCAGGACTATCTGCGCTCCATCGATCCAGTGCCGCGCCTGACCCGCATCCGCACCAAGCGCCTCCAGGCAGCCGGCGAGC
>CAZXBB010000352.1:0-2034 GCA_964638815.1 uncultured Isosphaeraceae bacterium
GGGCCTGAGCGGGCGGTTGTCTTGAGCGCTCCGTACGGCCCTCCGGGCCGACACTCGCTGCTGTACGGCCGCGCCGGATTCGATCCGGCGGGCCTGAGCGGGCGTTTATCCTGAGCGCTCCGTACGGCGGGCGGGCTGAGTCGGCGCTGCGCGCCGGGGGGGGCCGACACACTCCAAGGCGACGATCCTCGCCGCGCGAATGCAGGCCCAATCTCAGGCTCACTCTGACGGGCTCACTCTGACAGCCGGCGCGGGGCGCGCACCACAAGAGTCGCGTCGCGTCTCGCCACGTATGCCGGCGTCGCGGTGCCGATAACCGGGCGATCGTGCAGCGACGCGCCTCGCGCAGTTGCCCAGGCTCCCCGCGTTTCGGGATGATCGCGGCGTTTTCAGGATTTCAGCGCGCGCCGCGCACCTGCCGTTTCTCTACAATCAGCGTCCCGTCAGAGAGTTGGAGCCGGAGGAGAAGAAATGAGGCTGAACTGCAACGTTGCTGCGCCGTCGGGCGCCGCCGCCGCCGCCGCCGTCGTGCTGGTGTCGATGATCCTGCTCACGGCCGGGTCGGCGCAGGCCAAGGGCGAGCCGGAGGGTGTGCTCGGGTGCTGCCTTCCCGATCGCACGTGCCTCGATCTCGACATCATCGATTGCATCTCAAGCGGCGGCATCCGCCAGCCGCGTCCGTGCGCCGGCTCGTTCTGCGGCGCGTGCTGCACCGCGAATGGGTGCATCGACGCGGTCGTCGAAGAGGTTTGCACGCTGGACATCGGCGGGCAGTACGGCGGCGACCAGTCGGACTGCTCCGGGTTCTGTCTCCCCGGCGCCTGCTGTCTTCCGGGCGGCGCGTGCGAGATCCGCATGTCGGAGCTCGATTGCGCCGGGGACGGCGGCGTGTTCCGGGGAGTCGATACGACGTGCGAAGGTGTGATCTGCCGGGGCTGCGGCGTGCTCGGATCGATCGGGACGCCCCGCGCAACGCTCGATCTCGCGTTCGCGGGCACGTTCGTCTACGCGGCCGTCGGGAACGACGGTCTCTTCGTCATCGACGTCTCCGATCCGACGGACCCGTCGATCGTCGGCTTCGTGGATCCCGGCACGGCGACCGGCGTCGCGGTCTCCGGCTCGTTCGCCTACGTGGCGGATTCCGCGTTCGACGGCCTGCACGCGATCGACATCTCCGATCCGACGAATCCGGCCGTCGTCGGGTCGGTCGTAACGACCGGCGATTTCGACCGCCGCGTCGCGGTGTCAGGCGCGATGGCGTACGTGACCGATTCCTCCTTCCTGCACGTGATCGACGTCTCCGATCCGCAGAACCCGGCGCCGCTCGGTTCGCTCGGCTTCGACTTCCTATCGAGCGTGGCGGTCTCGGGAACCCTCGTGTTCGTGGGCGACAACACCGGTCTGCGCATTCTCGACGTCTCGGACCTGAAGAAGCCGGCGCTGCGGGGCTCGGCGGCGACCGGCGCGCCGACGCATGACATCGTCATCTCCGGATCGACGGCCTACGTCGCCGGCGAGACCGGTCTCCACGTGATCGATGTGTCCGATCCCGCGCAGCCCGCGATTCTCGGGTTCGTCCCATCGCTTGGGGCCGCCAAGGGCGTGGCCGTCTCGGGCACCCTGGCGTACGTGGCCCACGACGAAGCTGGCGTACACGTGGTGGACGTGTCGGACCCGGCGCATCCCGTGGTCCTCACCTCCATCGCGCTCTCGACGCCGGCCGCGGACATCGCCGTCTCCGGCGCCGTGGCGTACGTCGCCGAGGCGACCGGCGTGAGCGTCATCAATGCATCGTCGTGCGGCAACGGCGTGTGCTGCCTGACGAACGGGTGCCTCGTGACCAACCCCGTGGCGTGCGCGGCGGTGCTCGGCACCTACCTGGGCGACGGCACCACGTGCGCGACGGCGACCTGCCCGCCCGGGTGCGCGACCGACGTCAGCGGCGACGGCATCGTGGGCTTCGCGGACGTGCTGCGCATCCTGACGGAGTGGGGACCCTGCCCCGAAAACCCGTAAGCGCCGTGACGTGCACGG
>CAZXBB010000353.1:0-6160 GCA_964638815.1 uncultured Isosphaeraceae bacterium
GCCGCGCAACCAGCGCGGCAAGCCGATCGCGTGAGCGTTCGGGCGAGCCGATGGCATATCCTCTCGATACGTCGAGGCTCGAACGAGCGCTCACGCGATTGGATCGCCCGCTGGACGACCCGGTTCATGCATAATGCGGGCCAGGACGAACCGCCGTATCGCCACCGCCACGCCGTTGTCGTCGTTGCTCGGGACGATCGCATCGGCCAGATCGCGGACGCGGGCGGCGGCGTCGCCCATGGCCACCGCGAACGCCGCCCACTCCATCATGCCCAGATCGTTGAGACCGTCCCCGATCGCCATGACCGATGCGCGGTCGAGACGCGACCGCTGCGCGATCCGCTGGAGCGCGATGCCCTTGTCCACGAGGGGGTGCATGATCTGGAGCAGCGTCGGCTCGGGCTGGAACAGCGAGACGTGCTGCGTGCGCCAGAACGCCTCCTCGATCCTCGGGCGCACGGCCGCGATCGAGGCGGGCGCGCCGAACAGGTTGAGCTGCGTGACCGGTGAATCAAGATACCTGTCGAGCGGGCCGATGCCGTCCGGCTCGAGGTTGACGCCGGCCCGGACGGCGAACGTCGGGTCGATGCGGTCGGTGAACCAGCGGTCGAGCACTTCGATGCCGACCAGCAGATCCGGCTCCACCTCACGCGCGGCATCGATGACCGAGCGCGCGATCGCGCCCGGGAGCCCCTCGTGGTACTGCGGCCGATCGTCGATGGGATTCCAGATGACGGCGCCGTTGTAGTTCACCATGGGGCCGTGCAGGTCGAGCGTGCGAACGATGAACTTCACCGATCGCGGCGGCCGGGCGGTCGCGAGCACGACGAGGCAACCGGCCCGCTGGGCGGCGCGGCACGCCTGCACGACGCCCTGCGCGAGACGACCGTCGCGTCGGAGCAGGGCGCCGTCCACGCTCACCGCGACGAGACGGATCGGCGTCCCGGGCATCGGCCCCGCCTCCGCCCCGGGCGTCCGGGGGCTCTGCGCGCGCGCGGCCGGGGGTGCGCCCGGGGGTGCGCCCGGGAGTGCGCCCGGAGGCGCGGACGGAAGCGCCGACGCGCGCCCGAGCAGCGACTCCAGCGCCGGCCCGAGCTCCGGGTACACGAAGTGGTAGCCGAGCTTCCTCGCTCGTGTCGGCACGACGCGCTGGCTCATCCCCGCGTACCGTCCCAACTCCCCCAGCACCAGACGCAGACCGAGCAGCGGCACCGGCAGCCAGCTCGGCCGCCCGATGACCCGTCCGAGCGTGCGCGAGAACTCGCGATTGCGGACCGGGTTCGGCGCCGTGCAGTTGATCGGGCCGCGGGCGGCCGGATCGCGCAGCGCGAGATCCGCGATGCCGATGACGTCGCGCCAGTGGATCCACGGCATGTACTGCCGCCCGCCCGCGACGGGTCCGCCGACGAACCAGCGGAACGGCCGGACGATCTGCGGCAGCGCGCCGCCGCGCGTGTCGAGCACGATCCCGAAGCGCAGCGGGACGACGCGGACGCCGAGAGCCTCGGCTTTCCGCGCCTCGCCCTCCCACCGGATCACCAGGTCGGCGAGGAAGTCCCCCGGTCGCGCCGGCGCTTCCTCGTCGCGCTCCCGGTCGCCCGTCTCGCCGTACCACCCCACCGCCGACGCGCACACGAGCACGCGCGGCGGCGCGGCCGCGACGCGGATCGCCTCGACGACCTGGAACGTGCTGTCCACGCGGGTGCGCACCAACTCGCGCTTGTGCCGGGCCGACCATCGCCGACCCGCCACCGGCGCGCCGGCCAGGTGCACGACCGCGTCGCAACCGTCAACGGCGCGCTGCCAGTCGCCCGGGATGCTGGGGTCGCCCTCGACGACCTCGACGGCCGGGTTCACCGCCGTCGCGAACAGCTTCTCGGCGCCCGCCCGCGAACGCGACAGCACGACCACATGGTCGCCGCGCTCGACGCGATCGAGAACGAGACGCCGACCAAGGAGACCGGTGGCGCCGGTAATGAAGATGCGGAGGCCGGGCACGACGGTCATCGTAGCCCGCATTATGCATGAAGCGAACCGGTGGGTAGTCGAATCGACAGCCAATTCTCGGAGTGAAACGATGATTCTCAATCGGTCCAGGAAGGTGCGCTGCGCAACCAGCGCGACAAGCCGGGCGCGTGGTCGCTCGGGCGAGGCGCCGACGTGTTTGACACCACATCAAGCGCACGTGCGACCACACGTCCGGATCGTCCGCTGGACGGTTCGGTTCATGCATAATGCGGGCTACGGTGTCGCAGGCCGTCAGTCGCTCAGGGCCGCGCGCCGGCTACCCATCGACGTGCGTGGTCTTCCCCGTCGCCGTGCGCGGAACGGACGGGACGGGCGTGAGGCTGATGCCCCCGGCGGCGTCGACGACGAGGTCGAACTCCTGCCCGGTCATTACCGGCTTGTAGATCGCCTCGCCCTGCGCGACACGCACGCCCATCGACGCGGCGAGCTCCGCGTTGACGGCGATCTCCCAGAAGTGCTTCCAGACGCGCTGCTCGAAACGGCTCACGTCCGTTGACGCGTACCCGGGGGGGATGCCCCCGGGTGTATCGATCGTGTACCCGTCGATCGGCGCCATCCGGTCGGAGTAGATCCGCCGCAGGAGCACGAGCGTGCGTCCGTGCAGCGGGTGACCGGCCGCGACGTCATCGCGGTTGAACTTCACGGTCCACGCGTCCACGAACAGCACGTTGCCGGGGATGTCGAACACCCGCCGCGCCAGCTCGCCCCCGTCCTCGTCCAGCTCGAGGAACAGGACCTGCGTCTCGGCGACGACGCCGTCGCCGTGCATCTGCTGGTCGAGGATCTTCACCCGCGCGATCCGCTCCTCGCGACCGAGCCGCTCGATCATCGCCTTGCGGCGATCGAGCTCGACGTTCAGCCGATCGTTGAGCGTCTCGAGCTCCGCGAGCGCCTCGGCGTGCCGGTCCGTCATGATCCGCTGGTAGCCCGCGAGCACGAGCGCGCAAAGCACGGCACTGACGATGATGGTGCGGGCGATTCGAACCATGGGGTTTGCCGTCCCGTCGCGAGCCGTCCCGTCGCGAGCCGTCCGGTCACGAGCCGTCCGGTCGCGACAGGCAGTCTTTGCGCACGAGAAGTCCCGCGCCCCCTTGCATCGGCAAACATGCAGCGGCTCCTGCAATTGACCGATAATCCTCTCCTTGCGCCGGCGTGGATGCTCCATACCGTTGACCGGCTTGTGCGCGCTCGCGCTGGTGGGCGCCGCCGCGACCGGGTCGCGCGCGGACGATCCGGCGACGGCGACCCCGTTCGTCGATCAGGATCCCTCGGGCGCGGGCGGCGGCGGGCACAAGCGACTGATCCGCCGCTTCGACTTCGAGGAGGCCGAAACGGTGCGGGTCGAATTTCCGCTCCAGTTCAAACGCAACATCTCCGTCGACCGCGGCTTTCCGAAGTTCGGCAGGCTCGGGCTCGCCGGCGACGTCAGCGCGAACGGACGATGGTCGTTCCGGTTCGAGCTCGACGGGGGCTCGCTGTCGGCGGAGATTCCGACCGGGGTGCTGCCCGTGCTGCCCCTCGCCGACTACGTCGTGACCTGTCGCGTGCGCACGGACGGCCTCACGCACGCCCGGGCCCGCCTCGTCGCCCGGCTCCACGACGCCGCGGGCGCGCCGATCGTCGAGAGCACCGCGGAGAGCGCCCTCGTGCGCACCGGCGGCACGTGGGAGACGCTGTCGATCCACGTGCGCGGCGATGACGATCGGGCGGCCGACATCGTCGTCGAGCTCCAGGTCCTCCAGCCTCGCCAGTACGGCTGGGAGAAGGAGGGCTCCGAGCGCCCCGTCCCCGAGGACGTGAGCGGCACCGCGTGGTTCGACGACGTCGCCATCTGGCATCTGCCCCGCATCGATCTCACCGCGGACGCGCCCGGGAACGTCTACACCGCCCCGGCCACACCGCGCGTCAGCATGCTGGTCCGCGATCTCCTGAACGAGACGCTGACGGCGACGCTGCGTGTACGCGACGTGGAGGACCGGACCGTCTACGAGGACTCGTTCCTCGCGCCGCGCGGCCGGCTGCCGCTCGCGAAGGACATCCCGCTGCCCCGGTGCGGGTGGTACCGCGCCGAGCTGTCGATCTACTCGGGCGACACTCTCGCCGGTCGCGAGACGCTCGACCTCGTCGTGCTGCCGCCCGATCGGCCGCGTGGTGTCCGCACGGCGGAGCGCCTCGGGGTCGCGCTGCCGCACCTGCCGATCGACCGGCACGGGTACGCCGCCGACCTCGTGCGTCAGCTCCAGGTCGGCGGAGCGATCGTCACGGTGTGGGACGGGCGCATGACCGCCGAGCTCGCGGACGAGCGCGCGGCTGCGCTCCGGGACACGATCGAGGCGCTGCTCGTTGCCGAGACCGACGTCACGTTCGCACTCGAAGGCGTGCCGCATCACCTCGCGGGTGCGCTCGGCGTGGACCCGGCACAGGTGCTCGAGCTCATCGCGCGCGCGCCCGCGCAGTGGCGCGAGCACCTTGACGACCTGCTCGTCAACTTCGGCCTTCGCGTGTCGCGCTGGCAGCTCGGCAGCTCGACGGAGCCGGACGCGTTCTGGAAGCCGGAGCTCGCTGCGCTCACCCGGGCGGCCCGTGACCATCTCGCGACCTTCATCCCCGATCCGCGGGTCATCGTGCCGTTCACGGCCCACCAGGAGATCCCCCCCGGGCTCGGCCGGACCGCCGCGCACGTGAGGGTGCCGACGGCCGTTGCGCCGGGCGACCTGGCCGCGTACGCCGCCGCCTGGCGCACCGACGACGGCGATGCGTCGCTGCTGTTCGAGGTGCTGCCGGATCATCTCTTCACGCCCCGCCAGCAGGTCGTCGACCTCATGCTCCGCACGCTGCGGGCGTGGCGGCTCGGTCCGCCCGACGCCGCGCCGCGTCTGTTCATCGACGCGCCATGGCAGTGGACCGCGACCGGCCCCCAGCCCGTGCCGGTGTTCGCCGCCTGGCGCGGCCTGGCCGACGCGCTGCGCGGAAGACGCTTCGCCGGCGAGCTGCCGGCCGGCGACGGCGTGACCGCCTGGTTCATGGAAGACGTGAAGACCGGCCGCGGCGCGCTGGTCCTCTGGCGCGAGGAGCTGACCGCTGCGCCCGTCCCCCCGCTCGAGGTCCTGCTGGCCAACCATCCCGTTCGGCTCATCGACGCGTTCGGCAACGCGACGACGGTCGCCGCGGAGAACGGGCATCACGCGATCGAGGTCGGCGACGTTCCCGTCTTCGTCGACGACATCGACCTTCCGCTCGCGCGCTTCCGCGCCGGCTTTCGCGTGGAACCCTCGTTCGTACCGGCGATGCACCGCGTGCACGACGCGGAGCTCGTGCTCACGAACACGTGGGATGTCGGCATCTCCGGATCGGTGCGGCTCCGCGACGTCGAAGGCTGCGTCATTGAGCCGCGGCGCTGCGATTTCGCCATACTCCCCGGAGAGGAGCTGCGCGTGCCGCTGAGCATCGTCCTCGATCGCAGCGCGGTGTCGGGAGTGCGGCGCGTCGAGGCGGACGTCGGCCTCACGGCCGGCGGCTCGTATCGCCTGACGACGTACGCCGCCCTCGACATCGGGTGGAAGGAGATCGGGCTGCGACCGAGCTGGAGCGTGGCGAGGAACGCCCGCACGGGAGCGCCGGAGCTGGTCGTCACGCACCACATCACGAACCGGGGTGACGAGGTCGTCAACGTCGACGCTTTCGTGCTCGCGCCGGGTCTGCGCATGCGTCGCCGCCCCGTCCCCGCCCTCGCCCCGGGCGCGACCGCGATCAGGACCTTCCGCATCCCCGGCGACGCCGCCGCCCTCGGCGGCCGCAGGATCCGCGTCGGCGTCTCGGAGCGCAACGGGATCGCGCAGCTCAATCAACTGCTGACGATTCCGCGGCTGGTGATGCCGGTAGCGGAGGCCGACGAGTCTTCGCCGGAGAGTCCCTCGTCCTGAGACACTTCCTGAGACTCGTGCTCTGAAACTCGTCCCCTGAGACCCGTGCCCCGGATCCTGCGTGACCGCAAGGCGGGAGCCCGGGGAATCAACGCTCGCGAAGCTCGCTCACCAGCTTGACGGGGGCCCCTGCCCGTTGACCGTCACCACTGTCAGGCGATCCACCTTCCATGCGCCGTCCGCGGCGCGTTCGACCTCGACGACGCACT
>CAZXBB010000354.1:0-1864 GCA_964638815.1 uncultured Isosphaeraceae bacterium
GCGCGGCTTCCGCTCGCCGGCATCCACGGACGGGCGGCGCCGGTCTCGCGGGGCGCATCCTGCTTGTGCGTTGGCTCCGCCGGGCCTTCGCTCAGCTCGTCCGTCACGCGGGCCTTCTCTCCTCGATTGCTGCGGCCGTCGGACCGTAGACGCGACTTCGGACGCGGTCAATTCTCACCCGACCGCTACGAATCGGGATCGCGCCGGCCTACCAGCCGGGAGGCGGGGCGACGTAGACGGCGACGCCGAGGCCCGGGAGCTTGTCGACGACGAGGTCGCCGAGCGGGGTCACGACCCGGCCGTCGCGGAAGACGCGCAGCTTCCGACCGCCGAGGCCGGGAACCGTGAACGACGTGCTCACGGGGGCTGTGGAGGTGTTGACCGCGACGACGTAGGTCGCGCCGTTGTAGCGGCGTGCACCCACGCGGACGGGGCTCTCGGCCGACCAGTTCGCATTGGCGACGGGCGACAGGAGTGCAGGCGCGAGAGCAAGGATGTCGCGGTTCACGAGCCGCACCTCGTTGCGGATGTCCTCTTCCCAGTAGTCCGGGAAGTAGCCGATGCCCTTCGCTCCGCCGGCGATGGCGAGCCACGTCTCGGCGCGCACGACGGGGGGCGTCGGGTCCTCGTTCGAGCGGCAATGCTCCATCGGGCCGGCCTCGATCCACTGGAACGTCGGCTTGCCGCGGGTCAGCGAGATGAGCTCCCTTTGCATCCAGTAGACGTTGTCGATCTGCTCGACCGAGCAGCGAACCTCGAGCGGATACGTGTCGAAGCCGATCACGTCTGCCGCGTCGAAGAGCCCCTGGTAGATGTCCTTTCCGTGCGGGCCTGCCGCCGCGTGGGCCGAGAACTTGTCGGTCAGCGTGAGGAAGGTCACGCGGCCGCTCTCTTTCGGGGACGGAAGCTTGTCGGCGCCGCCGACCGCCACGTCCGCTTCGTCGGGCAGGTGCCAGCCGACGAGCCCGGGGCCGGAGACCTTGGGGCGACCGGCGTCGACGGTCGACATCGCGCGGCCGGCGAGCCTCGAGAGCTGCTCCTCCTCGTCCGCGCAGCTGACGCCGAGGAAGAGGTTGATGCCGGCGCCGATGCTCGTGCCGTAGTAAGTCGGGCACTGGCGCCAGACCATCCGCGGGAAGACGGCCGCGCCGTTGACGCGCAGCGGTGCGGTCGACTCGACCCGCGGCGTGCCTTGCGGGATCGAGCTCGAGCCGGACTTGGAGCCGGGGACGACGCCCGGCGGAAGTGCCGGCGGGAGGACGAACGGCGACGTCGAGCTCGAGCCGGAGGACGTGCTGTCTGCGGCGGTCGGGGTCGCGGACGCGGCGACGGACGTCGGCCAGGGATCGGTCCTGAAGGATCCCTTCGCCTCCGTGCGCGTCCCGTTCGACCAGCGGGCGGTCACGCGGAAGCGGTAGTGCGTCGCGGGCTCGAGGCCCGTCAGCGTGGACCTTCCGGCGAGAGGGCCGCGTGCGGCGGTCGTCGTCGACCAGATGCCGTAGCGGTCGTCCGGGCCGATCTCGACGACGACGCGTCCGGCCTCCGGCACCTCCCACTTGACGATGGCCGAGAACGCGCCCGTCTGGACTCCGACGACGTCGGGAACGGGTATCCGGGTCGCGTTCGCGCCCGCGGTTGCCGCGAGCGCGGCCGCGACGGCATGCGCAAGCAAGATGAGGGGTACCGAGCGGCGCCGCATAAGAAGAGTGTCGGCAGTTGACTCCCCCGTCAGTCGTCCCTCGAACGAGGGACACCCGGTGCGCCGATACCGCTCGGATGCGTGATTCTGGTGCCCGCCTTCAGCTGCGTCCGCGTGCCACATGAGGGCCGGGCACGCCAGGCCCTCATGTATCGGGATCGCGCT
>CAZXBB010000355.1:0-13429 GCA_964638815.1 uncultured Isosphaeraceae bacterium
CGGTCGCCGCGCGACTCCTGCAGACCCGGAGGGTCTGCGAAAACCAGCCCGACCCAGCCCCAAACGTCCCACGCGCAGGCGGCAGGATGCCGCCGTCGCACTTGCATGTCGGGACTTCATAGTGTGAGCTGCAGGATGCAGCGTCGTCGCGCATGACGGGCAAAGGTGTGAACAGCGCGTCACGAGCAAAGGGGCTGCACGACGCAGCCCCCCGAACGTTCGTCACGCCCACGCACCACATGTTAGACCCCCGTTGCGCGACCCCCCCAAACGTCCGTCCCACCCCCATCGCGCGGCTGCGATCGCCGCGTCCTCGTGGGTTCGGGGGAACACCGGCCGGGTCTCGCGTGTACAACCCGCGGGAGCGCTCCGTGGACGACGGTGAGGCCATCCAGCGCGTGCTTGCCGGCGACACCGAGGCGTTCGCCGTGCTCGTCGATCGCTACCGCGGGGCGGTCTTCGCGATCACGCGGCACCTGCTGCCGGATCCGGACGCGCGCGAGGACGTGAGCCAGGAGACGTTCCTCGAGGCCTTCCGGGCGCTTCCTCGTTACGACCCGGCGCGGGCGCAATTCGCGACCTGGCTGCTGACGATCGCGCGCAACCGGGCGCTCAACGAGCTGCGGAGGGCGCGCGTGCGGGCCGGGGCGGCGCCGCTTCCGCGACGGACCGCCGACGAGGCCCAGAGCCCGTTCGACCGGCTCGACGCCGCCCTCGACGCGCTGCCGGCCGACCAGCGACTCGCGTTCGTGCTCGCGGAGGTGCACGGGCTGACCTATGAGCAGGTCGCCGCGGTGCAGGGCATCGCGGTGGGCACCATCAAGTCGCGGATCGCCCGCGCGCGGAGCGCGCTCCGCGCCGAATTGTCGCGGGACCTGGAGCGAACGAAGTGATCGACGACCGGCGCTACGAACAGTGGATCGAACGCAAGCGGGCCGAGGGCCCCGGACCGGAGCTCACCGATGCGGTCATGCAGCGCGTCCGTCGCGCGACCGCCCCCGCGGCGCGGGGCGGCCTCTGGGCCGCCGCTGCGGTGTGGGGGCTCGCCGGGATGGCCGGGCTCTGGCGGGCGGTGCAGATGCTCGCGCCGTTCATCGCCAGCTGAGGACGGAATCATGACCACCCGCGAATGTCCATCTCGTCGTCCATGGGTCGCGGCGGCGCTCTCGCTGGCCTGCCCGGGCCTGGGACAGGTCTACGCCGGAGGCACCGCCCGGGGCCTGGCGCTTCTGCTCGTCACGTGGCTCCTGGCGCCGGCGGCGGCGATCGTCGTCGCGTTCGGCGAGCCGTCCGACGCGCGACTGCTCGGGCTGCTCGGCGCCGTCGCGCTCTCGCTGGCGCTCGTGATGTTCTCGATCATCGACGCGGCGATCCAGGCGGCCCGCGCGACCCCCGCGGCCGTCGGCGTCTGGAATCGGCCCGCGGTCCTCGCGCTGCTCCTGGCGATCGGTCTCGCGGGATCGACGGCGACCACGATCCTGGTCCGCGCGAATCTGTTCAGCGCGTACGTCGTGCCGCAGGGGAGCATGGCGCCCGCCGTCGCGCCGGGCGATCGTGTGCTCGCGCGGCGACTCGGAGCCGGCGCAAGCACACCCGCGCCGGGGCGCGTCGTCGTCTTCCGGAATCCGCGCGACCGCCGCCAGCTCTTCGTGAAGCGCGTGGCGGCGCACGCCGACGCGCTGCCTGGCACGTTCTGGGCGCTCGGCGACGCCCGCGAGAACTCCTTCGACAGCCGTGCGTTCGGACCGGTTCCCGTCGGCGACGTGCTGGGCGAGGTGCAGTACATCTTCTGGCCGCCGCGGAGGTTCGGGACCGTCGGGCCCTTCGCCGGCGAGGAGTAGGTAGGACGCCCGCCCCGCCCCCGCCCCCCGCCCCCCGCCCCCGCCCAGATCGTTCGCACCGCCTTCGGCTGCGCTCGCAACTCGTCGGAGGCGGCGCGCGGTCATCCACGCATGAATCGTGTCCGGCGGGTGGGCCGGGCCGGAACGGGGACCCGTCCGGCCCGCGGCCCGCGCCCGATCTCGTCAGCGTCCCGACACGCGCACCGGTTCGTCCTCGATCGCCTCGACGACCGACATGCGGAGCGCCGTGGTCAGCGGCGCCGGCGAGCCCGCGAGGTAGGCGGTGAGCGTCACCTCCCGGTCGCCGTCCTTTTTCGCCGACGGCGTGATGCGCAGCCGCAGACGCGTCGCCGAATCCGGCGCGACGTCCACGGGCTCGAAGCCGACGACCTTCGTGCACCCGCAGCCGGCCTTCACGCGCTCGACGCGCACCGACTGCCGCGTCGGGTTCACGATCCATGCCGTGGTGTCTAGCGGCCGGCCCGCGACGACCTCGCCGAGATCGTCAGTGATCGTGACGAGCTGCACGGTCGCGCCGCCTTCGCGCGCGGTCGCGCCGGTCGCAGCAGTCGCGTCGGTCGCGCCGCCTTCGCGGGCAGTCGCGTCGGTTCCGGCGCCGACCCTGCGAATCTCGCCGGAATCGCCGACCCCGCGGGTCCCGACCTCGAGGTCCGACGGCGCGGTGCGCATCTTCGTCGTCAGCGTCACGGGCGCGCCCCAGCCGGGGGTGAGCCGGATCGTCGCCGTCTTCGGCGTGTCGGGCTTCCTGCCCGCGGTGATCGTGTAGGTGACCGCGCGGGCGGCCCCGGGCTCGAGACGCTGCGGGAAACGATCGACGACGGTGCAGCCGCATGCCGGCTTGCACGACGCGACGTCGATCGGCGCGAGCGACGCGTTGACGAGCCACGCCGTGACCGTGGTCTTCTCGCCCGGCGCGACGATGCCGAGGTCCACGATCGGCGGGAGGACGATGAGCCCGGAGTCGGGGGCGGCGTCGGCGCCGTGCACGGACGCGGTGACGGCGAGCGAGGCGCCGAGGAACGAAAGGGCATGACGAATCATCTCGATATCTCCTGAACTGGTGTGAGAAGCGTGGGCGTAGTGATCGCGCACGCGATGCGGGTACGCCGTCGATCGCGTGTTCGAATCGGTTGTCGTGGGCGGTCCTGCGGTGGCGAAGACGCGGGCTACGCGGACGTGCGCATCCGCACGCGGACTTCGAAGGCCTCCTGGTTCTCGAACATGAACTTGACGGTGCGCAGCCGCTCGACACCGGCCTCCTTCGGCGCGGCGATCCGCACGTCGAGCTTCAGCACGTCGCCCGGGGCGAGCGTCGTCGGCGTGAACTCGAGCGTCGTGCACCCGCACGACGGCTTGTGCTCCGTCACGCGCTCGGGCCGCGCGCCGACGTTGACGAGGTGGATCACGCCCTCGGCCGTGCCGCCGGGCGCGACGGTGCCGAGATCGATCTCCTCCGGCCAGGGCTGGATCGGGCTGGCGGCGAGCACTTCGGCGCTGACGTCCGGCGCAACGACGTGCGGCGGCCGGCGCTGCGCGAACGCCGCCGTCGCCGTGACGGTGCCGGCAAGGACCACGGTCGCGGCCATCCACGCGGCGCCCGACCGATCCGCCGCGCGGTCGCCCGCCAGGATCGCGCGGATGCGTCGATCGAGCGGGGCCGCGGACCGCACGGCGCTCAGGGCGGGCAGACGCACGGTCCGGCACGGCGTGAGCCGCAGCAGGGTCTCGGCGTAACGCTCGGGATGCTGCTCGTCGCGCACGACGCGGGCATCGCACGCCAGCTCGCTCGTCTCGTAGACGCGACGGCGCAGCCAGTGGACCGCCGGATGCCACGGTACGAGGCAGCAGCCGAGTTCGGCGACGAGACGCCACCAGTGATCATGGCGCGCGAGGTGCGCGATCTCGTGACGCAGCACCTGCTCGAGCGCGTGCGGGTCGTCGCCGCGGGCGAGCCGCGACGGCAGCAGGATGCGCGGGCGGCGGCACCACGAGAAGATCGCGGGCGAGTCGATGGCGGGCGAGTCGAAGAGGCGGGCGCGACGCGCGACGGGATCGTCGAGCCGCGCGAGCGTCGCGTGCGCGGGCGCGCTCCGGCAGGGACGCGCGCTCCGCGCGAGGGCGAAGCCGCGGCCGAAGCCGATCGCAAGCCGTGCGAGTAGCACCGACGAGACGATCGCCCATGCGACGGCCAGCAGGGACGCCGGTCCGAAGGTAACGGCGGCGCGGGCGGGATCGTCCGGCGACGCGCTCGCCGCCGCGATGACGATCGCCGGCTCGACTTCCGCGCCCGGCAGCAGGCCGTAGCCGGCGAGGGCCGCGACGATCGCGAGCGGCGGGGCGGCGAGCGTGGCGACGAGACCGGCCGCGCACACCGCGTGCGCGCGGGCGGGGGAGCGCCGCAGCGGCATGGTCGCGAGCATCGCCAGGAGTGGCAGCACGACGAGCTGTCCGAGGATGACCGGCCAGAGCGCGTCGGGTCGAAGATCAGTCATCGGTCTCCTCCTCTGCGGCGCGGTCACGCCGCGCGTCGATCATGGCCTGGAGCTCCGCGAGCTCGCCCTCGTCGAGCGGCTCCTCCGAGATGAGCTGCTGGAACGCGAGCACGCGGTCGCCGCCGAAGACGTTGTCCACGAAACGGCGGATCGCGCTGCCTCCCGCTTCGTCCCGCGAGCAGACGGGGCGGTATACGTAGCTCCGGCCGACGCTGCGGTGGGTGACCCAGCCCGCCTTGCTCAGCTTCTGGAGGATGGTGAGCACGGTCGTGTAGGCCGGCGGCGGATCGCCCGGCAGCGTCTCGAGCACGTCCTTGACGGTCGCCTCGTCGCACTCCCAGAGCACCTCCATCACGGCCGCCTGAAGGTCGCCGAGCTGGTCGAAGTCCTTGGCTGGTCGTTTTCGCGGCATGCGGGGCCTCCTGGACTACTACGGATCATAGTACTATCTGTCGTCGTAGTGTCAACGGAGACGCGTGCGCTTTCTTGCGGGATCGGCGAACGAGAGCCTCCGGTGGGTCGGTCGCGCGTGGAGCGGCAGACCGTAATCCGTTGAAGATTCAGGCTTTATCGAAGAAAGCCACGGTGACGCCGAGGTTCTGCCTGACGGAGCGAGCTTCGCGAGGCGTGCGACCCGGCGACGACGGTGGCCCTGCCTCGTCCACATTCCGGCAAGGGGACAACGAGGTGGGATCACGACGACGCCAGCATCTCCGGCCGCACCTTTCCGAACACGTCCGTCAGGCGGAAGTCGCGTCCCGCCTGGCGGAAGGTCAGTCGCTCGTGATCGATCCCGAGCAGGTGCAGCATGGTCGCGTGCAGGTCGTGCACGTCCACGGGGTTCTCGACGATGTTGTACGAGTAGTCGTCCGTCCGGCCGATCCTCACGCCGGGCTTCACGCCGCCGCCGGCCATCCAGATCGTGAAGCACCGCGGATGGTGATCGCGACCGTAGTTGGTCGTGGAGAGCGTGCCCTGGCTGTAGACGGTCCTTCCGAACTCGCCCGCCCAGATGACGAGCGTGTCGTCGAGCAGGCCGCGCCGCTTGAGGTCCTTCACCAGCGCCGCCTGCGGCTGGTCCACCGCGGCGCTCTGGAGGCGGATCTCGCGGGGCAGGTTGTTGTGGGCGTCCCAGCCGCGCATGTAGAGCTGGATGAACCGCACACCGCGTTCCGCCAGCCGGCGGGCGAGCAGGCAGTTCGACGCGAACGTGCCGGGCTTCCTCACCTCGGGTCCGTACATCGCGAGCGTCGCCTCATCTTCGCTCGAGATATCGACGAGCTCGGGCACGGACATCTGCATGCGGTACGCCATCTCGTACTGGCTGATGCGGGCCTGGATCTCCGGATCCATCGTGCGCGCCATCTCGCGCTGGTTGAACGACGCGATAAGGTCGAGCATGCGCCGGCGGTCCGGGCGATCGATGCCGGGCGGGTCGTTGAGGTACAGCACCGGATCGCCGGCGCTGCGCAGGTGACATCCCTGGTGCTCGCTCGGCAGGAAGCCGCTGCCCCAGAAGCGCGCCGACAGCGCCTGCATGTTGCCGAACCCCTGCGAGATCAGCACGACGAACGCCGGCAGGTTCGTGCTCTCGTTGCCGAGCCCGTAGCTCGTCCACGCTCCGAACGAGGGCCGCCCCGGCTGCTGCGAGCCCGTCTGGAAGAACGTGATGCCCGGCTCGTGGTTGATCGCGTCGGTGTGCATCGAGTGGACGAAGCACAGCTCCTTCGCGATCGACGCCGTGTGCGGCATCAGCTCGCTGATCCAGATGCCGTCCTCGTTGTTGTCGTACCGGCTGAACCTGAAGATCGACGGAGCCACCGGGAAGCGATCCTGGCCGCTCGTCATGCCGGTGAGGCGCTGCCCCTGGCGGATCGAGTCCGGCAGGTCCTCGTCGTAGCGCGGCACGAGCTGCGGCTTGTGATCGAAGAGATCGATCTGGCTCGGAGCTCCTTCCATGTGCATGTAGATGACGCGCTTCGCCTTCGGGGCGAAGTTGGGGCCGGAAGGCGACGTCGCGGCGCCGGCCTCCGCCGCATCGGCCGCCGCATTCGGGATCAGGCCGGACAGCGCCATCGCTCCCATCGCCCCGAACGCGCCGGTGGCGCAGCGTCCGAAGAAGCGTCGGCGCGTCACGTCGAGGTAGTGCTGTTCGAGGGGGTCCATGGTTCGTCCTGTCGTCTTCGTCCTGTCGTCTTCGTCCTGTCGTCCCCGTCCTGTCGTCCCCGTCCTGTCGTCCCGAAGGATCCTTGAAGAAGGCTCAATCGCGCGTGATCGTCTCGTGCAGGTTCAGCACGGCGCTGGCCACCACGGTCCACGCGGCGAGCTCGGCCGGGGCGATGTCCTCCGGCGGAGGCGCCTCGCCGACCGCGACCAGCCCGTCGGCGTCCTCCGGAACGGCCTCGTAGCGCGTCCGGAAGAAGGCAAGCGCGTCGCGCAGTTGGGCCAGCTCGTGGGCGTCGGGCGTGCGGGCCGTACACCGGCGGAAGAGGGTCACCAGACGCGCGTCGTCCCCGGCGTCGTCCGCGAGTGTCCGCTGCGCCAGCACCCGCGCCGCCTCGACCAGCTGCTCGTCGTTCCACAGCACCAGCGCCTGGAGCGGGGTGTTCGTGGTCGGGCGCCGCACGATGCACGACTCGCGCGTCGGCGCGTCGAACGTCTGGAGCGAGGGCGGGGGGCTCGCCCGCTTCCAGTATGTGTAGAGGCTCCGCCGCCAGAGCTCGCCCGCGTCGCCGCGCTCGAAGATGCGCGTGTTCGAGTTGGGCATCGCCACCTCGCGCCACAGCCCCGGCGGCTGGTAGGGCTTCACCGACGGGCCGCCGAGCCGTTCCTCGAGCAGACCCGACGTGAAGAGCGCCTGGTCGCGGATCTGCTCCGCGGTCAGACGCTGCCGCGGGTAGCGCGCGAGCAGCCGGTTCTCGGGATCGATATCGCGCAGGTCCTCGCGCACGCGCGAATCCTGCCGGTACACGCCGCTCGTGAGGATCATGCGCAGCATGGCGTGGACGTCCCACCCGCGGTCGCGGAACTCGACGGCGAGCCAGTCGAGCAGCGCCGGGTGCGAGGGCCACTCCCCCTGGTAGCCGAAGTCCTCGCTCGTGCGCACGATGCCGGCGCCGAACACGGTCTGCCACAGCCGGTTCACCGCGACGCGGGCGACGAGCGGATTGTCGGGCGCCGTCATCCACCGCGCGAGACCGAGCCGGTTCCGCGGCGCGTCGTCGCGCAGTGCGCCGAGCACAGCGGGGACGCCGGCGCTCACCGGACGCGTCTCGTCCGGATGGTCGTACTGGCCTCGGATCAATACGAACGTCTCGCGCGGCTCCGGAAGATCCTTCATCACCATCGTCCGCGGCACGGCCGCCTCGATTCCGGCCTGCTCCGCTTTCACGGCGGCGAGCGCTTCCTCCGCGGCACGGTACGCCGGCGAGACGCCACGCCGGTAGGCCATCTCGAGCCGTTCCGCCTGCGCTTCACCGAGCCATTCGATCGGCACGAGCGCCGCGACGAGATCCGGCGCGAGCACGCCCTCGTCATGCACGTTGCGGAAGTAGTACCCGGACGGACCGCCCGTGTTGACGATCTTCAGGATCAGCGTGTTGCGGCCCGGCCGCAGCGGCACGGCGGCGGTGCTCTGGTCCGGGGCCGCGCCGCGGTTGACCTCCTCCTTCGCCACCTCGACGCCGTTGACGGAGAGCCGGTAGCCGTCGTCGCTCCCGAGCGAGACGTTCAGCGTGCGGGCGTCGGGCGAGAAGATCGTTCGGCCGACGTAGTTCGAGCCGATCCCCCCCGGCAGCGCGACGACGCGATCGTCCGCGAGGCCGGCGTCGAACGCGAACGCCTTGTCGTCCTCGCCGAACTTCGCGAGCGACGTGATCGACGCGAGCGTCTCCGGGCCGTGCCGCTGCGCGAAGGCGTCCGCGGCGCGCTCGACGGGGAAGTGCCCCGCCACGTACCAGCGCCCGAGCGCCGCGGGCAACATCGCGACGCCCGCTTCGCCGATCGTCCCGCAACGCAGACGCACGCGCCCCAGGGAGTGGCTCGCGTATGGCGACCGGAACGCGATCGTCACGCGCAGCTCGGTGCCGCCCTCGAACCCGAACGCGTCCTCGGCGAGCAGGCACAGCAGACGCCGGCCTGCGTGCTCGTTGCCGTCCGCGGCCCACCCGGCCGTGTTGTCCTCGCGGAGCAGGTTGGTCGCCTCGAAATCGCGGTCCGTCTGCGCGTGATCCGACCACGCCCAGCGCATGGCGATCGGCCGCCACGCCTCGTCGTCTCCGGTCGTCTCCCCGGTTGTCTCCCCGGTCGTCTCCCCGGTCGTCTCCCCGCTCGGCTCCCCGGTCGGCCTCGCCTCGACGGCGAGCGAGGAGATGACGGCGTTGCCGTGGCTCGCGCGCCCCGCCCCGGGCCCCGCGCCCGGCGTCGGGAGCGCTTCGATGAGCACCAGCCGGAGATCCGTCTCGCCGGTGCGCAGCCGGATGACGTAATCCTCGCGGTCGGGCACCGGCCCCGACGCCTGGATCGACCCGTCCGGCTGCGTCTCGAGCGTGACGCGCTCGTCGCTCGACATCGCCTCGACGACATCGGGCAGAGTCCAGCGCACGCCGGCCTTCGCGGCGGTGTCGCGCACGTAGGCGAGACGCGCGGCTGTCTCCGCGGGCGACACCTGCGCCATCTCCGCCTCGAGCGCGGCCGCGCGGGCCGCCAGCTCCGCGAGCGACGACGCCTGCTCCGGCGTCGGCACCTCGAGGAACGGCTCGTACGCGCGCTTGGCGTCGGCCGTCTGCGAGTACAGCCCGGGCTCGTCGACGGAGTTGAAGAAGGCGGTGAGACGGTAGAACTCCTCCTGCGAGACCGGGTCGAACTTGTGATCGTGGCAGCGCGCGCAGCGGGCGGTCAGGCCGAGGAAGACCGTCGACGTCGTGTCCACGCGATCCACCGCGTACTCGACGAGGTACTCCTCGGGGATCGCCCCGCCCTCGTCGGTCGTCACGTGGTTGCGGTTGAACCCGCTCGCGATCTTCTGCCCGACGCTCGCGTCGGGAAGGAGGTCGCCGGCGATCTGCTCGGTGACGAACCGGTCGTACGGCATGTTGTCACGCAGCGCCGCGAGCAACCAGTCGCGCCACAGCCACATCTGCCGCCCGTTGTCCATGTGAATGCCGGACGTGTCGCCGTAGCGCGCGGCGTCGAGCCACGGCGCCGCCCAATGCTCGGCGAAGCGCGACACGTACGGCTCCTCGGTGAGCAGCCGGTCCACCCAGCGCTCGTACGCCCCTGGCGCCCCCGGCGCCCCGGGCGCTTCACCGGCGGCTTCCTCGAGGAACCGGTCGATCTCGTCCGGCGTCGGGGGAAGGCCCGTGACGTCAAGGAACAGGCGGCGGAAGAGCGTCTCGGCCTCGGCGTCGGGCGACGGGGCGATGTTGTCGTGCTCGAGCCGCGCGAGGATGAAGCGGTCGATCTCGTTCGCGCACCAGTCGGGATCACGCACGGACGGGACCGCGGGTCGCCGGGGCGGGACGTACGCCCAGTGCGGTTCGTACGCTGCGCCCGCTTCGATCCACCGGCGCACGAGGTCCTTTTCCTCCGCCGACAGCGTCTTCTTGCCCGACCGCGGCGGCGGCATGACGTCGTCGGCATGCGCGGCGTTGATCCGCCGCCAGAGCTCGCTCGCATCGGGATTCCCGGGCACGATCACCGCGTGTCCGCGGCGGTCGGCGGTGACGACGTCGAAGTCGTCCAGCCGCAACCGCGCCTCGCGCGTCGCCTCGTCCGGACCGTGACACCTGAAACAGCGATCGGAGAGGATCGGGCGGATGTGCTGGCCGTAGCGGACGGCGCCGGAGGGGTGGGGGGGGCGGGGGGGGCGGGGGAGCGCCTCGTCGGCGGGTCGGGCCGCGGCGCCGGCCGCGATGATCGCCGCGAGGACAAGGACGGCGGCGGGACGGCGCGGGTCCCGCGGACGCAGCAGACCCCGGGGGCGTGGCGGGTGCCGGCACACTCCGGCAACGCAAGTTCTGTCCACACGCACGATTGCCTCCTGGCTAACGGCCCCGTCCGATGGGACCGATCCTATTTCAGATCGGGGACGGGGGGAACCGTTTTGAGCAGTCTTGCGACTTTCGGTCGACGCATGGCCGGGCCATCGGCGATGAAGATCGTCGTGCTCGGCGCATCAGGCGGTTGCGGACGTTCATTCGTCGAGCGTGCTGCGTCAGCCGGGCACGAGGTCACCGCCGTCGTGATCGCGCCGGAGGCGGCGCACGGCACGGGGTGACGAGCGCTGGCACGCCCGTTGCGTCCCGTCCCATGACGTGACGCGAAAGCCCATCATCTCGTTCGGCCCCAGAGGCGGCCCCAGCGTGGTTCCGAAGGCTTCCCCGCACGCACGGCGCCGTACGGCGGCATTGCCGCGCGCCCGGCGCACCCCGGCGGCTGGCGAATCCTGGCCACGCGCTGTCGATCCTTCGACAGGAGACGCGGTTCCCGGATGCGCGGCGCCGGGCTGGGCACCCAACAGACAGGAGTCCTCCACAATGTTCACAGTCAAGAGTCACATCCTCCCCGGACGTCAGGCGAGCATTCGCACGGGTCGTCGCACGGGTCGTCGCACGGGTCGTCGCCAGGGTCGTCGCCAGGGCGGTCCGGCGCCCGCGACATGGTCCGCGCGTATCGCCGCCGTGCTCCTCGCACTCGTGACGGGCGCTCCCGCCGTCGCCGGCGGGATCCAGGGATACGTCACCACCGACCCGGACGCCAGTTGGGTGCAGCCTCCGGCGCCGGGATGGACGGCGCTCGGGGCGAACAGCGAGACGTCCGTCGAGCTCGAGGGCGGCCTCCGCAGCAACCGCTTCTGGATCGCCTTCCCGAACGTCGAGGCTCCCGAGCGGAAGGCCTTCACCCTCGAGTGGTCGTGGCCCGAGGACGGCCCGCGCCCGAGCCTGCGGGGTTTCGACGGGGTCGTGGGCTTCCGCCGCAGCGTGGCCCACTGGGGGTACAGCCGGGTGCGCTGCGGCGCGTTCAACTGCGAGGCGCTTACCTTCAACTTCCTGACGTGCCCGAGGTGGGAACGGTTCGAGTTCGACGTCCGCGTGCGCGAAGGCTCGGTCGAGACGTTCCGCTTCTGCGGCGACTCGATGTGCATGCAGACGCCGCGCAGCGCGTCGTCAGATCCGTTCCATCGTTTCATGGGCAGGTTCGGCGTGCCGGGCGAGATGACGGTCGAGCCCGCCATCCGTGAAGTGTGGGCGTTGCCGCGCACCGCACGCGTGGACCCGGACGCGGCGCAGACGTTCGAGGCGCCGCCGCACACGGGGGAGTGGTTCGCCGACATCGTGCCCGCCGATCCGTTCGGAGACGCGCGCCCCCTCGGCGGCGTGCGGTGGGCGACCGAAGGTCCGGGGCTGTCGATCGGGGACGCGTTCGACGCCACGATCACGACCGTCGGCAACGCGGATGAGCGCTACGACCTCTTCCTGTTCGACGCCGGGCGCGGCGCGTACGTGCCGATGCTCACCGGGCCGGACCCCTGGGCGGACGCGTTCGACACCTACCCCGTCGGACCGCTGGCCGGCCTCGGCGGATGGGCGCCGTGGAACGGCGACGAGCAGGCGGCCGGATTCGAGGTGACCGACGAGGCGGCGCAGAGCGCTCCGCACGCGATGGCCATCGACGGTGACGACGACGCCGTGCAGCAGCACGCCGGATACGCCGACGGCCAGTGGGAGATGACCGCGTCGATCTTCGTGCCTGCGGCAATGGACGACGAGCAGTCGTTCATCATCCTCAACACGTACCCGGCGGGTCCCGCCCACGACTGGTCGCTCCAGCTCCTCGTCGATGGCGCGGCGGATCTCCTCCGCGATCGCAACGGCGAGGCGAGCCTGCCGCTCGTCCGCGATCGCTGGGCGACCGTGCGGGTGCTCGTGGACCTCGACCGCGACCGGCAGACCGTGCTGTACGACGGCCGGCACCTCCTCACGAAGGGGTGGTCGAACGGCGTGGCGGAGGGCGGCGCGCGCACCATCGGCGCGCTCGATCTGTTCGGCGCCGCGAGCGCGCACCGCGTCTTCTACGACGACATCGCGCTGCGCGGGACGACGATCGTCGGCGCGTGTCTCCTGGCGGACGGCACCTGCGAAGAGGTCGAAGAAGGCGCCTGCGGGGAGAGCGGCGGTGAATACCGCGGGGACGCGACGGCGTGCGCATCGTGCCCCGGCGACGTCGACGGCAGCGGCAGCGTGGACTTCGGCGACCTCGTCGCCGTGCTCGCGGCCTGGGGCAACGCGGGCGGTCCGGAGGACCTCGACGGAAACGGCACCGTCGGCCTCGGCGACCTCATCCAGCTCCTCTCGAGCTGGGGACCGTGCGCGTCCGAGTACGCATGGTGCTTCAGCACGACCGTGCCCGCGGGTCTGACTCCCGACGACCTGCATCTCTTCTTCACGGGGACCGGCGGCACGATCGACGACGTCGCGGTCAACCCGGCCGGCACGGCGAGCTCCCCGCAGGGCAACAACGTCGACGTGGTCTGGAAGAGCCCGCTCGACCCGGGAACGCCCGTCAAGGTGACCTTCAGAACGCTCCACCCCGACGTGGACTTTGCCGGCGGGACGTGGACCCGGGGGGGCGTGGAGATCGGCCCCGTCCAGGGGGTCGTCGAGCGGCAGTAGCGCCCCCGGCTTCGTGGTGCGGGCGCCCTCGCCTGCACTCGGGCGCGGCTGAACGCCCGATGCAGGCGCGATGCCTGCACCACAATGAGCATCGGATCCCCCGCGCCGCGGGCGGTTTCTGCCGCCTGCGGCGTGGGCCTGCGCTCGGGGCCTGCGCTCGGACCCGGCACGAACGTCCGATGCAGGGGCGTGATGCCTGCACCACAATGAGCCCCGGATCCCCGCGCCGCGGGCGGTTTGCGCCGCCTGCGGCGTGGGCCTGCGCTCGGACACGCACGTACGCCCGATGGAGGGGCGCAATGCCTGCAGCCTCGGATCCCCCGCGCCGCGGGCGGTTTGCGCCGCCTGCGGCGTGATTCCGGTGGTGCGGTTTTACGCCGGGGCCATAAGTCAATAAGGTGAC
>CAZXBB010000356.1:0-19194 GCA_964638815.1 uncultured Isosphaeraceae bacterium
GCGGGTGTCGCTGCGGCGGCCCGGGCGGCGGGCGCGGACGCGGACGCGGACGCGGTCCCGGAGGCGGACGCGGACGCGCTCTCGGACGCGGACGCGGACGCGCACACGGACGCGGACGCGGACGCGCACACGGACGCGGACGCGGACGCGCACACGGACGCAGTCGCGGTCCCGTGTGCCCCGGATCCGAGGTCACCTCCGCGGCATCGCAAGCCGCATCAGCGCCGCCACGATCTGGTCCGTCCGGTCCCGCGCGCCGACGCTCTCGCCGACGTATCCCCAGGCTGCGCGACGTCGACCGCCGCCACGCATGGTGCAGTGCTCGGTCGGTCGTGCGCACGCGTCGCGACCGGGTCGCACGGCCCCCACGCCGCGAGCACCCGCAGGAGGTCCGTGAAGACGACCTCGCCGTCCCCGTCGATGTCCCCGGGGCACGGGCCCACTTCGTAGTGCAGCTCATCGATGCCGCTCACGCGGCCGTTGTCACCCGTCAACTCGATCACCTGGAGACGCTTGAGGGCGGGGACCAGCATCATCGGTCTCGACGCCTACTCCTACGCCTTCCCCGCCAACGCGGAGCTGTTCTCTCCGGCGAGCCTCACCTCGATCGGGCCGTCGAAGTGAAGATCGCGCTGCGGGTACGGGATGTTGACGCCTTCGTCGTCGAAGCGCGACTTCACCTCGTGCATGAGGTCCCAGTAGACGTCCCAGTAGTCGCTCGTCGCCGTCCACGGACGCGCGATGATGTTGACCGAGTTGTCGCCCAGCTCGTGCACCTTGATCGTCGGCGCCGGATCCTCTCGCACTTTCGGGTGCTTCACGATGCAGCCGCGGATGATCTCGATCGCCTTGTCCATGTCGTCGGCGTAGCCGATGCCGAACGTCAGGTCGACGCGACGCGTGGACTTGCCGGTCACGTTCGTGATGACGCCGTTCCAGATCTCGTTGTTCGGCACGAGCATGAGCTGGTTGTCGAACGTGAGGATGCTCGTCGAAACGAGGTTCATCGCCTCGACCTTGCCCGAGACGCCGCCGGCGGTGATGACGTCGCCGACGTCGTACGGACGGTTCACCAGGATGAGGATGCCGCTGGCGAAGTTGCTCAGCGTACCCTGGAGCGCGAGGCCGATCACGAGGCCCGCGGCGCCGATCAACGCCAGGAGCGGCCCGATGTTGACGCCGAACATGCTCACGCCGATGACGAGCCCCACGATGACAGTCAGACGTCGCACGGCGCCCGCGAGCACCGGGCCCAGGAGGCTCGACGCCCTCGGCAGACGCCGCACGCCCGCCGCCGTGAACCCGCCGAGGATCCGGGCCAGCAGCCAGAAGACGAGGACGATCGCGACGAACTTCAGGATGTTGAGACCGATCTTGACGCCGCCGTCCGCGCTGCGCAGCCAGGCGCCGACCTGCGCCCGCAGCACGGTCATGTCGGCCAGGTTGAGCTTCTGACCGGTCGCGGACGCGACGTAGTCGTCGAACTTGCTCGCGTCGCCGCCGCGGACTTCCACGAGGCGCGTCGCCACCCGCATGCGCTCGACGATCGCGTTGACGATCCGCTGCTGCTCCTGCGACTCCTCCGCCAGCCGTGCCTTGATGGCCTCGACGGGGACGTCCTGGTCGGCGACGCCCGACGCCACGAGCGCGTCCCGACGCCGCGAGCGGATCTCCTCGAGCTTCCCGCCGTCGTTCAGCAGGATGTCGATCCGGACGCGCTTGCGCACCTCACGCTGGAGGATCTCGCGCCACTGCTCGAGCCGCGCGACGATCGCGTCGAGGGGCAGCGGCTGGAGCTCCAGCTCGAACTCGGAGAGCGGCACATCCCACGGGACCGCACGCTCGTGCGCCGGCGGCTCGCCGCGCACGATCGCGACCAGCTCCGCCGTCCGCGCGCGGACGGCCTTGTCCGCATCGGTTTCGGCATCCTGCATTGCGGCCGACCCGTCAGCCGACCCGTCGCGGGGCGCCAAGGCACCCACGGTTTCCTCGGGCTGGAGCTTCTCGACGGCGGCGACGTAGGCGCGGGCGGAGGCGACGTCCTCGCCGCGAGCCTCGAGCACCGCGAGCACGACGTTCACGCGGCTGACGAGCTCCTGCTTCCGGACCAGCAGCGTCGATACCTGCTTGCCGTTGCGGGCGAGCGCGTCGGCGTCCGGCTCGGTCGCGCGCTGGAGCCGCAGCCGCTCGATCATCATGGCGGAGAGATCGGTCGCCCCCGCGCGGAGCTCGGCCAGCGCGCGCTCCCGCGCCGCGGCGATCGCGTCGATCTCGAGCGGAGCGAGACGGATCCGCAGCTCATCGACGCCGATGTCGACCAGAGATCCCGCCGGGAGCGGATCGGCGGCGCCGTCGCCCCCGGACCCCTGGCCGACGGTGACGGTGCCACCGGCGAGCGCGCCCGCGACCACCAGCGAGATCACGAGCGAACGACGCATCCGACCAGACCGCATGATCCTGTCCTCCCGCAAGAGAAACGCGCAGCTTACACGAAGTCAGCCGCCTGCACCGCTCTCCTCGATCAGCGGGCGGCCCGGGCCGGGCGCGACCTCGTTCGCGGCCAGCCACCGCCGCGTCAGCTCGCGCGACAGGCCGTCGGCGTCATAGTCCGCGATCCGATCCGCCGGCACCTTGCCGCCGGCCCGGTGCGTGTGTCCGCCGCCGCCCCCGAGACCGGCGAGCGTGGCGCGGACGAGCATCGACGCGTCCCTCCCCCCGCGCCGGGTGCGCACCGAGACGAGGAGATCACCGTCGATGACGGCCGCGCACAGCACGCTGCGCAGCATCTCGCCGCGGATGAGGAGGTCCGCCACCTCGCCCACGATCTCGGTGCCCGTCGCCCGCGGGAGAAGGCAGAAGCCGATCCCGTCGTGGACGACCGCGCTCGCGAGCGCGCGGCCCAGATCGCCGAAGTACGCCCGCGGCAGCGGCGCCGATTCGATCTCGGCGATCCACGCCGGGTTGGAGAAGCCCGCGAGCCAGCGCAGCACCGATCGGTCGAGACGCGCGTGGTGGAACTGGCTCCCCCGCGTCTCCGTCCGGATCGCGTAGCTCAGCGCGGTCGCGAGCCGCTCGTCGGGCGTCATCCCCTGCTCGCGAAGATAGCTCGACGCGATGCTCGCGGCCGCCGCCACCGAGGGACGCACGTCCCAGAAGGCGATCGGCAGCTTGCCCCGGCGCGCCGACGTGTGATGGTCGATCACGGCGACCGGCATCAGGTTCTCCTTGGCGAGGAGGTGGTTCTCCGCGATCAGGCTGCAATCCACGAGGACGGCGGCCGCGGTCTTCGGAGGGGGCAGCTCCGTCACCAGCTCGATCGGGGGCTTGAGCAGCTTCACGAAGTGCCGGTTCTCGGCGCGCACGATGGCGCCGCCGCCCACGAGACGCGCGGGCCGATCGCACCTCGCCCGGATCACCTCGAGCAGCGCCCAGCCGGCGGCGATGGCGTCGGGGTCGGGGTTGTCGTGCGTCACGATGACGACGCTCGCCGCGGCGTCGAGCGCGGCGAGCAGGCCGTCCGAACGGCGGCGCGGGGCGGGTCTCTTCTTCCTGGCGGTTTCCGCGGCGCCGGTCATACCAGGTGCTCCATGAACAGCACGGCGAACCCGAGAAACGCGAAAAAGCCGACGACGTCAGTGACCGTCGTGAGCACGATACTCGAGCACTGCGCGGGGTCGAGCCCGACCGCCTTGAGCCCGATGGGAATCGACGCCCCCGCGAGCCCCGCGCAGACGAGGTTGACGATCATGCCGAGCCCGACGACGAGGCCCAGCGCGGCGTTGCCGAACCACAGCCACGCCACCAGGGCGGTGACGAAGCCGGTCACGGCGCCGTTGATCAGCCCGAGCATGCCTTCCTTCAGGATCAGCGGGCCGTACCGGCTGCGCGGGATCTCGCGCATGACGAGGCCGCGCATGACGATCGCGAGCGACTGCGCGCCGGCGTTGCCGCCCTGCCCCGCGACGACCGGCAGGAAGACCGCGAGCACGGTGATCCGGGCGATCGTGTCCTCAAAGAGCGCGACGACGCCGGCCGCGAGGAACGCCGTCGCGAGGTTGACGTGCAGCCACGGCAGCCGCTTGCGCAGCGAGTACCCGATCGTCGAGAACGCCCCCTCGTCGCCGCCCGCGCCGAACATCCTCTGGACGTCGCGCGCCATCTCCTGCGGGGCGTCCTGGATCAGACGCTCCGCCTTGACGATGCCGAGCACGCGGTTCTCGGCGTCCACGACCGGCGCGGCGAAGTAGCGACGCTGGGAAAGCTCGACCGCGGCGTCGGCTCGCGTCGTGAACGGTCGCAGCGCGAACACGTCGCGGCGCATCAGGCCGTCGAGCGTCGCCCCCGGGTCGGCCAGCAGCAGCGCGTGCATGTTCAGCACGCCGACGAGGGCGTCGTTGTCGTCTACGACGTACGCGTACGAGAGGGGCAGACCGTCCTGCGCCAGCTCGCGGATCTTGCGGATTGCGTCCCTCGCCGTGAGCGTCCGGTGGAGGGAGAGATACTGCGGCGTCATCATGCGGCCGATGCTGTCTTCCGGGTACACGAGCAGATCGCGGGCGTGACGGCGGACCTTCTCGCCGAGATACGGCAGGAATCGCTGCTGGGCGTCCTCGGGCAGGCTGGCGAATACGGCGGCCGTGCGCTCGGGCTCCATCGCCGCCGCGACGGCGATGAAGTCCTCGGCGTCGGCGCCCTTGAGCAATGCCGCCGCGAAGTTCACCTGGAGGTGCGGGAAGACGCGCGCCTTGACATCAGCGTCGAGCATGTGCGTCGCGTCCGCTGCGTCGCCCTCCGGCATCGCTTCGAGCGTGCGCGCGGCCCCCGCGGGATCGCGCTCGATGTAGGCGCGGGCCATCGTCAGGAGGGGCGTGCTCTCGGACATCGTCGGCGGCTCCTGTTCACCCGTCGATCGTGACGCGCACGACGCGCGGCACGAGGTTGACGAAGGTCATACCGTCGGGAAGCTCGACATCCGTCGCGGTCAGGAAGATCTCGTGCGTCCCGGATGTCCGGTTCACGAGCGGCAGGTTGACCGTGAGCTCGGTCGGCTCGATCCAGTAGAAGATGCGCCGCGGCCCCGACACGACGACCTGCACGTGCGTCGGGGAGAGCACGCTGACGATCCGGCTGCCCTGCCCTACCGGCGTCGGCGCCACGAGGAAGCTCTCGTACTCGGTCGCGCCCTCGTGGACGACGACGAACCACAGGAGCGCCGCGCCGACGATTGCCGCCGCCTTGAGCCCGAGGTTGCGCCGGAGCCCACCGACCCATGATCGCCGCGGCGTCTGCGGGCTCATCTCGCGCCGGAAGTCGCCGAGCACGTCGCTCAGTCGTCCGAGGTCCTCCATCGTCTCGAGCTGCCCGTGCCGCGCGACCGAGATCGTCCCCCGCTCCTCCGACACCACCAGGCACAGGCTGTCGGTCTTCTCCGCCAGGCCCAGCGCCGCCGCGTGCCGCGTCCCGCGCTTGCCGATCTTCGCGGCGTCCGTCGACAGCGGCAGATGACAGGCGAAGCGCTCGACACGGTCGCCGGCGATCAGCACGGCGCCGTCGTGCCCGATCGAGTGCGCGTCGAAGATGCTCTTGAGCAGCGCCTCGCTCACCTTGCCGTCGAGCGCGGTGCCGCCGCGCAGGTGACGGGTGACGCTGTCCCGACCCGGCAGGACGATCAGGGCGCCCACGCGCTCGCGCGCGAAATCCGTGACGGTCGAGATCAGCGTCTCGACGGTGCCGCTCGGATCGGCTTCCGCGACCCCCGCGCCGGGTCGCCGGGGGGCGCGCCAGGAGAGGAACCGCTCGGCCGACGCGCGCAGCTCCTCGTGGAACATCACGATCACCGACAGGAACGCGACCGCGGAGACGAGTTGCAGCAGGAACAGCGCGAGACGCAGGTCGAGCACGACGGCGGTCAGGTACGTGACGACCAGGAGCACCACCCCCGCGATCACGAACGTCGTACGCGTCTGTTTGAGCGCGACGAGCAGCACGTACAGAAGCACGGCGACGACGGCGACGTCGACGAAATCGGTCATCCGGAAGCTTCGGAGGTCGAACCAGTCGATCATGACGAGCTTTCCGCGGGCTCGCGCTCGCCCGCCGCGTACCGCGCCACGTACACCCCCTCGACGAACGCCGCGTGACCGAGGCGCCACGCGTGCGACGGCCATCGGAACTCGACCTCGCCCCGCCCGGGCCGGTAGACGGCCGTGTAGAGCGTGCCTCCGACGCCGCCGAAGTCCCTGCGGTAGAGCGGAGGCTCCAGGAACCGCTGCGTGATCGCATCGAGGCTCGCGTCGGGATCCGCGAGCCGCTCATCGATCCAGGCCGCGCGCTCCAGCGTCGCCGACGCGCGGGCGTACTCCGGCCATTCGACGGGCCCCTGGTGATTCGTGGCGATCCGGCGGCGGACGAACTCCGCCGGGCGATCGGGGGCCAGGTACGCCTGGAACCAGTGCCCGTCCCTGTCGAGCACCGACACGTTGTACGTCATGTGCGGCCTCAGGCGGGCGAGCGTCGCCCGGGCCTCCCGTGCGCTCTCGCAGGTCTCGAGCACGTAGCGGAGGATCAGCGTGACACCGAAGCCGTCGCCCACCACGGGGCGGCCGCCGAACGACAACGCGACGACCAGCCCGTGCTCGTTCATGCCGTCGAGCACTCCCCAGAGACAGTCGACGGCCGCGATCACCGACGCGCCGCTCCAGCCGCTCCGGAGGATCACGCCGTCGCACAGCCGCGGCAGGTAGTCGTAGTTGCGGACGAGAGCGAACTCGCCGTCGAGCCAGATGGCCTGGACGCAGCCCGTCATGAACTTCGGCGGGCAGTAGAGGCTCAGGAACCGCGCGGCGCGGTCGCCGCCGCCCGCGAGATTGGTGAGCCGCTCGTACGTCGGGAGCAGCTCCGGCATGTCGCGTCGCATCGCGCGGAGCGACTCGGCGTACGTCGGGCGGGCGGTGTCGCCGTCTCGCAGGAACCACCGCTCGTACGCCGGCCAGAACTCCTCGAAGAGCGCCCGCCACTTCGGACCGGGCTCGCGCTCGTCGATCGCCCGAAAATCGAGCTCGGGGGCCGTGCTCATAGGAGCTTGAATCCCCCGACCTCCGTCGTCCGGGGCGGCGCCGCGGCCGTTGTCGGCGCGCCCGCGTAGTGCGCGAGGATGCCGTCGATCCACGCGCGGGCGCGCTCGTTGAGCCGGAAGTCGTCGTCCATGAAGCGGCCGGGACTCACGAGGATGCCCAGGTCCGCCCCCTCGTAGCGGTAGTCGCCGACGCCGGAGATGCGCAGGAAGAACGCGCGGTTCTCGTAGCGTACGGTGCGCCGGTGCGTCTGCATCCGCACGTAGTGCGCGCCGCCCTCCCCGCCCAGTTCCCAGATCCCCGTCGCCGGCGCCGCGGAGATGCAATCGACCGTGTCGGCGGTGTGCTTGATGACGAGCTGGCTCCATGTGTCGACGTTCGCCGGATCCGCCCAGCGCGCGTTGAGCGCCGCGATGTCGAGCTCGTAGTCCACGTTCGCCCACTCCAGCAGGTGAAAGAGGAACAGCGGCGCGTCGGCGTGCCCGAAGCACGCCAGGTTGGTCATCGAGCTGGCGCCCGTGATGCGGGGGTTGCACTCGCCGAAGTACACGTCGCCCGTGTCGAGATCGGTGAGGAAGTCGATCTCGAAGTACCCGCGGTAATCGAGCTTCCTGAGTTCCTCGCCGAAGGCGACGGCGGACTGCCGGGCCTGCTCGCGGGTTCTCGCGTCGAACGCGTCGGCGAACACCTCGTTGCCGCACCACCCGCCGCGGTACGGCGTCAGCTCCGGGAAGCCCACCAGCTCGGTCATGAGCGGGCCGACGATGGTGCCGTGCCGCGTGACGCACGCCTCGAGCGCCGAGCCGCGGCAGCGAATGCGCTTCATGATCTTCACCTCGGGCGCCTCGACGATCTCGTCCGCGTGCTTGTTCCAGTCGTCCTCGCCCGAGACGAAGAACGTCGTGTGCCCCGAGTCCCCGTACGCCGTCTGGATCACGAGGTGCTCGCCGAGCGTCCTCGACACCTCGCGCAGCTCCGCGTAGCTGCCGACCTTCGCGAGCACGTTCGGCACCGACGGCACGCCGGCGCGATCCGCGATGCGCGTGGACTCGATCTTGTCGTCCACGTGCTGGCGAAGCCGGCTGGACGGGAAGCACACCTCGAGGCCCAGCTCCCGGCACAGACGCTCGGTCTCCTCGTCGAACATGAGAAACACGGCTTTGCCGCCGGGTCCGTTCCGCCGCACGAGGTCCGCGACCTCCTTGTGCGACAGCAGGTAGTTGTTGATGTCCTCGATCGACGTGAACGGCCGGTGCGGCGCCTCCTCCGGGACGAAGACGTTCGGGTGCTCGCCGTCGAAGCAGTCGATGTAGTTCACGTAGGTGAAGTGCCGCACCCACTCGTCGATGCCCAGGAGATTGAAGTTCGTCGCGCTGATGAAGTAGATCGGCGCGTCGTTGCGGTAGAAATACCGGCGGATGTCCGACAGCTCGCGGAGTCGCGGCCGCGCGGCGGTCGGGGCCGGAACGTCTGACCGGATCGCGGCGCCGGGTCCGGGCCTGGCGCCGCCCTTCGCGGAAGCCTCGGTGGTCGTGCTCATGCTGCGGAATCTCCCGTCAGGAGGTGATGGCGGCCGCGGCGGGCGCGGAGACTTCGGCGAGCGCGTCCTCGCGGAAGATGCGCAGCCCGTATTCCGGCTTGTAGCCGTGAATCTCCTTCACGTCCACCGCGCGGAGGTAGTCGAGGATCTCCCCGCTGACGACCTGCCCCGGCACGAGCACCGGGAAGCCGGGAGGATACGGCGTCACGAACGACGCCGAGATGACCTCGCGCCCGGAATCGATCGCGGCCCGCACGGACCCGTCGAGACGCAGGTACTCGCACCGCGTGTCCTGGTACGCGAGGAAGTACGCCCGCCGGAGGTCGCCCTCGCGCGCTCGCGCGTCCGGCCGGAACGTCTCGTGGAACGCGCTGAAGTTCGGCAGCGGCGGCTGCTCCTCGGTGAGCGCGCGCACGCGTCGCTCGTGCATCCGGCGGCCCTCGGCGCTCTCGTTCTCGAGCCGCTCGTCGATGCTCCGGGCGATCTGCGCGAGCACCTCGACGAGGTAGGCGACGTCGCCGCGCGTCGTCCCGATGTTCGTCATGAAGAGGACGCTGTTGCGGCTCGTCTTGTTGATCTGGATGTCGTACTCGTCCATCAGCAGGTGGCGGAACCGGTCGCCGTCCATGCCGGTGCGGCCGATGTGCACGGTCACGCGCGTCGGATCGAGCGCGAACTCGTCCGTGCGCCACGCCTCCTCCATGCGGTGCCAGCCCTTCTCCGGCTCGTAGTACGACTCGAGGCCGGACGTGCGGTGGTCCGCCGGGATCATGTCGCACGGACGGAGCACCCTGAAGTAGCGCCGGATGAGCGCGTGCTCGGCGATCCGCTCGCGGAGGATCATGGCGAGACCGATGCTGCGGTGGACCAGCTCGTACCCCTCCAGCTCGACCTGGCGACGGCCGACGTCGAGCGACGCGATGATCTGGTAGTTCGGCGACGTCGACGTGTGCGTCATGAACGCCTCGTGGAACGCGTCCGAGACCATCTGCGCGAAGTCCTCGTCGCGCACGTGGATCATCGAGCCCTGCCGCAGCGCCGTCAGCGTCTTGTGGGTGGAGTGCGTCGCGTAGACCCGCACGCGCACGCGATCCGGATCCGCCATGAGCGGCCGGTCGAGCCACGTGGCGTCGTCGTCGGGATCGAGCTCGTCGAACACCTCCTTCCATGGCTCGTATCGCGCGCGGTAGGCCTCGCTGCGGTACATCTCGTGGAGGTCGTCCGCCGACGTCATCGCCGTGCGGCGGCGCAGCGTGGAGCTGAACGTCGCGAACGCGAACCACGCCTCGTCCCACACGAAGATCAGGTCCGGCTTGATGGCAAGCAGCTCGCTCATGATCCGCTCGGGATCGTACGTGATGCCGTCGAAGGTGCAGTTCGTCAGCAGGAGCATGCGCACGCGATCGAGCTTCCCCTCGCGTCTCAGCTCGAGGAGGCTCCGCTTGATCTCGATCAGGGGCACACCGCCGTACATCGAGTATTCGCTGAGGGGGTAGGCGTCGAGATAGACGGGGAACGCCCCGGCAAGCATCAGCGCGTAGTGGTGCGACTTGTGGCAGTCGCGGGAGACGAGGACGATGTCGCCGGGCGACACCAGCGCCTGCACGACGATCTTGTTCGCGGTGGACGTACCGTTCGTCACGAAGAACGAGTGGTTCGCGTTGAAAGCGCGCGCGGCCAGCGCCTGGGCGCGCTTGATCGGGCCGGTCGGCTGGAGAAGCGAGTCGAGCCCGCCGCTCGTCGCCGACGTCTCCGCCAGAAAGATGTTCGCGCCGTAGAAGCGGGCGAGGTCGCGGGCCCAGAACGAGTTCATCATCGACTTCGCCCGCGCGATGGGCAGGGCGTGGAACACGCCGGTCGGCTTCTGGCTGAAGCGACGCAGAGCGTCGAAGAACGGCGTCTCGTACCGGGCGCGGATCCCCTTGAGGATGCTCAGGTGCAGCTCCATGAGCTGTTCGACCCGGTAGAAGGCGCGGCGGAAGTCCGTGCCGAGGTTGCCCGCCAACTGGTCCAGCGGCGTGTCGGTGACGAGGAAGAGATCGATCTCCGGTCGGAGCCGCTTGATGATCCGCCCCAGCTCCACGCTCCGCGCGAGCCCGTAGACCTCCTTCGGCTCGTTCATGGCGAGGAAGTCGAGATACCGGTCGAACACCGGGTGGCGGTTCGCGGTCGGGTAGGCGAAGTCGTACCGCAGCACGCAGCTCTGGATGGTGCGGTTGAAGAGGATCGCGATGATCGCGTCCTCGAAGCTCGGAACGACGACGATGTCATAGACGAACTCGTCCTCGGGCCGCCGGATCTCCTGCAGACGCTCGCGCAGGTCCGCGCGGTCGGCCTCGTCGATCGCGTCGACGAACAGCGTCTCGAAGTAGAGCCCGCCGGGATCGCCGCGGTGGTCGTCGTCCGACCGGCCGTGTTCGCGGTCGCGCTCCTCGCCGGACAGCCGGTGCGCGGCGTTCTCGCGGTAGGCGTCGCCGACGAGCAGACGTACGATCTGCCGCACGCGTCGGGCGACGTCGTCGTACTCCCTCGCCGCGAACGCGGCGGCGATCTCGGCGACGGTGTCGCTCCCCGGGAATGCGAAGTATCGCTCGAGCACCGCGAGCGTCTCCAGGTCCGCCGCCACGTGCCCGCTCGGTTCGTCGATCCCCCGGCCCTGCCGGGAGATCTCCTCGAGCCACTTCGCGCTCACCTGGAGGTCGTTCCACGTGTCGAGACGGAGCTGGTTCGCGTTGTACTGACGCTGGCTCCAACTGCGAAGGCGGTCGCCGTGCTCGCTCATGCCTGCACCCCCGTCGGCGGGGGCGCAGCCTTCGCGTCCGCTTCACGCTCCGGCTGGATCGGGGCGACGAGACCCGCCTTCGATCCGCGCGACTGCTTGACGAGCGGGCCGAGCGTCTCGAGGTACGCGCGTGTCTCGGGCGACCGGTGGTACACGCCGAAGTCGACGTTGTTGTCGCGGAAGCTCTTGAGCGGCTGCCCGAGACCCTTGAGCCCGACCTCGCGCGAGCGTCGCACGCGCTCGAGATCGATCTCGAGCGGAATCATCTCCTCCGCGGATCCCGCCTCGTAGAGCACGTCGCCTCCGGGCGAGACCACGATGGAGCGTCCGATTCCCCCGTCGCCCACGCCGTTGATGTCGATGACGAAGCACTGGTTGATCGCCGCCGTGGCCCGCGCGATCGCCAGCTCGACGTCGCGGTCGATGCTCGCCGTCAGCGTCGGGTGCAGGATGACCTCGGCCCCCAGCGCCGCGAGTGTGCGCGACGTCTCGGGGAACCACATGTCGTAGCAGATGCTCACGCCGAAACGCCCGACGTCCGGGACGTCGAACACGCAGAACTCCGACCCGGCCTCGACGCCCGTCTCGTATGGGAGGAACGGAAACATCTTGCGGTAGCGGGCGATCACCGAGCCGTCGGGCGCGATGACCGGCGCCGTGTTGTAGACGCGTCCCTCGGTCTTCTCGAAGAACGAACCCGGCAGCAGCCAGACCGCGTGACGCGCGGCGAAGCTCTGGTAGGCCTGCTCGGCGTCGTTCGGCAGCGGCGTCGCGTTCCCGGTCCACCCGCCGTACGTGGCGAGCTCGCTCAGCACGACCATCTGCACCCAGGGGTAGAGGTACATCAGCATCTCGAGCCGGTTCAGGATGTGCCTCTGGTTCGAGCTGCTGCCCGAGAGGTGAAGCTGAAGACCGGCGATGGCGAACGGTGTCATGGGATCTTCCTGCCTTGGGTCGGCCTGCCTGGGTCGGCCTGCTTGCGTCGGGCCTGCCTTGGCCCTGCTTGGGTCGGCCCTGCTCGCGTCGGCCCTGCTTGCGTCGGGCCTGCTTGCGTCGGCCCTGCTTGCGTCGGCCCTGCTCGCGTCGGCCCTGCTTGCATCGGGCCTGGCTCGCGTCGGGCCTGCCTTTGGTCGGTGGCTCAGGCGGTCGGGACACGGACCCTCGCGCCCGGGGTCCCCGCCGCACGCAGCGTTTCCGCCTCGAGGATGCCCAGCGCGCGATCGAGCTCATCGTCCGTGATCACGAGCGGGCACAGGACGCGGACGATGTTGCCGAACGTGCCCGCGGGAATCACGAGCAGGCCCTGCTCGCGACAGCCCGCGATGATATCAGGGACGACCTTCGTGGCCGGGCGCGGCGGATCGCCCTCCATGAACACCATCGCCTGCATCGCGCCGAGGCCGCGCACGTCCGCGATCATCGGGCACCGGTCCCGGAGCCCGCGGAATCGCTCCTCGATGCGGGCGCCGATCTCTTGCGCGCGCTCGTCGAGCCGCTCCTCCTTCATCACGGCGATCGCGGCGAGCGCGGCCGCACACGCCACCGGGTTGCCGCCGTACGTGCCGCCGAGCGTGCCCGGCTTCGCGGCGTCCATCACGTCGGCGCGGCCGATGACCGCCGAGATCGGCATCCCGCCGCCCATCGACTTCGCCCACGTGGACAGGTCGGGGCGGACGCCCGAGTGCTCGTAGGCGGCCCACCGGCCGGTGCGGCAGAAGCCGCTCTGCACCTCGTCGAAGACGAGCACGATGCCGTGCTCGTCGCATATGCGGCGCAGGCCCTCGAGATACTCCGTCGGCGCCGCGACGAAGCCGCCCTCCCCCTGGATCACCTCAAGGATGATCGCCGCGACGTCGGTGGCCGCGACCGTGTTCAGGAAGGCGTCCTCGAGGCGGCGCAGCTCGCGGGCGACGAACGCGTCGCGATCCATCCCGTGCCCGTACTGGAAGTGGTTCGGGTACGGCAGCCGGTAGATCTCCGGCGCGAACGGACCGCAGCCGGCCTTGTACCCGACCTTGGACGTGAGCGTGGCGCCGAGCAGCGTGCGCCCGTGGAACGACTCGGTGAAGCAGATGACCGCGCCGCGCCCGGTCGCCTGGCGGGCGATCTTGACGGCGTTCTCCACCGCCTCGGCCCCGGAGTTGACGAGCATCGCCTTCGTCCGGTCGCCGTGCGGAAAGAGCGCGACGAGCTCCTCGCACAGGGCGACGTAGGGCTCGTAGGTCGCGACATGGATGCACGCGTGGATGAGCCGGCCCGCCTGTACGCGGATCGCCTCGACGATCCGGGGATGGCAGTGCCCGGCGTTCAGCACGCCGATGCCGCCGGCGAAGTCGATCAGCTCCGTGCCTTCCACGTCCTCGATGACCGCGCCGCGGCCGCGGGCGGCGGTCACGGGGCCCGCGAAACGCGCAACCCCGGGCGGAACCACGGCATCACGCCGGGCGATCAGGTCCGCGTTGGTGCTCATGAACGGGTCTCCATCGGCGGTATTGTACCACCACCATGCTCGAGCCTTCCGGCGTCGGCGCGTACCTTCTCATTCTCGTGATCATCGGCGTGATCGCGTCGCGTCGCATGAAGGACGTCCGCGACTACGCCGCGGGAAAGCGCCTGGGCTTCATTCCCGTCGCGTTCTCCGCGCGCGCCACCGGCGAGTCGGCGTGGCTCCGCCTCGGGCTCACCGGGATGGGCGCGCTCGTCGGCGTCCACCGCGTCGGGGTGGTCGTCGGCGAGCTGCTCGGCGTCGGCGGCGCCTGGATCATCATGAGCCGGCGCTTCGGCTCGTCGCCGCCGCCGCGCCCGTCGTCTTCGTGACCGCCTCCGTCAGCGTTCTTCGCGACGGGCACTGCGTCTGAACCGGCATGCCCGCGCGGGGCTCGCGTCGATAATCTCGGGTTTCGCGGATGTCGGGCGGGAGCTGCGCGGCCGTCAGTGAACGAGCCGTTCCAGGAACGCGATGACCCAGCCCCGGGCGAAGAAGGCTCCGTAACCCATCGCGATCAGCGTCACCGACAGGACGAACAGCAGCGGCACGCCGCTCTGACGCGGCCTGGTGAGCGCCGGGTAGCGTCCGCCCACGCGGTCGAGCACGACCCCCGTCCCGTACGCGGCGAGCAGCGCGGCGGCTCCCAGGAGGAACGCCCAGCGCGTGAGGAACACGCTGTACCCGGCCCCGTTCGTCACGACCGTATGGATCATCGCCGATCCGATTCCGAGGACGACGATCCCGGCCGTCAGGTCCCTGATCCGGTACCCCGCCGCCACCGCCTTCACATGCTGCGCCACTTCCTGCCCTCCGGCCTCCGGAGAACAGCATGACAAATAGTGGCGGGCGGTTCCAATCCGGACGCGGTGCGGCAGACGCGACCTTGCCGGCGGCGCCGTCTCGGGAAACCCCGGCGCGCGCGTTATCGTCCCCTGCCGGGTCGGGACGCGCCGCTCACGACACATCGCGGACGACCCGACCGGCGACGAGCACGCCGCTCACGCGCCGTCGACGATCTCGATCGAAGCCAGCGTCACGTCGTCCTCGAGGCCGTGGTTGCCGATGAACGTGCGGAGCGCGGCGAACGCGGCCTCGACGTCCTGCTCCGGCGTCGCCGAGCCGGCCAGCACCTCCTGGAGACGCGCGGTGCCGAACTCCTCGCCCTCGGGGCTGCGGTGCTCGACCACGCCGTCGCTGTAGACGATCACGCGATCGCCCGCCGCGAGGTCCACCGACGAGGCGACGAACGGCGCGTCCGCGTCGATGCCCACGAGCAGGTTGCCGTCGCCGGGAACCGGCCCCGGCGCGCCGCCGGCGGGCTTGCGGAGCCAGTGCCCGTGCCCCGCGTCCACGTAAGTCAGCTTGCCGGTGACCCGGTCGAAGACGCCGACCCACAGCGACGCGAACATGTTGTCGGGCGAGCGCGGCACCAGGTAGCGGTTGACCTCCGCCACGACCACCGCCGGATTGTCGGCGTGGAGCATGGCCGCGCGCACGTGCGAGAGGATCGTCGTCATCAGCATCGCGGCCCCGACGCCCTGCCCGCACACGTCGCCGCAGCACACGCCGACGTGCGTCTCGTCCATCTCGAAGATGTCGAAGAGGTCGCCGGCGACGATGCGGCCCGGGTGCGTGCGCATCGCGTACTTCACGTGCCCGACGTTGCCGCGTTCCGGCGGCGTGAGGAAGTCCTGCGCTTTGCGGGCTGCCTGGAGGTCGGTCTCCAGACGCTCCTGCCGCTTCGCCAGATCCTTGTGACGGAGGCTCGCGAGGGCGAGGCCCGCGAGGCGGGCGACGGCCTGGCAGAAGCCGCTCGAGTCCGGCGCCCCGGCCCGCTCCGACCCGCGCGAGTCGAGGTAGATCGAGCCGATCACGAGGTTGTCGAGCAGGATCGGCGCGCACAACGCGGAGTGGATCGCCAGGCGGCTGATGCTCATGCCCAGCTCGACCGGCGCGTCCTCCGCGAGTCGCGCGACGTGACCCTTGGCCGCCTCCTTGATCAGCGACAGGCTGAACGTGAAGTCGGGACGACCCGGCGCGCCGAGGTCCCGCGCGTCGATCACCTCGACCTCGTCCTTCGAGCCCTGGTGACGCAGCACGGCCGCGCGCTGGTAGCCGCTCCCGGCGAGCACGAGTTCGAGCAGCGCCGCGGCGAGCTTCTCCTCGGTGGGGGCGTTCTGGATGGCGACGGCGCCGTCGATCAGCAGCTCGAGACGCCGCGCGAGGAGCGAGTCGAGTTCGCGCGCCGGCACCCGCTCGACGAGCGTGCCCGCGTCCTTGACACCGTCGGTGATCGCGATGGTGCGCGACGGCGTCGCCCCGAGGTTGAGCCGCAGCGTGTAGGGGCCGATGCGGAGGAAGTCGCCGGCGGCGAGGAGGGCGGGTTTGTCGGGCTCGAGCTCGATGCCGTTGAGGACCGTGCCGTGGCGACTCCCGAGGTCGGTGATGAACCACTTCCCGCCGCGCCGCACGACCGTGGCGTGCCCGCGGGAGACGCTCGGGTCGGCGAGGCACATGTTGCAGTCCTGCCCGCGGCCGATGAGGACAGGCTCCTCGCCGGTGATGGTGCGCGTCTCCAGCGGCGGGCCGGTCACCGGCTCGAGCACAAGCTGATCGTCGACCGACGTTCCGGACATTCGCGTAGTCTACACTGGCACCATGCGTAACGCGGTTCGAAGACTGCTCCTGCTCGCCGTGCTGGCGGGCGGCTGCCGCGGTTCCGAGGAGCCGGCGCCCCCGGCGCCTCCGGCGCCCACGGCGACCGCCGCGCCCACTGCGCCATCCGCGCCGGCCGACGCCGCGCCCGCACCGGCGGCCGCCCCGGTAACGACGCCGGCGCCCGCCGTCGCGGTGAACGACGCCGAACGCACGGCGCTCCTCGCGCGCGTCGCGCTCGTCGGAGCAAGCGCGACGGCCGGCTTCGGCGCGATCATCGACGACGGCGCCGGCGGGTCGGCCCTCACGACGCTCAGCCACGTGTTCGCCGCGGCGGTCAACCGCAGGCCGCGGGCGATCGTGAGCAACGGCGGCCACCTGATGTTCTTCACCGCGCCGATGGACGTCGGCGCGAGCCTCGTCGCCAACGCCCGCAGCACCGGGCCCACCCTCGTCGTCGCCGTGGACTTCCTCTTCTGGTTCGGCTACGGAAGTCGCGGGGCGGACGGGCGTCCGATCGACGACGAGATGGACCGGCTCGACATGCTCGAGAGCGGTCTGGCCTTCCTCGATGCGTTCGAGTGTCCCCTGGTCGTCGGCGACCTTCCCGACATGAGCCCCGCCATCGGCCTCATGCTGAGCGCCGCCCAGGTGCCCGCGCCCGACACGCTCGAGATCCTCAACGCCCGCCTGCACGACTGGGCGGCGGAGCGTCCGCACGTCATCGTCCTTCCCTTCGCGCGTCTCGTTGACGCGATGCGCACGAACGAGCCCTTCGTCGTCGGCGACCGGAGCTGGCCCGCCGGAAGCGAGCGCATGCTCGTCCAGCCCGATCGCCTGCACCCGACGCCGCGGGGGCTCGTCGCCGTCATGCAGATGGTGGCGCACGCGCTGCTCGAGCGATTCCCGCAGCTCCGGGCGTCGGACTTCGAGCTGGACCCGGATTTGGTGATCCGGCGGGTGCAGGAGATGATCGGGTCATGAAGGCACGCCGGGACGGACGCGCGAAGGCACCGGGCCGCGAACGCACGAAGGCGGGCGGGCTCGGCGGCTCCGCCTGGACCTGGCCCTGGGCCTGGGTTTCCCTCGTCCTCCTGCTGGGGGGCTGCGCGTCCCATCGCCAGGTGACCGTGACCGTGCGCGACGGTGCGAGCCACGAGCCGCTGGCCGGGGCGCGCGTGCAGGTGCGGCCGCTGCATCTCTTCCTGCCGTCGTATCCCAACGACATGCTCACGCCGTCGCCACACGTCAGCGCGACGGCGGACACGAACGCCTCGGGCGCTGCCACGCTCGACGCGCCCGCCCGGCATCCGTTCGAGCTGTTCGTGCTGATCCCGGCCGAGTCGCCGCGCGGGATCACCATCGAGGATCTGCGGGACAGCACGGCCATGTGGCTCGCGCTGATCCCCGACGCGGGGCAGCGCACGGACGACCGGGCGCTCGAAGTGCGTGTCGAGTAGCACCTCGTCCCGGCGCATCTGCTACGCTCTCCGCCGTGAGCCAGCCCGCCGTGAGCCTCTCTGCCGTGACCCAGGCGCTCGCCGAACGTCGCGCCATCGTGTGCGGATCGACCCAGGGCATCGGGCGCGCATGCGCGATCGCGTTCGCGCGGCAGGGCGCCGCCGTCACGCTCGTCGCGCGGCACGCCGGAGCGCTCGAAATGGTCCGCGGCGAGCTCGCCCGTGACGCCGGCCAGACGCATCATGCGTTGCAGGCTGATTTCACGGACTGGGGCGCCGTGCGCGACGTCGTCGCGCGTCACGCCGGGGCCGAAGGCCCGTTCCACATCCTGCTCAACAACACCGGCGGCCCCGCCGCAGGCCCGGCGTTCGACGCGCAGCCCGAGGCGTACGCCGCCGCGTTCGCCCAGCACCTGCTCGCGAACCAGGTCCTCGTGCAGACGCTCGCCCCCGGCATGCGCGACGCCGGCTACGGGCGCATCATCAACATCATCTCGACCTCGGTCATCACGCCGATCAAGGGGCTCGGCGTCTCGAACACGATCCGCGGCGCCGTCGCGAACTGGGCGCGCACGCTCGCCGCCGAACTGGCGCCGTTCGGGATCACCGTGAACAACATCCTGCCCGGTTTCGTCGGGACGGCCCGGCTCGGCAGCCTGATCAAGGGCCGCGCGGACCGCGCCGGCACGACGGCCGAGGAGGTCGAGACGCAGATGAAGCAGTCGGTCCCGGCGCGCCGCTTCGGCACGCCCGAGGAGATCGCGGCGGTCGCGGCGTTCCTCGCGTCGCCCGGCGCGGCGTACGTGAACGGCGTGAACCTGCCGGTGGACGGCGGACGCCTCGCGGCGCAGTGAGGCGACGCCCGGGGCCTGGGGGTTACGACGACTGATCCGTGTGCCCCGGTCCTCGGCTCGGCAAGGGCCGGGCGGCGCCCAACCGACGTGGGCGCTCCGGGGAACACCACACATGCCGACGACGCACCGGCGACTGACCCGTGACGACTGACCCGTGACGACCGACCCGTGTGCCCCGGTCCCTGGCTCGGCAAGGGCCGGGCGGCGCCCGACCGACGTGGGCGCTCCGGGGAACACGCACACGCCGACGCGAAACCCGCGGGCACGCGCCTTGCGGTTATCGTACGACACGGATGCTGACCCTCGCGAACTACATCGACGGCGAGATCGCGCCCCCCGCGT
>CAZXBB010000357.1:0-26539 GCA_964638815.1 uncultured Isosphaeraceae bacterium
TGCAGTCGTCGTTGAAGCCGAGGTCGTCGGTGCAGGTCGCCGTGCCGGCATAGAGCTGCGTGTCGAAGTCCGCCGCGCCGCACGTGCTGAACGTCCAGGTGGCCTCCCACGGGATCTGGAACGTCCACGCCTGGTCCTGCGAATCCGAGAGGTCGCACTCCGAGCAGTCCGAGGGGAAGAACTCGCAGTCCGGGTTGAACGGCACACCGGGGAAGTCGTTGCACGTATCGCCGTCCCACGTGAACGGCGGCGCGATCGTCAGGAGATTGTCGATCTCCCAGCCGTTGTCGCCGTAGAACGGGCACGCACCGCAGGCGGAGCCGATGCCCTGGAAGATCGCGTCGCCCGCGATGAGTTCGCAATCGGCGCGAATGACGCCGTCGATGCAGGGGTCGCTGCGGAAGCAGCAGGCGCCCTCGGGCGGAATCGAGCAGAGGAACAGGTTGTCGTAGTAGACGGGCGTGGCGTTGTTGCCGTAAAGGTCAACCGCGCCGATCGTGAGGGTGCCGCCGCCGGAGACGCCGCCGGTCCAGGTCTTGCCCGGGAGGTTGATGACCTCGCCGTCGTACTTGATCGTCTGGAGGTCGTCGTCCAGCGAGATGATCGTCTGGAGCTCGCGCCACGCGTCGTACTGGAGCGCGACCGTGCCGCCGTCGAAGTCCGACTCGAGATTGTTGTTGTCGCCGTCGATGTGGACCTGCGTGGACCAGTTCTCGCTGGTCGTCTGGCCGTCACTGGCGTACTGGTTGAGGAGAATGAAGTACGACTCGCCGGTCATCCCCGACGGAACGTAGAGATCGACCTGGTAGAGCCAGGTCCCGGTCGTGATGTCGAGGTCCTGGTAGGTGTGGACGAGGTCGTCCACGCCTTGCGGACGATTGCTGGTGACGTTGATCGAAAGGCCGGGATTGCCGAACGCGGCATCGGCGGTGGAGCCGCCGACGTTGGGGTCGCCTTCCCACGCCTCCCAGTTCAGGCCGGGCGGACAGATCGGGAAGCACGCCTGGCCGGTGATGATGTTCTGACCGTCCACGTAGGACTCGACGTCCTCCGACCACACGGTCGTAATGCATTCCTGGCCAAACGCAGTGGGGGCGACGATCAGCGCCGCCGCACTACAGAGGCCGAATCTCACTTTGTTCATCCTGTCAACTCCTTTGAACCACGACTCATTGAAAAGTTCGACGAACTATCTGCAAACTGTCTGCACGACCCGCTCCCCGTCCGAAGGACGAGGAGGGACCACGAGACACGGGCGAATCACTCGACCGGCGCGACAATCCATGTCTGCACCGGAACCAGCACGGGCTCGCCACGAGCCGGAGCCGGTAATAAAAGAGGTGTTTCTTCTTTCTCGGCTGGTATCAGCCCTCCAGGCTGCGCAATTAGAACCGACGTTCCGGGGGGAGTCAAAAAGAAAAAGATCGGGCGGGTGCAATCGAGGCCGATCTGGCGGACCTCCCCGAAGGGGGTTCGTCCCGTAAGCGGCGTTCGGTTCCGGCTTTAGGGCGAGAATAACAAAAAGTGACGATTCGCCCGCCGCGAGAGTCGCCGGCCGCCTCGGCGGCGTATTCCACCGGCCGCTCGGGCGGATCGCCCGCCGGACGGTCCGCTCCATGGACAGCTTGGACTAGAACCGCGCCTCTCGCATCACGCACAGCGCCTTGCCGGCAAGGTCGCGCAGGCTCCGCGGCATCGAGGTGTCGTCCAGGAGCCCGATAAACGCTCGCTCGAGGGCCTGGTCTGACTGGCGGCTGATGCGCTTTCCGTGCCAGACCAGGGCCCCGGCGATCGCGGCGGCGTACAGCCGCGCCCCCAGCCGGCGGTCCGCCGAAGTCTCGCCGACGATCCGCATCGTCTTGAAGGCGCTCTTCGCCTGCCGCAGCTTGATGAGGCTGATCGACGGGCATGTGAGCAGCGCCTCGGCCGAGGTGACCGACTCGTCGATATCCGTCGCGAGCCAGTCCGCCGCCGCGACCGCCGGGTCACAGCAATTGTCGATCGCCCACCGGAGCGCCCGGCCGACGCCCACTCCGTCACGGGCGGCGCCGGCGGGTGTTCCGGAATCGCCGGAACCGGGACCGATGTTCTCCGGCATGAGCGGCACCATGTCGCCGGAATGATCGAAGGGAGGAGGAATCATCGTGCGTCCACCAGCGATGCCATGAGTTGAAGCAGTTCGTCCTCGACCTCGGAGGGCTCGTTGACCGTCGCGCCGACTTCCTCGTACAGCGCGCGGGCGAACCGTCGCTTGACGGTGATCATCATGTTGGCCGCCTGGGCCGCGTCCTTCAGGTCCAGCGTGTCCACGAGAACGTGGTACGGGGTAGCCGGGGCGCCAAGCATCATCGGCTTGACGACACGCGCCTCGAAGACGCCCCAGTGCGCCGACAGCTCCTGCTTCAGGCAGTCCTCCCGCACCCGGTCGATGACGCGGCGCACCAGCGCCGCGCTCCAGTGCGCCGCGAACGAGGCCTCCGGAGTCGCGCCAGAGGCGATGGGAAGCTCGCGCAGCTCCGCACGGTCGAGCTCGAGCAGCTTACGTCCGGCTCCGGTCTCGGGCGATCGCTTGCGCCGGGTGCGCGAGCGATGCTGCTCCCTGAGGTAGTTGCGGACGGCCGTGAGCAGCAGCGTCCGGAATCGGCCGCGATCGGGGTCCGCCGCCTTGAGAAGCCGGCGGTGGAGCATCACGTCGCAGACGAACCCCTGGGTGAGGTCCGCGGCGTTGTGCACGTCCTCCCCGCTGCTGCGGATGAATGCGTAGATCGCCGGCCAGTAGCGCCGGACCAGGATGTCCCACGCCTCGCGCGCATGCTCCTCTGCACCGTGGACGGCCTGGTAGATCATGGACCAATCCGTCTGCGACGCCCCGGGATCGGCGGTGCGGTTCGTGCCGTTTCGAGCCGATTTCGTATCGTCCGCCATGGGCGTCTGTTCTCCAGGAGATACGCCGTTCCCCTGTCGGCCCTGCCGAGGCATGTGAGGATAGTCACCCGGCGGGCGACATCCGGACAAACGGGCGGAGTGGCGTTCAGGAAGCGATCTCGCCGCCCGCACGCAGATGTGCGCGGATCCCTACCGACGTCCCCGGGCGGGATGCGTTCCCGGCGACACGGCCCGAGGCCCCATCGCGCGATCGCCCCGAACCTCCGGAACCCCAGGACGACCGTCGCGACGGCACGCTCGTCGGCCCCCCGGATCGCGCCGGGTGCAAGCCCGGGGCAGGCCCCCGGGGCACCCCCTTCGCCGCGCCCGCACGGAATGACGGAGGATGAAGCCCTACCCGCGCCGGCGCCGCCGGCCCGCCACGGCCACGAGCGCCAGCACCGGCAGCGCACCGGGAGCCGGGGCAACGTAGGTGACCGACAGCGCGGGCCGCATGGCGACGTTGGGGTTCTCGCGGGTGTCGAAGCGCTTGGTGCTCGCGATGTTGTCCTCGGCTCCGAGCAGGAACCACCCGAAGTTGCCGCCCGGGCCGTCGAGGAACGACTGCACGTCGGCGATGAGCTGGTCCGACGTCCAGTCGTAGAAGCCCACGCCGCCGATCGATTCCGTCGCGCTCGCGAACGCTTCGAAGTCGCCGCCCGCGTTGGCCCAGGGGTCGGTGCTGAAGAACGCGTAGTTCCAGGTCGCGTCGCCCGTCTCGGCGGGCGCGCCCGAGCCTTCCTCGTTCGGAGCGTCCGATCCGGCCTCGCCCCAGTCGGCCAGCGCGCGGTGCACCGTCACGTCGAACGGACCGCTGATCGACCGCGACAGGTGGAGCGTGAGGGTGACGTCGGTGACCGTCGCCCCGGCGGGCACGGCCGACGCAACGTCGAAGTGGATCAGGCCGCGTCGCAGCCGGTTGGCCGCGGTCTGGCCTGCGAACAGATAGTCGCCGGCGCCGTTGCTGGTGCCGCCCTTGTCGAAGATCGTGTTGTCGCGGTCCGCCCCGATCACGACCATCTCGGCGTGCACGAGCGGGGTCAGGGCAAGGGTGGCAATCGCGGCCACGGCGCAGGGCGTCGGTCGCATCTTTCCTCTCCTTAGGTTCCCGGACCCGTTCCGGGCTCGCCGAACGGGTCGAGGGGGTGGAGGTACCTTGTACGTCTCCGGGGGTCCGGTCAAGAAAAAACACCTTCGAACGGCGAAGATGCCCGGATGCGGGACTCCGATGCATGCTGCCCACGCACCGTCGTGCTCCTCGGTGCGAGCAATCTCGCGATGGGGCTCCCGCGGGTGCTCGACGTCCTCCGCCGGCAGCAGCCGGGCCCGATCCGGGTTTTCGCGGCGCGGGGCTACGGCCGTTCCTACGGCACGCGCAGCCGGGTGTTGCTTCGCGACCTGCCTGGAATCGTCGAATGCGGTCTCTGGTCCGCGATCGCCGAAGGGACCACCGGCGGGAACGCTCCCGATGCCCTGATCACCGATGTCGGCAACGACCTCGTCTACGGGGCGACGCCGGACGGGCTGCTCGGCTGGGTCGAGGCGTGTCTCGACCGCCTCGAGCGGGCCGGGGCACGGGCGATCATCACGGGGCTGCCCGTGGCGAGCGTCAACGGACTCTCGCGAGCCCGCTTCGCGGTCATGCGTCGCCTGCTGTTCCCGAGCCACCCGCTCGGGTTCGAGCGAATGCGCGAGCTGGTCAGCGACACTGACAAACGTCTCACCGAGCTCGCCCGCGATCGCGGCGCCACCGCGGTTCCGATGGACCCGGCCTGGTACGGGCTCGACCCCGTCCACTTCAGTCTCTCGCGTCGCCGGGATGCCTGGACGACCATCCTCGCGTCGTGGGCCGGGGCCGGGGCCGAGAACGCGGCCGAGAATGCGCCCGAGAATGGACAGGCACATTCCGGGCCCGCACGTTCCGCGGCCGCGGCCGAGAATGGACAGGCACGTTCCGGGCCCGCACGTTCCGGGCCGCGGTTCCGCGACGCACGCCGGGCGAGGCCGGCGCGGTGGTGGTTCGCCGGTCGCGAGCGATCGAGCCCGCAGCCGGCGCGGCGGCTCGCGGACGGATCGGAGCTGTGGCTGTTCTGACGCCCGGTCCTGTGAGGCCCCCGGTCCTGACGCCCCCCGCTGACGCCCCCCTGACCCGTCTGACGCCTTTTGGCCCCACCGCCTGGCCTCCCGGGCCCGCTCTTGACCCTCGCACGATCGCAGCGTACTCTTCCATTCCTTCATCCGGATGAACGGATGGATCGACTCGCCCCAATCGGAGATCCCTCACCGTGACCACCGCCGCGCCCGCCACCGGAACGTTCATGAACACCGGCCTGCCGCTCTTCGCGCAGCTGCCTTTCAAGGTCGCCGAACTCTCGCCCGCGACCGTCGAGTACGGTCGCAAGGAGATCGACCTCGCCGAGCACGAGATGCCCGGCCTGATGGCGCTCCGCGCGAAGTTCCGGGACGAGAAGCCGCTGCGCGGCGCCCGGATCATGGGCTCGCTGCACATGACCGTGCAGACGGCGGTGCTCATCGAGACCCTCGTCGATCTCGGCGCCGACGTCCGCTGGGCGAGCTGCAACATCTTCTCGACGCAGGATCACGCTGCCGCCGCGACCGTCGTCGGACCGGCCGCACTCGGCGGCACGCCGCAGGATCCCAAGGGCGTCCCCGTCTTCGCGTGGAAGGGCGAGACGCTGCCCGAGTACTGGTGGTGCACGCTCCAGGCGCTGCGCTGGCCGGACGGCGGCGGCCCCAACCTCATCCTCGACGACGGCGGCGACGCGACGCTGCTTGTTCACAAAGGCAACGAGTTCGACGCCAGAGGCGCCGTCCCTGATCCCGCGACGGGCGAGAGCGAGGAGTTCCAGGTCGTGCTCTCGCTGCTCGCCGCGGTGCACGACGTCGATCCGGGCTTCTGGACGCCGATCGCAAGCGGCATCAACGGTGTGAGCGAAGAGACCACGACGGGCGTGCACCGCCTCTACCAGATGCAGCAGAGCGGCGAGCTGCTGTTCCCGGCGATCAACGTCAACGACGCGGTCACCAAGAGCAAATTCGATAATCTCTACGGCTGCCGTCACTCGCTCGTCGACGGCATCATGCGCGCGACGGACGTCATGCTCGCCGGCAAGGTCGCGGTCGTCTGCGGCTACGGCGACGTCGGCAAGGGCTGTGCCCAGTCGCTCGCCGCGCAGCGATGCCGCGTTCTCGTCACCGAGATCGATCCGATCTGCGCGCTCCAGGCGTGCATGGACGGCTACCAGGTCGTGCGTCTCGACGACGTCGTGGACACCGCCGATCTCTTCGTGACGGCAACCGGCAACTTCAACATCATCACCGCCGCGCACATGTCGCGTATGAAGGACAAGGCGATCGTCGGCAACATCGGGCACTTCGACAACGAGATCGACATGGCGGGGCTCACCCGGTTCCCCGGCATCGAGCGGAGGAACATCAAGCCGCAGACCGATCAGTGGATCTTCCCCGACGGGCACTCGATCATCGTCCTCGCCGAAGGACGCCTGCTGAACCTCGGCTGCGCCACGGGTCACCCGAGCTTCGTGATGAGCACGAGCTTCTCGAACCAGGTCCTCGCGCAGATCGAGCTGCACAAGAACCACGCGCGCTACGACCGCACCGTCGAGACGCTGCCCAAGACGCTCGACGAGGAGGTCGCGCGACTGCACCTCGATAAGCTCGGGGCGAAGCTCACGCAGCTCTCGCCGGCACAGGCGGATTACATCGGCGTGCCGGTGCAGGGTCCCTATAAGCCCGACCAGTACCGGTATTAGTCAGCCGGGCGCTCCGTCCGCGCCCGCACCGCAGGCCCCGCGCCCGTTCGACCGCGCCCGAAACGCCCCCGCGCCGCGGGGCGTTTCTCGTATCGGGTCTCGCTTGCGCAACGACGCGATACAGCCGATGAAGGTCGGGCCATGAGCAAACGAACGATCCTCGTCGCCGACACCGACGTGCCGCTGCTCCAGGCGATCGGGGTCGGGCTGCGTAGCGGGGGATACGAGATCGTCCTCGCGCAGAACGCCGACCAGGCCGCCGATCGCGCCCGGACGCACGCCCCGGACCTGCTCCTCATCGACCTCGGTCTGCGCGGATCCATCGACCGCATCCGCGCCGCCGCGGGGTCCGCACCACTCGTCTACATGACCGCCGAGCCCGCCGAACGCATCGACGCAAGCGTGCGCCGCGAGGCTCAAGCCGTGCTGCACAAGCCGTTCGAAGCCAGGACGCTGCTGAGCACGCTGGGCGAGACGCTCGGCACGGCGGTGCGCGCCACGCAGCGGCTGGGTTAGCGCTAGCCCACCCGCCGCGACGGGAATGCGATGCGCGCTCATGCGCTCGTCGGGATGATCTCGCCAACCGCCATCCCACCAGCCGCGATCTCACCAACGACCCGCGGCGCGCGTCTTCCCTTGATCCACTCGCGCATCCGGTCCCGCTGCGACCGCCAGTCGCCCCGACTGCGGGCCACGAGGAACGCCTCGAACAGCGCGACCAGCGTCCGGTCCATCGCCTCCACCGACGCCACGCGATACTCCGTCATCACCCGCGCCGATTCCGGGGGGTCCGGCGGCGCCGGGACCCGCGCGCCGATCACGTGGAAGCGGTCTCCCTGGAGCGTGAGTGTCCATTCACCGCCGTCGGGACCCGCGACGATGAGGCCGGCCTTGCGGGGCCATTTCCCAAGCCCGAGCGCCGCGTGCGCCTCGGGCAGCCGCGTGGGCCCGTCCGCCCGCAGGGTCTGCCTGCCGGTAACGTCCCACGCGCAGTCCATGTCGAGGGCGCGGTCGATCACGACGCCGACGCTTCCGGCGGCGGTCTCGATGACGGCGCTGTCCGTCTCGGTCCGGGCCCAGATCCACATCAGGAACTCGTTTCCGAGGAAGTCCTTCGGCTCCGGCCCCGGCGGCGACCACGGCACGCCCGGCACGTCCACAGGACGGTCGTCGTCCGCACGGGCCGCGGCCGGCGGCGGCGTGAAGGGCGACGGCGTCATGTCCTCGTAGTCCCGGGACGAGCCGCGCGCGGTGAGAAACGCCGCCGCCATCGATCCCGCGGAAAGCGGCTCGAGCCGTGCGTCGAACGTCTCGGTGAAGAGCTCGCGCAGGCTCTGGCCGACCACGTCGCTGAAGACCGGCGCGAGGAGGAGACGCCGCGTCACGTGCCAGAGCACGGGCACGAGCTTCGACTGCCGGTGCCGACCCGCCGCGATCTCCTTGCGGCACTTCTCGTCGACGAGCGCCGACGCGTCGCGTTTCTCGGCGGCCGCCATCGCGAAGTACGCGCGCCGGATCTCGGCGGGGACGCGGTTGCGGTCGAGACGCATCCCGAACAGGAGGTGGTCGCCGAACAGGATCGCCTCGGGATGGAAGTCCTCGTCGAACACGTGACGGCCGGCGACCCAGCCGGCCTGGAGCTCCGGCGGCGCGCCCACCGGCGGCGGCCTGAGCACGTTGCCCGCGAGCGATTCCGCGAGTTCCGAGGTGACGACGTCCGGCCCCCCCTCGACCCGGAAGCGCGCGTACGACACGGCATTGCGACGAAACGGCATGGGTGGGGAGCATGCACGGATCGGGCCGGCCGAGGGGAGATCGGCAAGATGTCCACAGGCCGTCCTACTATGCGTGCATGAGCCGGGACCGCAGCAAGATCGTGATCGGCCTCGTCGTCGCCGCCGTGTTGGGAGCGGTCATCGCCCTCCTGGCCGGTACGAACGGCGCGAGGGGGTACGCGGCCCTCCCCATCGTCCCGATCGCGATCGGCGTCGGCGTCGTCGCGGCCGCCGCGGCCATCGCAGCCGTCGCCGTGATCCGCTCCCGGCACGCGCGACGCCCCGGTTCCCCCTCGCGCATGGAAACGGAGGCCGCGCGCCTCGGGCTCACCTACCGCGCGTCGGAGGCGAGCGGATTCCACCACGATTTCGGCCCCCTGCCGGGGATCCCGCGGGGCGGCACCATCAAGCACGTCTTCGCCGGAACGCTCGACGGCCGCCGCCTCACGGTGTTCGAGCACTCCTACGTCATCAACACCGGGCAGGCGGTCATCCCGGTCTACCACACGGCGTACCTGACCGAGGCGCCCGAATGGCCCAGCGTCACCGTTTCGCGCCGACACTTCTTCGGGCGTCTGATGGACCGGCTGGGCTGGCGACGCGGGCTGCATCTCGAGGATCCGGTGTTCAACGCGACGATGCGGATCAGGACCGACGACGAGGCGTTCGCGCTGACGCTCCTCCACCCCGAGATGCAGCAGTTCCTCGCCGGGAAGCGATCCGCGGTCTGGCGCATTCACGCCGGGTGCTGCGCCCTGATCTACAGCGGATCCCTCCGCGTGGAGCGGATGGAAGCGTCGCTGGAGCGTCTGCGTCGTTTCTGGGCGCTCGTGCCGCCCGAGTTGGACGCGTGGTAGCACACGCCGGCGGCCGGGCGGAGACGTCGGTCCGGACCTCGCTTTGCCGCCGCGCGAGGAAACGTCTACCCTTGCCCGTCTCGCCATGAGCGACTTCATCGGCCACGAATGCGGGCTCGCCCTGGTGCGCCTCCGCCAGCCCCTGTCCTACTACCGGGAGCGCTACGGCGATCCCGCGTGGGGTCTGCGTCAGCTCTACCTGCTGATGGAGAAGCAGCACAATCGCGGCCAGGACGGCGCGGGGCTCGCCGCCGTCAAGTTCGACATGCCGGCCGGCGAGAAGTACATCCTTCGATCGCGATCGATCAAGCACAACGCGCTCGAGCGGATCTTCGACGAGGTGCTGGGCGACATCACCCACAAGAAAGCCCGCCGCTGGTCGTCGATGGACGACCGCGCGGTGAAGATCAGGCACGACTTCGTCGGCGAGCTGTATCTCGGCCACCTGCGGTACGGCACGCACTCGGGCAACCGGCTGATGAACTGCCACCCGCTGCTGCGAAAGAACAACACCGCGAGCCGGAACCTCGCGGTGGCCGGCAACTTCAACATGACGAACTCCACGGAGCTCTTCGAGCAGCTCGTGGAGTACGGCCTCAATCCGGTCGGGGAGTCCGACACGCAGGTGATCCTCGAGCGGATCGGGTATTTCCTCGATCGGGAGCACGAGTACCTCCGCAACACGATGGGCGAAGGCTCGTTCAGGGGTCTGACCGGCCGCGAGCTCGCCCGCGAAGTGTCGAAGCAGCTCGACCTCGCCCGCACGCTCCGGAAGGCCGCGCAGGGGTGGGACGGCGGCTATGTCTTCGCCGGCGTGCTCGGCAACGGCGACGCGTTCGCGTGCCGCGACCCCTCCGGCATCCGACCGGGCTTCTTTCACGTCAACGACGAGGTGGTCGCCATCGCCTCCGAGCGGGCGGCGCTGTCGAACGTCTTCGACGTGTCACCCGAGGCGATCGAGCCCATCAGGCCCGGCCACGTGCTCGTCATCAAGCGCGGCGGCGCGATCTCGCACAAGGAGTTCACGCGACCCCTGGAGCCCAGGTACTGCACGTTCGAGCGCATCTACTTCAGCCGCGGCAACGATCCCGACATCTACCAGGAGCGGAAGTCGCTCGGGCGTCTGCTCGCGCGCCGCGTTCTCCAGGCGATCGACTACGACATCGAAAAGGCCGTGTTCAGCTTCATTCCGAACACGGCGGAGGCGGCCTACGTCGGGCTCATCGAGGAGATCGACCACCTGAACCGCGCGCACCACGCGGAGGAGGTTCGGAAGAAGATCGAGGCGGGCACGTTCGATGACAGCGACCTCGCGAAGCTGCTCAACGGCCACGTCCGCGCGGAGAAGATCGCCCACAAGGACCAGCGACTGCGGACGTTCATCACGCACGACGCCGCGCGAAGAGACCTGGTCCTGCACATCTACGACATCACGCGCGGCGTCGTCCGCCCCGACGACGCCCTCGTGGTCATCGACGACTCGATCGTCCGGGGCACGACGCTCCGCGAGTCGATCATCACCATCCTCAGCCGGCTCGACCCGGCCCGGATCATCGTGGTGAGCTCCGCACCGCCGATCATGTACCCCGACTGCTACGGCATCGACATGAGCGTGCTCGGCCGGTTCATCGCCTTCGAAGCCGCGATCAGCCTGCTGGAGGAGCGCGGCCAGGAGTCGCTGCTCGACGAAGTCGAGGATCTCTGTCTGGCCCAGGTGGACAGGCCGAACGAGCAGCTCGTCAACCACATCGCGAAGATCTACGACCGCTTCACGCTCGACGAGCTCTCCGCCAGGATCGCAATGCTCGTCACGCCCAAGTCGATCGACTGGGAGGGCCGCGTGGACGTGATCTACCAGGACGTCGCCAGTCTCCGCCAGGCGATCCCCAATCACAAGGGCGACTGGTACTTCACCGGCGAGTACCCGACCCCGGGCGGATACCGCGTGCTGAACAAGTCGTACCTGAACTGGCGGAAACGGGTGGACGCGCGGGCGTATTGAGCGTTCCAGCGGTCAGGGGCCCAGGTCGCGCCGCGCAGATCCTGCGCCAACGTGGCCCGGTCCGCGAGGCGGACGAGGTCGGGTCTCAACTGACCCGCCGGACGGTCCGATCATCCTTTACTGCCGGGGTCCGCGAACCAGGTCGATCCCGCTTCAGAACTGGGAGACTCACGATGCCCGGGTTCCTCGCGTCCATCCTGCGCCGGATCAGCCGTCGAAGCGCGACGAGCGCGACGGCCCGCGGCACGGCGCCGGCCGCCGCCGCCACCACCGCCGCCACCGGAGCGGTTGACGACAACCGTCTGCGCGACCGCGCCCTGGCGGCTGCGCTCGACCGCGCGATGGACATGGGACAGTGGGAGCAAGCGCGACGCGTGGCCCGGAGCGCGCTGCGCGTCTATCCGCGCTCGGCGCGGCTCACCGAGCGGCTCGCACGGCTCGCGATGCTCGACGGTGCGCCGGAGCGCGCCTTGCAGCTCATCGACGCGACGGATCCGGAGGGTCCGCGGGACACCGCGCTTCGGCTCCTGCGGGCGGGCTGCCTCGTGCAGCTCGGACGGCGGGAGCGCGCCCACGTCGATCTGCTGCGCTGGTCGCGCCGTCCCGACGTCCCGGTCGAAGCCCGGCTCATGCTCGCGCTGCTCGAATGGGACGGCGACGATCCGCACGCCGCGACGCTCGTGCTGCTGCGGAATCTCCGGCGCGACGAGGAACCGCGCAGCCTCGAGGTGCTCGCGCTGATCGCCGTCGCGCAGTCGCGGACGGCAAAGGCGCGCGAGTGGGCCGAGCGGCTGGCCGGCGCGTGCGCGTTCGGCGGGGGCACGCCATGGACGAAGCTGCTCCTCTGCTCGCTCCAGCTTCCGCCGGCCCGGTCGGCCGTGCGCCCGACCCAGGCCCAGGTGGAGCGTCTCGCCCGTGAGCTCCTCGCGGCCGAGGAGGTCGTGCCGTCGCTTGTCGAGGCACAGCGCATCCGCCCTGACACCGATGTCTCCGAGTTCCTCGGGCAGGCGCTCGCGCGCGCGTTGCCCGCCGTCGTCCGGCCCGCACAGACGCTCGAGGCGCTGACGCGGCTCTCCCTGATCCGCGGCGACCGCGCCGCGGCGCGACGCTGGGCCGAGCGCGGGCTCAACGTCAACCCGATGTCCGCCGCGCTCGCCATCATGTATCGGGCACTCGCGGACGACGACGAGCGGGAGACCGGTCGCGCGACGCCGACGCCGCGCGTTCCCGACGTGCTGGCCACCATCGGCCCCGAGGAGCAGGAACCCGACAGCCGAGGCAAAGCGGCATGAACGACGGCATGAACGAGATGGACGAGATGGACGAGATGAACGAGAAGCCACGCATGATCGGCGGCGACGCCGGCGCCACGAGCATCGACCCGGTCGAGGCCGCGCGTCTTCTCCGCGAGGCGCGGGCGGCCCACGGGACCAACGGGGGCCACGACGCCGGGGACGCCGTCGATTGGGCGTTCGCCTCCCTGCCGGATCGCCGCCACCCGCGGCGTCTCAAGGTGGAAGCGCTGCTGCGCGAGCGCGATGTCGAGGCGGCCGACGCGATGATCGCGCAGGGGCTCCTCCTGCGGCCCGACGATCCCGGCCTGATGTTCCTGCGGGCGCGCAGCCTGCTCATTCAGCACGACCTGCTCGCGGCCGAGCGCGAGATCGCGCGCGTCCTCGACAGGCGCCCGTCGCACGTGTCGTCGCTCGTCGTCGGCGCGGAGATCGCGCGAGCGAGCCACGAGTACCCGACGGGGGTGCGCCGGCTCGAATCGGCGCTCGCGCTCCGCCCCGATCATGACGGCCTGCGCGCGCGTCTCGCGGAGATCCTGCTCGACGCCGAGGCGGTCGGATCGGCCGAGCGGGTCATCCTCGCGATGGCCGAAGTGCCGCCGCGACTCCAGGCGAGGCTGCTTCGCGCGCAGGGGCGAAGCCTCGACGCCGTGGAGCTGCTCGACGCGGCGCGGTCCGGCGGCGATCCCGAAGGCGACATCACGTGCGACCTGATCGACGCCCTCGAGTCCATCGGAGCCGTTGACCGTCTGCACCGCCTGCTCGACGGCGTCGATGAGCGCGTCCCGGCGACGCTGGTCCGCGCGGGCAGTGCCTGGCTTGCGCTCGGTGCGTACGAGCGCGCCATCGGTCGCCTCGCTCCGCTCCTCGATCACGGGCCGCACGAGCGCGCCGCGCTCTCGGTGGCCGTGGTGGCGGCGTCCATGCTCGGCCGTCTCGACCTCGCCGAACGAATGCTCACGAGGCTCCAGCAGTCGCGGGCGGGCGCCGATCCGCGGTTCATGTCGGAGCTCTGGCGGCGGGCGATCACCGCCGGCCTTTTCATCGACCAGGCGCGGACCGGGCGGGCCGAGGCCACCCGCGAAGGCCGGCTGATCGATCCGCTGCTGCGCGGGGCCCTGGCGGTCTTCGAGGCCGAGCCGGCCTCCCGCACCCCTGCCCGGCGGGCCGAGATCCAGCGTCACCGCGCCCTCTGCCTGGCGGCCCTCGGCCGCGATCGCGAGGCGGCGGCGGCTCTCGGGGGGCTGCCGGCCGCGGCCGACGCCGACGCCCCGGAAGCGACCCTCCGCGTCGCCGCCTAGCCGTCCGCTTGACGCCCTCGATCGATACTGGTTTACTTACCCCCTTCGCCGGTTCCGGCCCCCGGAACCGGTTCGCTTTTTCTACCTCCAGACCCCTACCTCCAGACCCCGAGGACGCGCGCATGGCCCGTTACCTTGGCCCCAAGGTGAAACTCTCCCGCCGCGTCGGCGTGCCGATCGCCGACATCCCGAAGCACACAGCCAAGCGGCAGCTCACGCCGCCCGGCCCGCACGGCTTCCGCGGACGGCGCATGAAGGACTACGGCGTCCGCCTCAACGAGAAGCAGAAGCTGCGGCACCACTACCACGTGCTGGAGCGTCAGTTCCGGCGCTACGTCGCCGACGCCGCCCGCAAGAAGGGCAACTCCGGCGACATCCTCCTGCGTCTGCTCGAGCAGCGACTCGACAACGTCGTCCGGCGCGCGGGCTTCGTCCGCACGATCTGGGCCGCGCGGCAGATGGTCTCGCATTGCCACGTCCTCGTGAACGGCCGCAAGGTCGATCGTCCGAGCTTCGCGGTCAACGTCGGTGACACGATCACGCTCCGCGACCGCGTCAACAAGCTCGCACGCGAGAACATGGAGTCGATGGCCGGCCACATCGTGCCGGGCTGGCTCGACGCGAATCCGTCGGAGCTGACCGTCAAGGTGCTCACCCTCCCGACCTCGGAGGAGATCCCCTTCGACGTGAACACGAACCTGATCGTCGAGTTCTATCGATAAGTAGCAAGTTGTCTGACGGGGGCGGCGACGCGACGCGATGTTCAAGTTCCTCCGCAAGTACAACAAGTGGATTCTGGCCGTGGGCGGCACGCTGCTCATGGTCGTGTTCCTCGTCCCGCAGGCGATCCAGTCGCTCTCGCAAAAGGCCGCGGTCGGCAGCGCGGTGTGGGCGACGGTCGGCGAGAACGACGAGGAGGTCCCCGCGTCCGTCCGCGTCCGATGCACGCGCGAGCTGGACCTGCTCGAGCAGATCGGCCGGCTCGGCGTGCCGCTGGCGATCACCGATGAGCCGGAGCACTGGTATCTGCTCGTCCGCGAGGCGGAGCAGGCCGGGCTGGTCGGCGGACGCGCCGGCGACCAGATGAAGCGCGAGATGCTCGACAACATCGCCGCCGTCGTCGGATCGTCGCCGACGCTGAACGACGCCATCAGCAAGTCCTTCGCGGTCGGCCGCATGATCGACCTCTACCAGCGGGCCGGCAAGCTCTCCGATAACCGCGTGCGGGCTGAGGCGGAGCGGCTGTTCCACACGGCGGAGGGCCGCACCATCGTGCTCGTGGCCGAGGCCGACGACGCGCCGGCCGCGCCGACCGAGGCCGAGATCGCCGCACAGTTCGAGAAGTACCGCAACCTCGCACCCGGCGGTCCCGACGCGAACCGCGATCCGGAGAACCCCGACGTCGAGCCGGACTTCCCGGAGGAGAACGTCGCAGGATTCGGCTACAGGCTCCCCGACCGATTCAGGATCGAGTGGCTGCGCGTCGAGCGCGACGCCGTCCGCGCGCTCATCGAGGCCGGCGACGAACTCAACGACATCGCGCTCATCAAGCACTGGCAGCGCCACCAGCAGGCAAAGGGCTTCCCTGAGATCGACCCGAACGCCGAGACGGTTCCGGAGCGCGTCCGGAAGGACCTGCTCGACGAGCTCGTCGCGGCCAGGCTCGACGCGATCCGGAAGTTCATCTCCGACCGTCTGCTCGCGTCGTGGCGACGCCTCAAGGCGCCGGAAGGGTACTACGAGCTGCCCGACGACTGGAGCGCCGACCGCGTCGCGTTCCCCGATCTCGCCCAAGCGCTCCAGGAGGAGTTCCCCGGTCTCGCGCTGCCTTCGTACGAGTCCATCGGCGACCGTTGGCTGACCATCGGGGACGTTGCCGGGCTCGAGGGGCTCGCCGGCGCGAGCACCGACAAGTACGCGAGCGGCCTCACGAATGTCGAGACGCTCATCGGATCGGCGCACGAGTTCGGCGGAAACCCCACGATTCTCGTGCAGGAAGGCGTCGCGGGCCCGATCCTCGCCGACCGCGTGGACGACAGCATCGTCGTGTTCCGTATCACCGACACCGACCCGACGCGGCCGCCGCGGGACATCGACGAAGTGCGCGACCGCGTCGTGGCGGACCTGAAGCGTCAGGCGGCGTACCAGGCCCTCATCGCGGACATGCCCGGCATCGAGCAGAAGGCGCGGGACGAAGGGATGCTCGCCGTCGCCATCGACCGGAACGCCGACCTTCAGCGTCTGTCGGTGTCGCTCTACAGCCCCGCGATGGCGCAGTTCCAGATGCAGAACAACATGCCGCTGCGACCGCTGCCCAACGCGTTGCCGATCATCGGCCAGAGCGAGGCGGCGTCGGAGACGATCATCGACCACGCTCTGTCGCTGCCGGGCGACAAGCCGCTCCACGAGCTCGACCGCGGTCAGCGCGTGATCGCGGTGCCGGTGCCCGAGAAGCTGGCCGTGCTCATCGTCGAGCTCGAAGGCCAGCGTCCGCTGGACCGCGCCCGCTTCGAGCAGCTCGCCGGCAGCAGGGCGTTCCAGACCATGCTCGTCTCGAACGAGCTGCTCGAGACGAAGCCGTCACTCGCCGACGTCTTCAGGTACGAGACGATGAAGGCACGCCACAACTTCCAGGTGAAGGTACGCGAGAGCGACGCGGCCCCGGAGGCGACCGAGGGCGAGCCGGAGCCGACGGAGACGGCCAGCGCGCAGTAGCGTCGCGCCGGTCGGGCGCGGCGCGAAACCTGCGGCGCGGCCTCGCCTCGGGCGCGTCACGTATACGCCGGCCGCTCAGCTCACGCCTGAGCCGGCCCTGACCGGCTTCTCCGGCATGAGCACCACGACGTCGCGATCTTCGCCGTCGCCGCCGTCCTTGAGGTCGCTCGCGGCCAGGATCATCCCCTGGCTCAGCTCGCCACGGATCTTTCGCGGCTCGAGGTTCGCCACGATCACCACCTGCCGGCCGACGAGGTCCGCCGGCTCGTACCACGCCCTGATCCCCGCGCAGACCTGTCGCCCCTCGGGCGTGCCGTCGTCGAGCCGGATCTTGAGCAGGCGATCGGCGTTGGGGTGCGGCTCGCAGGCCGTGATCGTCGCGACGCGCAGGTCGAGCCTGATGAAATCGTCGAAGGGGATCAGAGGTTTGGCCGTCGGCTCGGAAGCGGTGGTCATGGGCTGGATCTCCGGGGGGTGTCCGGGGGTGTCCGGGGGTGTCCGGGGCGTGTCGCTGGGTGGAATCGTAGTCGCTTTCTCGCAGTCCGCCTCGTGCCGGTCCTCGAGCGCGGTCAGCGCGGGCTGTGTCCGGGGCCCTCGTCATTCGTTGACGGTGCATGGGTGCACGCGCACGCCACCCGTGCCCCTTCCATGGCACGGGACCGGAGCGCGCGCGTCGTGATGCGCGCTAGACTTCCCCGTCGTGAACGTCATGAAGAAGATCGCCGCCGTTTCCTGCGTCGTCATCGCCGCCGCCCTTCTCCCTGCGCCGCCCGCCGCCGCCCTGGCGGCGACCGCGTCCGGCTGGCGGACCGATCCCGCCTGGTACGACGGCAAGGCCGAGTGGGCGCTGTACGACGCGGTGCGTCCGATCTACGGCGAGCCGCGCCGGTACGAGGCGACGATCTTCACGAACAAGCAGCAGATGGACACGGCCACCACGACGAAGGACGCCGGGGGCACCGACCCGATCGAGGTCTTCAAGCACAATCTCAGCGAGCTGATCCCGACCGGGAACTACACGTACCGGTTCCTGACGACGGTGTTTTCGCGCACGGACACGCTCGCGCCCTACAAGGTCGTCTTCTCGAGCCAGGAGGACTGCGGCGCGACGTACAAGCAGTTCGTCGTGGACGACGACACCGTCGCCGCGGAGCAGTTCTGCTACTTCCCGGACAGCGGCGCGAAGCCGGCGACGTACGCCCGGCCGGAGGACCTCGCGTTCCACGACGCGCTGTCGCTGCGGCTGCGGGACTACCCCTTCGAGGCAGCCGAGAAACCGACGCTCACGCTGACGCTGGTGCCCGATCAGACGGACACGCACGAGACGGAGCAGCGCGGAAGCGAGGCGGAGGTTTCATACGTCGAGCGCGGGATCGTCAACGTCCCGTACGGGCCGGTGGACGCTCACCATCTGCGGGTCACGCACGCACGGGACGGCGGCGTGACGGCGACCGACTACTGGTTCGCGGCGGATCCGTCGATGCGTCACGTCATGGTGAAGTACGCCGGACCCTACGGCGTGCAGTACGAACTCAAACGCCTGGAATGGTGGGCATACTGGGCGGAGCCGCGGCCCTAGCCCTCACACGCCCACCGCCTCGGCATCCCGGTCGGACAGCATCCCCCCGTCGCTGCGCTGCTTGACGGTCCCGTCGCGTTTCCATGATCGCTCGCACCGCGGCTCGCCGGACAGGTCGTTGACGGTCACGGCGTCGCCATCTTCGGTGAACGTCACGCGCGAGACGCCGCACAGGTCGGGGAAGTCGGCCGCGAACCGCGTCAGCACGCCCTTGGGATCGGGGACGACGAGCTCGGCGTCGAGCGGGTTCTCGATGCCGCGCGGCTTGGCCGCCTCGAGCGCCTTGAGCGCCCGGTCGCGGGCCGCGAGTACCTCCGGCCAGGCGGGATCCGCCGTGACCGCGGGGGCCTCCAGGTGGGTCTCGAGGTGCACGCAGCGTCCCTTGTGCGTCTGCTCGTCGTCGATGCCGCTCCACAGCGCGCGGTACGCCTCGTCCGCGGTGTGCGACAGGACCGGCGCGAGCAGACGCGTCAGCGATTCGACGAGGTGCCACATGACGGTCTGCGTCGCGCGGCGACGCGGGGAGTCGATCCTGTCGCAGTACAGGCGGTCCTTCACGGCCGCGCAGTAGAACGCCGACAGGGTCTCGTTACAGAAGTCGTACAGCCGCTGGTGAGCGCGGCGGAACTCATAGCGCTCGTAGGCGGCGCACACGTCCGCCTGGAGCTTCCCCGCCTCCGCCAGGATGTAGGCGTCAACGGAGGCCGGCGCGAGCGCGGGGCCGTCCACCGCGTCGCGATCCGGCGCGAAGTCGCTGAGGTTGCTCAGCAGGAACCGGAGCGTGTTCCGGACCTTGCGGTACGACTCGCCGGCGACGTCGAAGAAGGATTCGTCGGCCTTGACGTCGTTCTCGTAGGCGAGCGACGACACCCACCAGCGGGCGACGTCGGCGCCGTGGTGTGCAAGGACGTCGTCCACGTCGATGGCGTTGCCGCCGGACTTGCTCATCTTGCGGCCGTCCTTGTCCACGACGAAGCCGTGCGTCAGGACATTGCGGAACGGCGTGTGCCCCGTCATGCCGAGCGCCGGCAGCAGCGAGAGCTGGAACCAGCCGCGGTGCTGGTCGGAGCCCTCGAGGTAGAGATCGATCGGGAAGCCGAGATCGCGCTCGCGCATGACGGCGTGCCAGGAGGATCCGGACTCCATCCAGACGTCGAAGATGTCGTGCATCTTCGCGAGCTTCGCGACGTCGAGCCCCGACGGGGCGTCGGGATCGCCCGCCGCGTCGTACCCGGCGAGGAGCTGCGCCGGCGTCTCCGTGAACCACGCGTCGCTGCCCCGCGCGCCGAAGATCTCGCCCACGGCGCGCACCGACGTGGCGGTCAGGAAGATCGCGCCGTCCGGCATCCGGAAGGCGGGGATCGGAAGCCCCCACGCGCGCTGCCGCGACAGGCACCAGTCGGGTCGCGACTCGATCATGCCGCGAAAGCGGTTCCGGCCCCAGGCGGGATGGAAGGTGATCGCGCTCTCGGACTCCGCCATCGCCAGCTCGCGCAGCGACGTCCCCTCGCGCGCGGTCGGCCGATCGACGCCGACGAACCACTGCTCGGTCGAGCGGAAGATGACCGGCGTCTTGCTCCGCCAGTCGTGCGGGTAGCTGTGCACGAACGTCTCGTCGTGGAACAGGTGACCGGAGTTCCGCAGGTGCTCGGTGATCGCCGTGTTCGCGTCCCATACCGACATGCCGCGCAGCCACTGCGGCACCGTGTCGTCGTAGGTGCCGTCATCGCGCACGGGGCAGTAGATCTCGATGCCCTCCTTGATGCCGGTCGCGTAGTCCTCGGCCCCGTGCCCCGGCGCGGTGTGCACGAGCCCCGTGCCGTCCTCGAGCGTCACGTACTCCGCCGCGACGATCGGGCAGACGCGCCCGCTCAGCGGCTGCCGGTACGTCAGCCCGACGAGCGATGCGCCGCCCGCCTCGCCGAGCACCTCGACGTCCGTCGCCCCGCCGGCGCCGGTGACCCGCCCGACGAGCTCCGACGCGATCACCGTCACGTTGCCGTCCACCTGGACGAGCGCATAGTCGAACGCCTCGTGCACGGCGACGGCGAGGTTCGCCGGCAGCGTCCACGGCGTCGTGGTCCAGATCATGAGGCTCGGCGTGAGATCCAGCTCGACGCCGAAGATCGCGGCCACCGCGTCGCGATCGGTGAACTCGAAATCGACGTAGACCGAGAGGTCCTCGCGGTCCTCGTACTCGAGCTCGGCCTCCGCGAGCGCCGTCTCGTTCGCGATCGACCAATGCACGGGCCGCAGCGCGCGGTACACGAGTCCCTGCTCGAGGAGGGAAGCGAAGACCCCGAGCACGGCGCGCTCGTAGCCCGGCTGCATCGTGAGGTACGGCGCCTCGTAGTCCGCGAGCGTCAGCATCGCGTGGAGCTGCTGCGTGTGGACCTTCTGGAACTTCGCGGCCGACTTCTGGCACTCGCGGCGGATCGCCATGCGCATGGCGTCGTCGTCGAGGGCGTGGAGCTTGTCCATCTTCCCGGCGTTCTGGATCTCCGTCAGCACCTTGTGCTCGATCGGCAGACCGTGACAGTCCCACCCGGGCACGAACGCGCACCGGCGTCCGGCCATGAGGCGGCTGCGGACGACGATGTCCTTCAGCACCTTGTTGAGCAGGTGCCCCGCGTGGAGCCGCGCGTTCGCGAAAGGCGGACCGTCGTGGAAGACGAACGGCTCCGCGTCGCGCCGCAACTCGAGGACCCGGTGGTACAGCCCGATCTCGTCCCAGCGGCGGGACGACGCCGCCTCGTTCTGCGACAGGTTGGCGCGCATCGGGAACCCGGTCCTGGGCAGGTTCAGCGTCTTCTTGTAGTTCCGCTCGGCGGCGGTCTCGGTCATGGCAGGATCCCGGGCAGCGAGGTGGTGTTCCGGAGGAACCGAGATCGGCCAGATGCCGGTCCCGGCAACGACAAACGGCCCCGCTGGAGAGCGAGGCCGCGGCGTTCTGTCGGACGGACGAAATCGCCCCGAGACTCCAGCCGGCACCGCCCCCGTCAGCGGGGCCGCGGAATGATGCCGGTGATGATCGTTCGGGCGGTCATGCGGGCCTGAGGATAGCCATCGGCCCGGTGGGGTCAAGGGCGTTGGGGAAGACGCGGCGGCACGCAGGTTGGCGGGGACGTACGCCGGCTGCGACCTTCACGTCGCCGGCTTCAACGCGCCGGCTTCAACGCGTCGGCGTCACCCCGCCGGCGTCACCCGGCCGGCGATACCCGGCCGGCGTCACCCCGTCGGCGTAACCCCGCCGGCGTCACCCCCCGGCGTCACCCGGCCGGCGTCACCCCCCCGTGGCCCACGCCACGGCGAGCCCCGCGAGCAGCGCGACGGTCAGCTTCACCCGGTCGTGCCGGTGGAACTGGAGCTCCGGCAGCAGATCGCTCAGGGCGATGCACATGAACGCGCCCGCGGAGAACGCGAGCGCGGCGCTCATCAGGCGGTGCGGCGTGTCGACGTCGGTCTGCGCGCCGAGCACGAAGAGCGCGGCGCCGGCCGGGATCGCCAGGCCGAAGAGCGCATTGACGATCATGTGCGTGCGTCGCGTGCTCCCGCCGGCGACGATGAGCGTGCCGATCGTGATGGCATCGAACGGCTTGTGCAGGACGATGACGAGGAACGTCCCGAGGCCGGCCAGCAGACGCTCGTCACCGGCGGTCTCCGCACTCAGGACGCTCGCCGCGAGGGCGGCGCCGGCGATGAGCGTGTGCACCGTCATGCCGACCGTCGTCCCCACCCACGTGAGCCGGTGATCGTGGCCGTGATCGTGGCCGTGATCGTGGCCGTGATCGTGCCCGTGATCGTGCCCGTGATCGCGGTGGCCCGCCTGCCCTTCTCCGGCGGTCGGCTCGTGGTGGTGGAAGCAGAACCAGCGCTCCAGCACGAACATCGCCAGGAACCCGCCGACGACCCACAGCACGACGGGGTCGATCAGCTCGTGACTCACGACGCCGTGCGCGTGGTCGTGGCCGACCCCGGCGCCCGGCGCGTGCGCCGCGACCTCGAGCCAGGCGCCGCGCTCGACAATCGCGTGCGGCAGCAGGTGCAGGAGCGCGATGCCGAGCATGACCCCCGAGACGAACGACAACGCCACCTCGAGCCGCCGGTGCGTCAGACGCACAAGCCGCGGGATCCAGCCGCCCACGACCGACACGACGACGATCAGCAGGCAGTAGACGGTGAGCAGCCCGGCCGGACTCATCCGATGGCCCCCCGCCGACGCCGCGGATCAGTCGTCATCGTCCGCGAAGCCGAGCCTGAGCCGGATCCGACCCGTTTGAAGACGCAACGAGCCATCGATTTCATCCGCGCTGACGTGGGTCGAGTTGAGGGAGTAGTAGATCTGCTTGCCGGCGCGGCGCGTCGAAAGCAAGCCGGCGGTCCGCAACAGCCCCAGGTGATGGCTCACCGTCGGCTGGGCAAGGTCGAGATCGTCGCACATCGTGGAGACGTTCCGCTCGCCCGCGTGGAGCAGTCCCAGGATTCGAATGCGAGTCGCGTCTCCGACAAGCCGCATCAGGGCGGCCATTTCGCCGACAGTCTCGGGGTCGGCAAGGGTATTGGCGGTCATGAAGGCTCAGTCTCCAGGGCAGGCCGTGGGCCTGGGGGCATGAGTGTGGTTGTCACGAGTCGGGTCGGTTCCCCCTTCGGTTCACCGGAAACCCCGGGGCGCCAGGATCGTCATCGGCACATCGGGGCCGGACGCGGCAGTCGTCTTGACACGCCGGGACCGGACGATCAGTATAGTCCGCCTTGCCCGCTGCAAGCGGGGTCAAGGGGCAGTAGCTCAATTGGGAGAGCGCCTCGGTCGCATCGAGGAGGTTGTGAGTTCGAGTCTCATCTGCTCCATTCGAGTGTTTCGCGCGGCGGCTTCGCGTTTGAGTCCGCGCTCCGGGCGGAGCGGGCGTGCCGTGCGAGCCGGGAGTCGGCACGCGGGGACCAGGCCTGCGTGGACCTGCACGCGAACCTGAATGAAACCTGAGTGAATCGGGCCCCACGGCAACGGCGGGCGGCGTCAGCGTAGAATCGCCGCCGATGTCCGCCGCCTCCGACGTCTCGACGCCCGCCGCCGCGTTCGCGCGAACGGCGGCCCGCCAGGTCGGCCCGGCCGAGGGAGCGGCGCGTCTCACGCCGGCCATGCAGCAGCATGCCGACTTCAAGAAGTCGCATCCCGACTGTGTTCTCTTCTTCCGGATGGGCGACTTCTACGAGCTGTTCCACGACGACGCGGTGCTCGTGCACCGGGAGCTGGGACTGACGCTCACCGAGCGGACGTCCGGCGTGCCGATGGCCGGCGTTCCGTACCACGCGCTCGACGGGTACCTCCAGAAGATGATCGCGGCCGGGCACCGCGTCGCGGTGTGCGACCAGGTTCAGGACCCGCGGGAGGCGAAGGGCGTCGTGGACCGCGCGGTCACGCGCGTGCTCACGCCCGGCACGCTGGTGGACGAGGCGCTGCTCGAGGAGGGCGTCCCGAACCAGGTCGCGGCGATCGTTCCCGGCGACGACGGGTCCGCCGTGATCGCCGTCGCCGAGATCTCGACCGGAAGCTTCGACCTGCTCGACCTCCCCGCGGACCGCGTCGCCGACGAACTCGCAAGGCTCGGGGCGAGCGAGCTGCTGTACGCGGAGCCGCCGGCCGACCGCGCGGACGCGATCCTCGCATGGCTCGAGAAGCTGCGCGACTCGACCGGCTGCGCGCTGACGGCGCGCCCGCCGTGGACGTTCCGGCCGGCCGACGCGCGCGGCCTCCTGCTCGACCACTTCGGCGTCCGGACGCTCGCCGGGTTCGGTCTCGACGAGGACGACCCCGCGCTCGCCCCCGCCGGCGCGCTGCTGCGCTACCTCCAGGAGACGCAGACGCCCGGCGCAGCCGACGGCGACGCGCGGCTGCGACACCTGCGGCCGCCCCGCCGCGCGTCGTACGATGCCTGCGTCGTGATCGACCAGACGAGCCTGCGCAGTCTCGAGATCGAGCGCACGATGCGCAGCGGCGGCACGGCCGGCTCGCTCCTCTCCGTGCTCCAGCGCTGCCGGACGCCGATGGGCAAGCGGCTCCTGCGGCAATGGCTCTGCTTCCCGCTCCGCGACATCGCGGCCATCGAGGCCCGACAGAACGGCGTCGCGGCGCTCATCGCGCAGCCCGATCTCGCGCGCGACCTCGCGGAGCGCGTCGGCGCGGTGCAGGACGTCGCACGGATCGCCGCGCGCATCGCGATGCGCCGCGCCTCGCCGCGCGACCTGGTCGCGCTCGGCCGCTCGCTCGACGAGCTCGCCGCAATCGCCGGCGTGCTCGAGGGGAGCCCCGCGTTCGCGGAGGCGCTCGCGACGCTGGAAACGCTCTCCGCGACGCTCGGGCCGGTCGGCGCCCGCATCCTCGAGCAGTGCGTGGACGAACCTCCCGGTCACCTGCGGGACGGCGGCCTCTTCCGCGAAGGCGTCGACGAGGAGCTCGACGAGGCGGTGTCGCTGCAACGCGACGCGACGTCGTGGCTGGCCGCGTACCAGAAGCAGCTCGCGGACGAGTGCGACATCCCGTCCCTGAAGGTCGGCTACAACCGCGTCTTCGGCTACTACATCGAGATCACGCACACGCACGGCGACAAGGTTCCGCCGGCCTTCTCTCGCAAGCAGACGCTCAAGAACGCCGAGCGGTACGTCACGCCGGAGCTCAAGTCGTTCGAGGAGAAGGTGACGACGGCGTCGGCCCGCGCGGTCGAGCGCGAGAAGGCGCTGTTCGAGACGCTCTCCACGGAGACCGCCGCGCACACGCCGGCGCTTGCCGGGTACGCCGAGGTCGTCGCCGGCCTCGACGTCATCGCGTGCTTCGCCGACGTCGCGGTGCGGCACCGCTACGTGCGGCCGCACGTCGTCGCGGAGCCGGTCCTCGACATCCGCCAGGGCCGCCATCCCGTGCTCGACCGGACGCTCGGGGACCGCTTCGTGCCCAACGACTGCGTCCTGGGAAGCGGCGGAGCGATGGAGCGGCGAAACGACGACGGGGCGGAGACGCCGGAACCGGGCCCGCGCCCAAGCGACGCCGCGACGCTCGCGCTCATCACCGGGCCCAACATGGCGGGCAAGAGCACGGCGATCCGGCAGGCCGCGATCATCGCGCTGCTCGCGCACACCGGCTCGTTCGTCCCCGCGGAGGCGGCGACGATCGGCGTGACCGACCGGATCTTCACGCGGATCGGCGCGTCCGACGAGCTGCACACGGGGCAGTCCACGTTCATGGTGGAGATGACCGAGACCGCGGGGATTCTCCACCACGCGACGGATCGCAGCATCGTGATCCTCGACGAGATCGGACGCGGCACCTCGACGCTGGACGGTCTCGCGCTCGCCTGGGCCATCGCCGAGGCGATCGCCGACATCCGCTGCCGCGCGCTGTTCGCGACGCACTACCACGAGCTGACGTCGCTTGCCGAGCGCCGCCCGAACGTCGCGAACCTGCACGTCTCGGTCCGCGAGTGGGGCGACGAGATCATCTTCCTCTACCGCATCCTGCCCGGGCGCACCGACCGCAGCTACGGCATCCACGTCGCGAAGATCGCGGGGATTCCCCCCGCCACGATCAACCGCGCGAACGCCATCCTCGAGTCGCTCGCGGTGCACACGCAGACACCGGAGATTCCCGCGGAGGCGACGGCGTCGCGCCCGGCGCCGGGAGCGCAGCTCGGCCTGTTCACGGAGTACGTGGCACACCCCGTCGTCGAGGCATTGCGCGATCTCCGGCTGGAGACGCTGTCGCCGATCGAGGCGTTCGACACGCTGCGAGAGCTCAAGGGCCGCGCGGAGGGTTAGCGGCTCGGTCCCGGCGCCGCTGCGTGCCCCGGTCCCGGCGCCGCTGCGTGTGCCCCGGCCTTGAGCGCGCGCCGTTCCATGGGGCGCGGAGCACACCCACCGCGCCACGACGCGTCCATTTGTCTTAGCCCGCATTATGCATGAAGCGAGCCGGTGGGTCCTGGAATACACAGCCAATCCCGGAATGAAACGATGATCTCCCACCTGTCCACGAACGTGCGATGTGCAACCGGCGCGACAAGCCGATCGCGTGGTCGCTCGGGCGAGGCGCCGACGTGTTTGACACCACATCAAGCCTCGAACGTGCGACCACGCGTTCGGATCGTCCGCCGGACGGTTCGCTTCATGCATAATGCGGGTTAGGATCTGCCGGATGCGACCCGACCCGACGAGCCTCTTCCGCCAGGCCCACGCCGCGTGGGAGGCGGGTGACCTGCGCGCGGCGGCGGCGCTGTGCGACGAGCTCCTCGCGCAGCGACGCAACGACTTCAAC
>CAZXBB010000358.1:0-17701 GCA_964638815.1 uncultured Isosphaeraceae bacterium
CCCGACCCAGCCCCAAACGTCCCACGCGCAGGCGGCAGGATGCCGCCGTCGCACTAGCGGGTCGGAACGTCGAAGTGTGAGCTGCAGGATGCAGCGTCGCCGCGCGTGACGGGCAAAGGTGTGAACACCACGTCACGCCAAAAGGGGCTGCACGACGCAGCCCCCCGGACGTTCAAGACACCACCGCACCCCATGTTCGACCCCCATCGCGCACGGCCCCGAACGTCACAGACACGGCTCCCCAATACGTCACGCCTCACGACTCTCCCCCAGCCCTGCTGTCAGCGGCCCGAGGAACGCCTCGTAGACGCGCCAGCGTTCCAACGACGTCCTGTAGATCGGCTGCCGCACCTGGTCGATGCTCGCCGTGATCGTCACGCGGTCCGACTCGTGGAAACGCAGACATGCGTCGTTCCACGGGAGGTCGAGGTAATCGACCATGCCGCGGATGGTCTCCTCCGGACGCTCGACGAGCTCCTCGTAGCGGACGTCCAGGATCGGTACGTCCACGACCGACTTCCAGTGAGTCATGAGCCGCTCGTACGCGCGGTAGTAGCGGCCGAGGTGCACGAGGTTCCACGTGAAGGGCAGCGCGCCGAGGAAGTCCTGGAAGTAGCACGAGAGACACGTGTCCCGTGGATCGCGCACCGTGTGGATGATCCGCGTCCGGGGCAGCATCAGGGCGATGAAGCCGATGAACATGAAGTTCAGCGTCATCTTGTCCGTGATGCGGCGCGCCGCGCCTGCCGCGCGCGGCAGCTCCTGGAGGTATTCGCGCGAAGCCTCGTTGATGTCGCGCTGCGTGATCACGGCGAGCAGGTCGGCCGCATCGCCGCGCTGCTTCGCCTTGCGCCCGAACCGATCGGCGGCCTTGATGATCCCGGGTCGCTCGCCCCCGCCGTGAACCTCGGGATGGCAGGCGAGGATCTGCTCGCAGAGGCTCGTGCCCGAGCGCGGCATGCCGAGGATGAAGACGGGGCGATCGTTGCGGTTCCCGGCACGCGGGGCCCCGCGGTGCGCCGCGGCCGTCCATGTCTCGATGATGCGGCTCACCATGTCGTCGTGCCTGTCGGGGTCGAACGGGTTCCGCGCCGACTTGATGGCGTTCGCGTCGTCATACGCAGCGAACGCCTCTTCGTATCGCTGCATACGGTGGAGCAGTTCGCCCTTGTTGAAGAGCAGCGTCGCGCGCTCGTCCGGCGCGGCGTCGTGGCCGTCGGCCAGGCTGCGCTCGACGAGCTCGAGGCCCGACTCCGGTTGCCCCAGCCGGCGGCAGGCGATCGCCATGACGGATGCGACCCGGGCGGCGGGGGCCGGGGCTTCGGCGAGCGGGGCGAGCAGGTCGCGGGCCTCCTCCGAGCGCGCGAGCATGTTGAGGATCGACGCCCTGGTGCACGTCGCGCTGACGTCACCGGGAGCGATCGCGAGCGCCGCCGCGCACGCATCGAGCGCCTCCTCGAGCCGCCCGAGAGTCTGGAGCGACACGGCAAGGTCGCACCAGCGCGCGACGCTCGGCTCGATGTCGATCGCGCGGCGAATGTACTCCACTGCCTCGTCCGCCTGCGCGAGACGCCCGTAGCACGTCCCGATCTTGTGGAGCACCTGCGGATCGCGGGGCCGCGCTCGCAGCAGCGCGCGGAAGTGCTTCGTGGCCTGCGCGAAGTCGCCGGCCTGGTACGCCGCGTTGCCGCGGGCCAGTGTCTCCGTCACACGCTGCGGCACTGCCATCGGGGGCGAGTATACGCCGATCCGACGTGCGATCGCTCAATCCGGCAATCGCCTGAGCACCGTGTACGTCCCGAACAGGTCCTTCTCGAGATCCATCGGACGCTCGCCCGTGTCCCAGCCGAGCGCACGGCCCATCGCGCGGGCGAACCCGGAGTCATCGGCGTCGTACGCCAGCACCTCGAAGCCCACGGACTCCAGCAGCACGCGGTCGAAGGGGCAGCGGCCATCCGTCCACGGCCGGTAAGGCTCGTCCGGGCCGCCCGGCGCGGGGCAGAGGTTGTAGATGATCGCGTAACCGCCGGGCACGAGCGCCGTGTGCATCGCCCGCACGTACGTCTCGTCGTCGACGCCCAGGTGGACGAGTCGACGCGGATCGACCTCGCGTTCGGGATGCACGTAACCGCGCTTCAGCGTGTTCTTCGAGATGAAGAGGTCGTAGCCGCCCCCGACCGCGATCCGCGTGCCGGCGTGCAGCGGCCAGAACCCGTCGATCATCGTGACGCATCCCGGCGTGGCGCCCGGTCGCGACACCGCGCCGGCGTCGCCGGGCTCGGCGTAGAGCGCCGGAAGGAACGAGTCCACGTCCACCCCCACCGCTTCCGCCCCGAGCTGCGCCATCAGCCGCAGGTGCCCCACGGTGCCGTAGCCGAAGTCGAGCACGCGCCGACCCTCGATGGACTCGAGGCCCGACCCGGCGAGGAGATCGAGCGTGCGGACGAACGCGAGCGGCGATCCGTACTTCGTGTAGTAGTAGCTCTCGGCGTCGATCTCGACACGCTCGATGTGCGCGGACGCGGGATCGGCGACGAGGCGTGGCGGCAGGTACGCGCGACGCTCGGTGTCGCGATACACGACGCGCGCCGGCGGGTTCGGCAGGTTCGTCGTTGCGGCGAGGAATGCGCGACCGACCGGCGACGTGATGAGCGGCGCCAGCGCCCGCGCCTCGGCTTCGATCTTCTGCACTACGGGACCCGGCGGTTCCGGGGACGGAGCGGCTCCGCTCGCGAGGGCGGCGAGTCCGGCGAGGGCGATCAGGACGGCGACGCGGGCGGGCGTGCTTCTCATGGGGTGTCTCCGCGGAACCGGTCGCTGGTACTGCCGGGAAGGCGTGGTGTTGCAGCCTGCGGCTCAATAGAATGAGCGCGATGTCCGACGCCGAGCACGTGCCCCACTGTCCGCACTGCATCGAGCCGCAGCCGCAGCTCGCGCACTTCTGCGTGCACTGCGGGATGCCGCTCACGTTCTACGCAACGACGGCGCCGCTGGAGTCGGTCTGGGCTTTCGGGTGGCTGGTCGCCCGGCTGCTCGACCAGCGCCCGCGGCGCCTGGTCGTCGTGGGCACGTGGGTCATGGCGCTGCCGGCGACGCTCGTCGTCGTGACGGGCGGGACCGCGGCGTTCCTCGGCGACCTGACGGGCCTCGCCGCCATGATCCCGGCTGCGTGCTACCTGCTGCTCGCGGTCCGCGTGACCGTGGCGTATCTGCGGAATCCGCCGGTGCCGGCCGCGCCTCCGCGCGCCGTCTGAGCGCACCGCACGGCGGCGAGAACCCTGAGCCGACGCTGTTCCGCGGAAGTCCGGGGAGTCCAGGGGCCCGGTGCAGCCCGGGGGAAGCCCGGGGCGGCTCGGGGAGGCCGGGGGGAGAAGGGGAACGGGGATCCACCCGCGCGATGGACCCCCGCCCCGCGCAAGGCATCACGACTCGCCGCAGTGGTTGCCGGGGCCTGACCCGTCCTCCCGGATGCCCGACGGATCGTCGCAGCACTCGACCTCGGTTCTCAGTCCCATCAGCTGACTCCGATCGGACTCGTAGTCAATGGTCTCGTTGCAGAATGTGATAGTGCAGTGCCTCCGTTGCGCCGGCGGACCCTCGCAGAGCGGGCCGTCCCTCCACTCCCACGTCTCGGACATGAAGTAGCTGGTCGTGATCTCGAGCACGACCGGCCGCTCGTACTTCAGGATTTCGCAGGTCTTGATGGTGCCGGGCGCCGCGCAGCACGGGGCTTGCCACTGCTGCGTGGACCTGCCGCTGTGGCAGTACTCGGAGGAGGCCTCGGCCTTGAACGTCGGGCCGCCGGGGCACATCACGAGACCGAACTCGGCGCCGACCTTCGCGCCGACGCAGAAGTCGTAACCGGTCGTGTAGCTGTCCGTGAGCGTGAGGCATTCGCGGTCCGGGGAGTCGCACGCGTCAGCGAAGTACGGCGTCGTGGAAATCAGCTCGCGCTGACCGTAGAAGGCGTGGACGCGCGGCGGCTCGAGCGCGATGCAATTCGAATTGACGAGCCTCCAGCAGATGTCGCTGGGTCGTCGGCATTCTCGACACGGGTTCTGGTCGGCGCCCGGAGCCGGCGCCGCCCACAGACCGATGATCAGACACACACTCCATCGCTTGTTCATGGCTCACATCCTTGTTGAGGTTCACGAAACGGTTTACTCGGGGCGTCCTGCCCCGAAGGTCATCAGAGGACCGGCCCGGGCCGGCGGACGACGGCGCGAACGAGGATGACCGCCAGGAGCGCCCCACCGCCGGCGATCCAGGCCCAGCGCGACCGGCGTCCGGCCGTCGCGTCGTCGGCGCTTGCCGGCGAGCCCGCGGTGGAGTCGTGCGGTGGCCCGAGAGGCCCCACGGGAACGCGCACACCGGCTGCGGCACCGGCCCCGGCCCCGGCACCGGCACCGGCACCGCCCGGCGCACCGGGCGCGAGCCGGTCCGGGCGCAGCGGCCCACGATCTTGCGGATCGGGCGCGCGGGCCGTTGACGCGCTCGCAAGCGTCGCTTCGATCAACCAGTCCGCGAAACCGACCGCCCCCTGCTGCTCCGCGCGCGCAACACGGTCCCCGAGCCTCCCGATCTCGGCCAGGTGGGCCGGATGAACGCCTTCGACCGCCTCGACGGCCTCGAGGAGCGCGCGCGCCTCCGCGGCATCGCCGAGCTTCAGCGCCGCCGCCGCGCCGTCGATGTGGGCGCGCACGTTGTCCACGGTGGAGGCGTACTGCCCCTCCCACCACGCCGCGTGGGCGTGACGCACGAGGGACGCGAGCGCGCCGGCAAGCGCCGGCTCGACGCCCTCGTCCAGCCACCCGTGCGCGATGTCGGTCAGGCGGCTGATCGCCTCGTGGTCGTGAAGTCCGAGCGGATGATCCTGGACGCCCTCGAGCCAGTACATCGACCGGCGCGCAGCCTCCACCAGCGCGCGCGGACCGTGTTCCCGCAGCACGGCGTCGAGGTAACGCGTCGTGAGGCCCGCGAGGGCGTTGTTGCCGGTGTAACCGACGGGAGCGTTCACCTCGTCCAGCGGCCGGCCGAGGATCCGCTCGATCTCCGCCAGCAGGATGTCGAGCTCGCGGGCCGCCGGATCGTCGTCGGAGGACGCCGGCGCATGCTCGGCCCGCAGCCTCAAACCGGCGGCGCGACCCGCGACCACCGCCGATCGCCAGGCGGCGATCTCGGGTGGAGCGTCCTCGCCGATTCCTGCAAGGGAGATGCCGTACCACGCGTCAACCCGGTCGAGATAGGCGAGCATCTCCTGCGGCACGCGCGGCGGCGGATACGTTCTGCGGAAACGCTGCTCGACCAGAGGCAGGCTCTCTCGCATCACCTCGCCGATCCGGTACCCGCTCAACGCGTGGACCTGGGCAATCGCACTCCCGTACGGAAGCGCGTTGGCGTCGCAGAACGCGACGGACTCGTCGAACTCCCGCCACGCCCGCTCCAGAATGTCGTATGCCTCGCCCTGGGCGCGGCTCCCCACCTGCTCGCCGTAAACCTCGATGGCGTGGCCCAATTGCAAGGCGAGATTCACGAGATGCTCGTCCCAGGAGTCGGCGTCCTGGGCCCCCGCCGGGAACGTCACGAGCAGGCCGAGGAGGAGGGCGGTCGGTCGAAGCAGCGCTCGTGTCAGGCGTGTCGTGCGTGTCGCTCGTGTCGTGCGTGTCGCGCGTGTCGTGCGTGTCGTGCGTGTCGTGCGTCTCATGCGTGTCATGCGTGATCCCCGGAGGCGCCCGAATTGCCCGAGGCGTCTCGCCAGTCCGGAACCGGTCAGGCTGAACCGGCAGGCCGAACCGGGCAAACCGAACCGGCAAACCGAACCGGCAAACCGAACCGGGCGCAACCTACCACGCGCCGGGGGACCCTCCGGCCATGACGGTGCTTTCACGCGCGAAGATTTCCGGCCGGAATGCCGCGTCCCGGGGCCCCCCCGTCGCGACCCTCGCGAGGATCATCCCGCCCCCGCGCCCGCCGGACGGGACGCTTCCTGCGGCATCAGGGTCCCCGCCAGCTCGCGGAGCCGGCCGCCGCCGGCCGACAGGTCGGTCGCCGCCCGCGCGGCCCGGTCAACGACACGCGCGGCCCGCGGCGCCGGCTCGGAGACGAACAGCAGCGTGATCGCGTTGGCCGCGACGAGGGCATCGATCGCGTCGGATCGCGCGGCGATCGCCTGGTACGCGGCGCGCTCGAGGAGGTGCGAAACGCGCGGGAAGGGATCGCCCGCGACGGGACGCATGCCGGCCGGGCCGCTCATCGTAGCGGACGCCGCGGGCGCACCGCCGCAGGACTGCGGATCGGCACGTCAACTCAGGGCGCGTCCTCCAGCCAGGCCATGATCACGTCGGCCGCCGCCCGGTGTCCCGCGGCGGACCAGTGCTCGTCCCCGGCGAGCGAGAGACGCTCGTGCGGCGCCTGGCGCTTCCGCTCGAGGAACGGGGGCAGCAGATCCAGTGTCTCCACCGCCGCCGCCCTCGTCGCGGCCAGGACGGCGGACCGCCAGAGCTCCTCGTTCCGGTCGGCGACCGGGTCCTCGTGCGTCGCTTCATCGAGAACACGCTGCCCGGGGATGCAGACGACGACGAACCGCGCGCCCTTCGCGGCGCACGCCCGTTCCAGCTTGCCGAGGTAATGCACCAGGACGCGGAACTCGTCGCTGTCCGCTCCGAGACGCTCGATGGCCGGCGCGCGCTCGCGGGCGCGGTGCATCGCGCGGCGGGCCTTCATGTTGTCCGCGAGGAAGAAGACCAGGTTCGCCAGGTAAGACCAGTCCTTGATCGTGCTCTTCACGCCGCCGCCGAGCCGCCGGACCGATTTGACCGGCGCGACCGACCCGTCGTCGCGCACCTCGGCCCGCAGCGCGCCGAGCAGGTTGTCGGAGAAGTCGTTGTGGAAGAACATGAGGAGCACGACGTCGCCCGCGACCAGGCGAGGCTCGACGAACACCTCGAAGAGCCGGTGCTGGGCGACGGTGCCGCTGGCGTTGAGCCCGAGGTTGTCCACGTAGACGTCCGGGTGCCCGGCGCTCATGCGGTCGGTGAACACTTCGCCCTGGTCGACGCCCGATCCCCAGGTGAAGGAGTCGCCCAGCGCATAGATGGCGTACCGCGCGTCTTCGCGTTCGCGCCGGTGCTCCTGACGCCGGAAGCCACGCTCGTCGTGCGCGACCCCGACGTCGAACTGCGGCGTCCTGTACCGGCCCTCGAACAACGGCTTCCCGCGGTAGCCGATGAGGTCGTCCCCCTCGTGGAACGAGCTGAGCGGGTTGTAGTAGGACGGCACGTAGCCGGTCACGCGCAGGGCGGCCTCACCGAGCGCGAGCGCGACGGCCACGGCCAGCGCCATCGCGGCGATCCGGAGCAGGTGGGTGCGGAGCGGGACGCGTTCACACGCCGGCATGGCGGCAGCATAACGCGCGCATCACGCCCGTTGCACGACACGCGGGACCCTCGTGCGGCCGTCACGCCGGCGGCTTGACAAGGCTCTCCGCGGCGGTCATTCTGACGTCCGCAGGAGTGGCGGAGGCAACGTCCGCTTTCCGCCCCCTCTCCGAGCGGTTCCCGAACAGGCGGCGACACAGCGAATGCGAGCGCGGTGGATCATCCTTCTCATCGCGATCGGCGTCGCGAGCCCGATCATCTGGCACAAGCAGATCCGCTATCGCGTTGCGCCGAAGAATTTCGGCGCCGTGGTGCCGGGCGAGATCTACCGGGGCGCCGACCAGTACCCCAACGTGCTTCGCGACATCTGCGTGAACAACGGGATCCGGACCGTGATCGATCTGTCGGGCCCCGATCCCGGCGAGGATGCGGTGTGCCGCGAGCTCGGCATCGATCGGTTCAACTTCTCGCTGCCGGGCGACGGCCGCGGTGATCCCGTGAAGTGGGCCGCGGTGCTCAAGCTCCTGTCGGACCAGTCGCGTCATCCGGTCTTCGTCCACTGCGCGGCCGGCGCGCAGCGCACGACGACGGCCGTGATGCTGTACCACCGGTTCCTCGAGGGGCAGAGCTTCCAGACCGTCTACCCGGACTCGTTCGACTTCCGGCACAAGCCCGACGAGTGGGAGCTGGTCGCGTTCCTCGCTGACCACGCCGCCGAGATCGAGTCGATGTGGCGAAGCGACGCGGCCGACGTCGGCGGCGAGCGCGTCGGGCTCGAAACGCTGATCGACGAGGCCTGGTCGACGAAGCCCGGGAAGGCGGATTGAGCGGCCCCGAGGACGTCTCCGCGGACGCGCCCGGCGACGTGCCGCCCCCGCTTCCCCCGCCGGAATCCCCGCCGCCCGCACCCGCGTCGGCACCGGAGCCCGTGCCGCGGGCGGAGCCCCCGCCGCGGGCGGAGTTCACACCGTCGGCGGCGCCTCCGCCGCTCCCACCATCTCCACCACCCCCGCCGCTCCCACCGCATCCACCACCCCCGCCGCTCCCACCGCTCCCGCCGCATCCACCACCCCCGGCGCTCCCGCCGCTCGTCCCCCCCCGGCCGCCGGGCCCGGTGTTCAGGCCGCGTCTGACCGCGGATCACCTGGCGTGGGGCTTCGTGATGCTCGGCACGCTGGCGTGCATCGTTCGGTTCGGCGTGAACTTCCCGCTCGGCCCCGACGAGTCCTACCTGGTGATCAACCTCGCGCGACGCGGCTGGGCCGATCTCCTCGCTCCGCTTGACTACCACCAGGTCGCCCCGCCCCTCTTTCTCGTCGTCGAGCACCTCCTCACCGTGGTCGGCGGCTTCAACGAGTGGACGCTCCGGGCGCTCCCCTGCCTGCTCGCAGTGCTGAGCCTCTTCCTGTTCCGCGCCCTCGCGCGACGCGTGCTCGCGGACTGGCCGTACGTGATGGCCGTGGCGATCTTCTGCTGCTCGTACTGGATCGTGCGCTACAGCTCGGAGGCGAAGCCGTACTCGTTCGATCTCCTCGTCAGCCTCGCGTTCACGCTGCTGGCGGTGAAGTGGTACGGAGCGCGGTTCGCCTGGAAGCACACTGCCGCGCTCGCGGGGCTCGCGCTCGTCGCGTTCGGCTTCTCCTTCCCCGCAGTCTTCGTGGGCGGAGGCGTCGTGCTCTTCATGGGCGTCACGGGGCTCCGCCGCGACCATCGTCACCGTCTCGTGCACGCCGCGGTCGTCGGCGCGGCGCTGGTCACGGGCTTCGCGGTCGGATACGCGCTCCACGCCACACACCAGATGGACAGCGAGCTCACGTGGATGCAGGGCTACTGGGAACGCGCGTTCCCGCCGTTCTCGTCCGCCGCCGACTTCCTTGTATGGCTCGGCCGCCGCGCGTCCGGCGAGATGATGCCGTACCCCGTCGGCGGCAAGAACTTCGGCAGCATCGTCACGCTGCTCTGCTTCCTCCTGGGCGTCGCGGCGTTCCTCCGCCGGAGGCGCTTCGGCCTGCTGTGGCTGCTCACCGCACCGATCGGGCTCACCTTCGTGGCGGCGTGTCTCGAGCGCTACCCGTTCGGCGCGCCGACTCGCTGCCAGCTCCACCTCGCCCCGGTGTTCACGCTCCTCGCGGGCGCCGGGCTCGCCGCCCTGCTCCGGCCGCGCGGATCGTCGCGTCTGGGCGACGTGCGCCTTCTCGTGGCGTGCGGCGGCCTCTCGCTCGTCTCGGTGTTCACGATGGCCCGCGACGTCGTCAAGCCGGAGAAGACGAGCACCGACCGCGCCCACCGCGACCTCGCCCGCGTCGTGTGGCGGGGCGGCGACGCGGACGATCGCCCCGTGCTGTCGCTCCGCGAGGACCTCGGCGTCAGCTTCACGCCGGAGCTCGACACGTACCAGACGCAGCTCGTCGGGTTCCTCTGCAACTACTACATCTACCGCCGGCCGGACCGCCTCCCCGGCGACGGCGGCACATGGAGCAAGGGCGTCCGCGTCATCACGCACCGCGTCTTCGGCCAGTACGACGCGGGGCTGCGGCAGGCGTGGATCGAGTCGTTCGAGGCGGAGCACGGCCTCGCCTTCACCGGCTCGGCGCTGATCCCGATCCCGGAAGTGGACAACCGCGAGCGCGTCATGCGCGTCGATGTCGTCGAGATCATGAGCTTCGATCCGACCGCGGGATGAACGTGAAGACCTCGATGAAATCGACGTGGAACACCTCGCGCTCGCCCTTGTTCCACCGCGGAACCGGGTACTCGACACGCGAGACCAGCTCGTGGTCCGCGCGCACGCTCTCCAGCCACGCCTCGAGCAGAGCCGCGTCGAACGGCTGACGCGGATCGCGGAACAGGACGTACCTCGTCGGGGCCGGCCCCGCCCCCGGGGCGCGCGGGATCTCGAGCGGCGGGTCCGGGCGGTAGATCTCCTGGTTGCAGCGGTACATCGCGGCCCAGCTCAGCTCGGTCCACATCGTCGGTGACAGCGCGAGGTGCTCGTCGACGTGGAGGCAGCGCACCTGGCCGTCGTAGTCGGCGCTCAGCCAGAACCACTGCGCGAAGGCGCGGGCGCGCTCGTCGGAGAGCGTCTTGTACGGGTGGAGGCAGTCTCGCGCGATCGAGCCGACGCCGGTCAGGGCCAGCCCGCCCAGGACGACGAAGAGCGCGCCGCGTCCGCGGTCGTGGGCGTTGCGCAGGAGCCACAGCAGCGCCGCCGCGCCGACGCCGGCGAGGAGGCAGATGAGCGCCCCGAGGTGGAGCGAGAACTTCACGTGGCCGCCGTACGGGTAGCGCTCGAGCGCCGCCGCGACGAGGTGCACGACCGCCGGCAGCACACACAACGCGAGCACGCCGAAGCGGCGCGTACGGCAGAACATCCAGACCCCAGCCGCCATGCAGATGAAGGTGAACGCGCTCGCCCCACTGGCGCCGCCCGCCGGCCACGCCGCGAGCTCGCTCGAGTGCGTGACGAGCAGCCACCCCGGCAGCTTCCACGGCTGGGCCAGGGGCGGGAAGTTGCTCCCCCAGTACTCCTGCATGAAGCCGAGGTCCGATGTCGCCTGGTGACGCGACGACACGGCCAGCAGGAGGACGAAGCTCGCGCCCGTGAGCACCATCCCGGTCATCCACGCCGCGACGCCCGCGCGTTCGCGCCGCGCCCACAGCACGACCGCGCTCCACACCAGCACTCCCCCCACCACGAACGTGCCGGGGTACGAGAGCTGGACCGCGAACGGAGCGGCGATCGCGAGCGCCCAGAGCCAGCGCGTCCGCCGCGGGTCGCGCCACCACGCCACCGCCAGCGCGACGAGTGCTACGCCGACGAAGAGGTCGGAGCCGTACTGTTTCGCCTCGGCCGCGTACCGGATGCCCGGGTACGCCGGGGCGAAGAACGCCAGCGCGAGCACGGCGGCCGTGCCGCGCACGGTGCGGCGCACGATCCACGCGAAGAGCAGCAGCGCCGCGATGCTGCACGCGAAGGGCAGCAGCCGCAACGCGAGCTCGTTGAATCCGAGCCACGCCACGACGACGGCCTCCGCCCACAGAAAGAGCACCGGCGCGACCTGGTGGTATCGCAACGGGCCCGCAAGATCCGCGAACGATCCGTCGATGAGGTTGAAGACGAGAAAGCACTCGTCCTCCCAGAGCGGGAACCGCAGCGCGTATCGCAACCCGCGCGCGAGGAGACCGAGCGCGAGCAGTGCGATGAAGAGCCGCGCCCGCGTCGCGGCCGCGAGCGGATCCGCGGCGGGCGACCATATGCGGATAGGGCGCAGGCGACGCCACGGGCGCAGCCTGCGCCAGGAGCGCAACCGGTCGTCGCGCGCAGCAGGAGCCTTCGGTTGGGAGTCGGCGTCGGGGCTCACTTCGCGCCGGTGATTGGAGTGCAGGAGCGCCGGGGCGTCAAACGGCGGGCCCGCGGTCGTCGCGCCGCCGGCGCGGGTGCGGTAGACTCACGAGCACACCGTGACCACGACGCCGAGCACCGACGACGCGCTTCGCCCCCGTGCCGCCCGCGGCCGCGGCTACCGGGTCCGCCTCGCGATCCTCGCGATCCTCGCGCTCCTCGCTCTCCTGGCGATCGCCTTCGCGGTCGGGTCCGACCGAACGGCGGCCCCGGGTCTCAAAGGCACGGGGTTCGAAGGGCCGGCGTCGTCGCGCGCCGCTGACCGCCTGCGTCTCGCCACCTTCAATGTGCATGCCGCGCGCGACGCCGAGGGGCGATCCGCGTGGGACCGCGCGGTCGAGACGCTGCGCGGGTTCGACCTCATCGGCCTCCAGGAAGTGCGGGGCCCGCTCCTCGTCGCGCGCAGCCAGGCCGAGCGGTTCGGGCGCGCGCTCGGGATGCCGTGGTGCTTCGCGCCGAGCGAGCGGCGGCACTGGCGCGGCCACTTCGGCAACGCCGTGCTGACGACGCTCCCCGTGCGCCGGTGGGAGAGCGTCCCGCTGGCGAACACGCGAGGCAAGGGATACCGGAACTACGTGCGGGTGGAGGTCGATCTTGCCGGGCGGGCGGTGACGGTCCTCGTGACGCACATCGATCGTCGCGACGACCGCGTCGCGCAGCTCACGCACGTCGGCGACGTCTTCCTCGCGCTGCCCGCACCGGCGATCCTCATCGGCGATCTCAACTGCACGGCGGACGATCCCGCGTTGCGGCGGATTCTCGACACGCCGGGCGTCGCCGACGCGCACGCGGGCACGCTGGATCCCGGCGGGCACATCGACTGGATCCTGGTGCGGGGGCTGACGGTGGTCGAAGCGGGCGTGATCGATCGCGGGGCGTCCGACCACCCGTGCCTGTGGGCGGAGCTGCGATAGCCCGGTATGAGTCGGAGCTCCGGCGGACGCCGCCGGGAGCCGGAATGACCGGGCCGCGCGGATCTACTCCCAGCGGAATATCTTCAGCGACACGGTGAGCGTCACCACGCTCCACGCGGCGAGCACCGCGACCTCGAAGCCGCAGGCGACGATCGACTCGCCCTCGAGCATCACCTTGCGCAGCGCGTCGTTCAGCGGCGTGAGCGGCAGCAGGCGGAGCAGCGGCTGCACCACCTCGGGGAAACGCTCGTACGAGAAGAACACGCCGGACGCGAGCCACATCGGCATCATCACGAGGTTCATGAGGCCCGAGACGCCCTGGATCGTGCGCGCCCGCGACGCGACGAGGATGCCCAGGCCCGCGAACGTGAAGGCGCCGAGGATGCACACGATCGCGAACGAGAGCACGCTGCCGAGGAACGGAACCCCCAGGACCCACCGGCCGAAGCCGGCGACCACGACGAGCTCGAGCACGAGGAACACGAGCCGCGACAGCATGAATGAGAGCAGGAACGACGACTTGCGCATCGGCGTCACGAGCAGACGCTTGAGGAATTTGCGGCGACGCACGTCCGCGATCGCGAAGCCGATTCCCCACATGCCCGTTCCCATGAGGTTCATGCCGAGCAGGCCGGGGAACAGGAAGTCGATGTAGCGCGAGCCGGTCTCCTCAACGGGGTCGAGGTCGAGCACGGCCTCGATGGCCCCGTCCTTCGCAACCGTCAGCGCGCGCTCGACGCGGAGCCGGGCCGTCGCCGCCTCCGACCGGTCCGGATCGAAGGAGAGACGCGGCGGATCGCCCGGCTCGACCACGCCGTCGACGGCGGCCCTGCGCAGCTTCGCGAACGCAGCCTCGGCGTCGTCGTAGACGTCGGCCTCGAGATGCTCCGCGGCCCCGAACGCCGACAGCAGGTCATCGACGCCGGCGCCGCGAACGACCGCGATCCGGCTCGGCTCGATTCCGCCCGACCGGAACGCGAAGCCCAGCACCGCGGCGAGCACGATCGGAAACACGAAGACCCAGAAGATCGCCTCCGGCTCCCGCAGGAACGTGAGGACCCGCACGCGGGTCAGCTCCCTGATCTCGTCGAGCCTACTCATCGCGCAGGTACTTTCCGGTCAGCGCCACGAAGACGTCCTCCAGGGTCGGCCGGTGCGTGCGGAGGTCGTCGATCTCGAGATCGCGCTGCTCGAGCAGGTCGAAGAGCGCCGAGATCACGGATTGCGTCTGCACGACGGAGAGGATGATCGACGCGCCCTCGCGGCGCGCGGAGCGCACGCCGTCGAGCGCGCGGAGGTCGTCCGGCTCGAGGGCCCGCGGGTCGGCGCCGGCCACCGAGAACTGCACGACGCTCTCCGCCCCGAGCGAGGCGATGATCGAGGCGGGCGAGCCGCTGGCGATGACCTTTCCGCGATCGACGATGATGAGATCGTCCGCGAGGCGCTCGGCTTCCTCCATGTAGTGCGTCGTCAGGACGACCGTGCCGCCGCCGTCTTTGAAGGTCTCGACGATGTCCCAGAGCCGGCGCCGGGCCTGCGGATCAAGTCCCGTCGTCGGCTCGTCGAGGAACAGGATCTCGGGCTCGTTCAGAAGCGCGCACCCCACGGTGAGTCGCTGCTTCTGGCCGCCGGACAGCGTCTTGACGAACGCGTCGCGCTTCTCCTCGAGCCCGATCGTCTCGATGATGGCATCGATGTCGGCGCCGCGCGCGTAGAAGCTCCGGAACATGCGGAGCAGCTCGAAGACCTTCAGCTTCTCCTGGAAGTCCGTCTCCTGGAGCTGCACGCCGATCCGCTCCTGGATCTCGCGGGGCCGCTCGTCCCACGCGCGGCCGAGCACGCGCACCGCGCCGCCGTCCGGCGTCGTCAGCCCCTCGAGGATCTCGATGGTCGTGGTCTTGCCCGCCCCGTTGGGGCCGAGGACGCCGAGACAGGTGCCGCGTCGCACGTCGAAGTCGATGCCGTCCACCGCGACGAGATCGCCGTAGCGCTTGACGAGACCGCGGGCGGTCACCGTGATGTCGTTGCCGTTCTCGGCGATGTCCTGCATGTCGGGATCCGGGGGTCCGGGGGTCCGGGGGTCCGGGGGTCCGGGGGTCCGGGGGTCCGGGGCGGGCGTACGGGCCGCACAGGATACCGGCTCACCCGTTCACGGGCGCACGGACGCGGGCCGGTCCGGGCACGGGCGCAGGTCCTCCCGGGTGACGGGTGACGCCGCGGGTCCGCGGCACTCCGGCCCGACTACGATGCGATCCATGCCCGTTCCCGTCCGGCCCGCGCACCTCGTCCTGCTTCGCAGCCGCGGGCCTTGCGGCGGCGGGGCGACGCGACTTCAGGTCGAGGGTCGAGGCATGAGGATCGAGGCATGATGACGTTCGCCCCCAGACGCGTGCGCTGCGGCCCGGTCGAGTCCGTCGGCGGATGGAGGCTCAAACGCTACACGGTGTCGCACGACGGGGCGCCGATCGACGCGCAGGCGTTCGCAGGCGGTCTGGATCTCGCGCACCGGGCGCTTCCCCCCGAGGCGTGCGCGACCGGCCGCCCGGGGATCGGATTCACGATCGCCCACCACGGCCCGACCGCCGATTACGTCATCGCGTGCTGGTGGGACAACCACAACGAACTGCCGACCCGCGTCTTCGTGCGCGCCGAGGGCGACGAGGCGTGGCGACCGGCGAACGACCGCGAGTCCTTCTGCGTTTGGGATCTCGAGATCATGTGGCACGAGCGCGGCGCCTACGTCGCGCACGTGCTGGCCGCCGAAGCCCCCGACCCGGACGCCTGCCTGGCGGTGTCCTGGTCGTGGCCCTGATCCTGCGGCGGAGTGAGCCGATCTCGACGACGCGCCACGCTGGCGCCGGCTGCCTGACCCAACGCTGTGGTACGCGATCTGCCGGGCCGAGGGGGCCGGCCGCGTCCGTGAAGGCCGGGCGGACCGGCCTGATTACGCGGCGGGATGGCGGCGGGATCGGGGACGGAATCAGGGCGGGATCCCCGTTGCGCGATCGCGATCGGCGGGACGATGAGCATGATGCGCCGGCGCCACGGTCCCGGTCGTAAAAGGGTCGGGCCCGACCCGGCGGCGGCCACCGGAAAGAGAGGTGAACGATGTCGGTCGTCACCAGGCCGCGTCCGGGCTCGACCGCGATGCCCCGCACGCACGACGATATCCCCCTGCGCCGCAGACGCCGCCTGCCGTCGCTCGCCATGGACCGGGCGGGACGGCGAGCGCGGTCGAGCCCGGCGGGCGTGGATCGCATCGGGCGGATCCGCGCCGAGATCGAGGCGGGGTGCTACATGACGCCCCACAGGATCGGCGTGACCGTCGATCGCATGCTCGCGGATGTTCTCGGCGGCGCCTGACCGCGGCGCAGGTCGGGACACCGTCGCGCGAACACGGCGAGCCGCGTCGTCGCTGCGGCGCGCTCAGTACCGCTTGTTGCGCCGGATCTTCTTCTCCGGCGGCGGGTTCTTCAGCACGAAGCGTCTGTCCTCCACGAGGCGGAGCAGATCGAACGCGCTGATCACGCCGACGATCTTCTTTTCGTGAGTCACGACGAGATGGTGAACCCTGCGCTTGCGCATGATGCGGGCGGCGGTCGCGGCGTCGTTGTACTGGGGCACGGTGAAGACCGGCTCCGTCATGATGGAGCGGACCTGCGATGTACCGCGGATCCCCTCCCCGACGAGATCAATGGTCGACACGATGCCGACGGGCTCGTCGTCCTCGTTGACCACGGGCACCGCACCGATCCGGTTGCGGCCGATGAGCTGCCGCACCCGATCGATGGTCATCCGGGGCGTGGTCGTGATGACGGAGGTCGTCATCAGGTCGCTGATCGTCACGGACATGGTCGGCTCCGGCTCACCATGGGATGCTCTCGCCATCGTGGCCGAGGAAACGGCCCGTATCACCGGGCGTGAGCCCGTCGAGCACCTTCAGCATGCCGGCGACGCTCTCCTCGGGACCGATCGCGGCGTCGGGTCCGCCCATGTCCGTGCGCACCCAGCCCGGGCTCATGGCGATGCAGGTGAACCCGTCGGGACGCAGCTCGGCCGCGATCGAGCGCGTGAACATGTTGAGGCCGGCCTTGCTCTCGCGGTAGCCGTAGTACGACCCGCCTTCGTTGAGGGCGAGGCTCCCGAGACGGCTCGAGATGTTCACGACGAGCTTGCGGTGACCTTTCCGCAGCGCCGGCAGCAGCGCGTGGGTCACGCGCATCGGGCCCAGGCAGTTGACCTGGTAGACGCGATCGGCCTGTTTGGCGTCGAGCGCTGCGAGCGACGGAATGCGGCCGCCGATGCCGGCGTTGTTGATGAGCACGTCGAGCGGCGTGTCGCCGAGACGCTCGGCCAGACGCGCGACGCTCGCCGGATCAGCGACGTCGAGCGGCTCGACGCGAACACCGAGCCTGCGGAGATCCTCCGCGTCCTCGGGCTTGCGCGCCGTCGCGATGACGGTCGCCCCCCGGGCGTGCCACTGCCGCGCCCACTCGAGGCCGAGGCCTCGGTTCGCCCCGGTGATGAGGACGGTGAGGTCGCTCGCGGTGTCCGGCGCGCTCTGCGGCCCGCTCACGGCGGGGCGCACCGCGAATGCCGCAAGTGCCACCACGGCCAGGGCCGCGACAGGAGACCGGTGTTTCTTCGCCATCGTCAACGCCTCCCTTGTCCCGATCCTGGCCCGACCCTGCCCCGACCCTGCCCCGGTCCGTCCACGTCACCCGACGCTGCTCCGCACGATCACCGGATCGCACTGTTATACCCGAGTCTGCGCCCGATGATCGGCCCCAGGATGTGATGAACATCGGACGGCGGGGCACTCCCGGATGCGGACGCGAAGGACCGCGCCCATATGTCGGGTGGCCCCGGGCTCCGCGCCGGCGGCCGGTCGCTCGAAGGTGCCTGTCCTGCTTGCTCTGCTCAGCCACGCCCGGTGCAGGCGAGGGCGCCTGCACCACAACGACGACGCCACGCTTGTGGTGCAGGCGACCTCGCCTGCACCCGAACCC
>CAZXBB010000359.1:0-5778 GCA_964638815.1 uncultured Isosphaeraceae bacterium
GAAGTTCCATCGCCAGAGCAGGGATCCGAGCCACGGCGCGTCATCGATCGGGTAGCCGTCCGGCGCGGGGTACTGGAACGGGGCGTGCCCCATCCGTGCGAGGTACTCCGCCGGCGCGGGGCCGCCGTTCGTCCTTGCCCCCGTCCCCCGGAGCGCCGACAGGACGAAACGCAGCGGGCGCTTGAACAGGTTGCCGCGCGACGCGTGGAACGCCTCGGTCGCGAAGAGCGTCGCCGGGAGGCGCTGTTCGCGGTGCCGCGTGTGGCGCCCGCTCCCGCAGGCTCATGGGGACCGACGTCGGGGCGGTTTCCGGACGACGGTACGCGATCACCGGGGCGATTGCAGAATACGCCGCCGCCTGCGAAAGTGCGTCCCGGGCGGGGGTGACCCGCCCCGACGGGTCACCCGGGGAGCCGTCACCCGGGGAGCCGTCGCCCGGACGATGCTCCCCAACGCAAAGGGGTCTGTATGACGCTGCCCAACTGGCAGGAACGTTACAACGCCAAGCTCATCATCACGATGCGGGCGAGAATTCTCGACGCCCCCGGCCGCCTCGCGAGGGTTCTGGAGACGATCGGCGGGGCCGGAGCGTCCGTCGGGGACATCCGGATCGTCAGCGCCGACAGCACCCACAAGGTCCGCGACCTTCAGATGTTCCTGACCGACCAGGCGCGGCTCGACGCCGTCCTGGGCGCCGTGGGGAAGCTCGAGTACGTCGAGATCGTGTCGATCACCGACGACGTCCTCGAGATCCATCGCCACGGCGCGATCGAGACGCGTGCGCGGGTGCCGCTCGACACGATCATGGATCTGCGCATGGTCTACACGCCGGGCGTCGCGAGCGTCTGCGAGCTGATTGCGAAGGACCCGGAGAAGGCGTGGGAATACACCGGCATCTGTCGCCGGATCGCGATCGTGACGAACGGCACCGCGGTGCTCGGCCTCGGCGACATCGGCGCGCTCGCGGGGCTTCCGGTGATGGAGGGCAAGTCCGCGATCCTCGCGCGCTTCGTCGGCGTGTCGGCCGACGCGATGCTGATCGACAGCAAGGACCCCGACGAGATCATCAACATCGTCGAGAAGACGGCATCGAACTACGGGGCGATCCAGCTCGAGGACATCGGTGCCCCGGAGTGCTTCACGATCGAAGAGGAGCTCCAGAAGCGGCTGGACATTCCCGTCTTCCACGACGATCAGCACGGCACCGCCACCGTGGCCATCGCGGGTCTCATCAACGCGCTGAGGCAGACCGGACGCGAGCCGGGCGACTGCCGGGCAGCGATCCTCGGCGCCGGCGCCGCGGGCCTCGCCATGGCGAAGTTCCTCGTCGAGTTCGGCGTCGGCGACGTCGTCGTGTGCGACAGCACCGGGTCCATCTTCCGCGGGCGCACGGCGCGCATGAACGATTGGAAGACCCGTCTCGCCGAGATCACGAACAGGGACAACGTCGAGGGCGGCATCGGGGACGTCATGAAGGGACGCAACCTCTTCATCGGCGTGTCGCGTCCGAACGTCGTCACGAAGGACATGGTCGCGTCGATGGAGAAGGACGCGATCGTCTTCGCGCTGGCCAACCCCGTCAGCGAGATCCCGGTCGCCGACGCGCTCGCCGCCGGCGCCGCGATCGCGGTGGACGGCCGCGGCATGAACAACGCGCTCGCGTACCCGGGGATCTTCCGCGGTGCGCTGGACGCACGCGCCAGGTGCATCACGCCGAAGATGAAGCTGGCCGCCGCGGAGACGCTGGCGGCCTGCGCGACCGACGGCCTGCTGCCGGACATGCTCGACGGCAACGTGCACCGGCAGGTGACGGCGGCGGTCGCGGCGGCGTGGGAGGGGTGAGCCGGGCCGGGCCGTCTGCGGCGGACGGATGATCACTCACCGCTGAGGGCGCTGACGCTCCGGCGCAGACGCGCGATCGACGCGACGATGATCCCGAGCGCCTCGTCGAGCTCCGCCTCGGTCGTCTCGCGCGAAAGACTGACGCGGATCGAGCCGTGCGCGACCTCCGGAGGGACGCCGAGCGACAGGAGCACGGGTGACGGCTCGAGCGAGCCGGACGAGCACGCCGCGCCGGCGGAGACGCTGACGCCCCGTTCCGAGAGCAGGAGGAGGATCGCTTCCGCCTCGAGGCGGGCGAAGCCGACGTTCGACGTGTTCCAGATCCGCGGCGCGTCCGCGCCGTTGACGTGCGCGTCGTCGACGGCGGCGAGCAGCCGTGCTTCGAAGTCGTCTCGAAGGCGCCCGAGCCGCTCGCGCTCGTCGGTCGCGAGCCACGCCGTCGCGACGCGGGCGGCGGCGCCGAGGCCCAGGATGCCGGGGACGTTCTCCGTGCCCCCCCGCCGCTCCCGCTCCTGCGGGCCGCCGATCATCTGCGGCTCGAGCCGGATGCCGCGCCGGACGTAGAGTCCGCCGACGCCCTTGGGCCCGTGGAACTTGTGGGCGGAGAACGACAGGAGATCGATCGGAAGCTCGCGGACGCAGACCGGCATCTTGCCGACCCACTGCACCGCGTCCGTGTGGAAGCGCACGCCGTGCCGGCGGCAGATGGCCCCGATGGGCTCGATGGGCTGGATGATCCCCGTCTCGTTGTTGGCCCACATGACGGAGACCACCGCGATCTCGTCACCGCGTCGCGCGAGCAGGTCCTCGAGCGCGTCGGGACGGACGAGGCCGCTGGTGTCTCGCTCGAGCCAGACCACCTCGGTGCCCGATCGGGCGAACTTCTCGGCCGTCTCGCGGACGGCGCCGTGCTCGAGGCGATCGGTCACGACGACGCGGCGCCCCGGTTCGAGCGACCCCAGGAGCGCGAGGTTGTCCGCCTCGGTGCCGCCCGACGTGAACACGATCTCGCGATCGCGGCAGCCGACCAGCGTCGCCACCGCCTCCCGGGCGAGCTCGACCTGCTGCCGCGCCGCCTGCCCGGGACGATGCACGCTCGACGGATTCTGCCAGTGCCGGCGGACGGCTTCGTCGATCGCGGCGATGACGCTCTCGTCCGGACGTGTCGTGGCGTTGCTGTCGAGGTAGATCGACTTCACGCCGACATGGTAGGACGGATCAGGTGCGGAGCCGCCCGCGGTAGCGTTGCAGCCGCAGGATGAAGAAGCCGGCCCCGACGGCCATGATCGCGGCGCTCACGAGGAAGATGCGGTGCGGCTGGTCGGCCGGAAAGAACGGCCGGATCAGGGCGTACAGCAACGACGCGGCCGACAGGAATGCGAACGAGATCGCGTTCGCGGTACCGAGGAAACGGCCGCGCTCATCGTCCGGCGAGAAGTGCTGAAGCATCGCCTGGAGCGGGATGATGTACGCACCGGCGAACAGGCCGGCGCCGAAGACGAGCGCGGCGACGAGCCAGAACGACTTCGCGGCGAGGCCGAGCAGCACGAAGAACACGGTGATGCCCGCCGCCCCGACGGGCACCAGGCGGGGCTCGATGCGATGGCCGGAGACAAGCCCCGCCAGCACGCTGCCGATGCCGATCGACAGCCCCATGATGCCGAGCAGCTTGCTCGCGGCAGCGCGGTCGATCTGGAGCACGATCGTGTACTCCGGCATGATCAGCAGCGCGAGTCCGGCGATGAAGTAGAAGAAACCCCATGCGAGCGCCACCATGAGGAGCGGCCCCTGCGCCATCTCGTGCAGGGCCCTGATGTAGCTGTGCAGCGGGTTCGCTGAGTAACGCAGCGTGCGGTCGCCGGGCTCGAGCCGCGGAAGCATGACCGCCGCCGCGAGCCCGGCGCCCGCGAGGGCGAGCAGGATCACGCCCGGAAGCCATGGGATGCCCGGGGGCGCGATGCCGTCGGGTCCGGGCAGCGGCGAGTAACGATCGGCGACGCTGCCGGCGAGCACTGTGCCCGCGATGACCGCGATGTTGGTCATCATGTTCATCGCGCCGTTGGCGCGGCTGAGGTCGCCTTGCTCGACGAGCTCGGGGATCATCCCGTACTTCGCGGGTCCGAAGAACGCACTCTGGCTCGCCAGCATGAGCATCGCGGCGAGCGTGACCCAGAGGCTGCCGATCCAGAAGCCGGCGAGGGCCGTCAACGCGATCGGCACCTCGAGGACCTTCACGAGGACCGTCACGTAGCGCTTGCTGTTGCGATCCGCGAACTGCCCGGCGTAGCCCGACAGCACGATGAAGGGCACGAACATGACGAGCGACACGATGCCCTGCCCGCCTGGCCCGAGCTTGCCCTGCCAGATCCCGTCGACGACGAGGAAGATCAGGACGGTCTTCAGGATGTTGTCGTTCGCCGCGCCGAAGAACTGCGTGACGATCAGCGAGAGGAACCCGCGTCTGGCGAGGTTGCTACGCACCTGCGCCACGCGCAGAGGAGCTGAATGCGGCTGAGAGGACTCGAACCTCCACGGGAAATTACTCCCACTAGAACCTGAATCTAGCGCGTCTGCCAATTCCGCCACAGCCGCAGGCTGGCCGAGTCCGCGAGTATATCGACGGTTCGCCGGTCGGGGCAAAACGCGACTCGTGCTCAGCCGGCGGGCGGGCGGCGCCGATCTCCGGACCTGACCGAGTCGATCGTGCCGTTCGATCATGCCGGTCGATCGGGCATGTCCGGTAAGGGCGTGTCGTCGAGCGTCCGCTCGGGAACCCCGCCGTAAAGAAAGGAGCGGGACGGACCGATCGGAAGCCTATGTGGAGAAAAGGCCGCTCTCCGTGGAAGCACCGCCCGGACGTCGATGATCCCCGACGCCGGGGCAAGCGACACCTGGTCGATTCGCTGTCGTGCGACATCGGCGACGTGCTCGACCTCTCCACGGTCGGGATGCGGGTGGCCACCGAAGGGAAGCCGCCGCTCCACGTGGGCAAGGTCGTAAAGATCCGCCTCCGGATCCCCGAGGGCGCAATCGCCGTGGACGGGCGGGCAGTCTGGATCCACCGCACCGGCTTCCGCCGGTACCATATCGGCATCGAATTCGTCAACGTCAAGCGTAGCATCACCGCCGCGCTCGACATGCTCGGACGCTTCGGCTTCCTCACCGTCGGCGACGCACCGCCGGATCCCGACGCCGGCGCCGATTCCGGGGCCGGCCAGCGCAGGAAGGACAAGAAGGAGAAGCGACGCGTCCGCGTATCGATGGACGTGCCCGACTACTACGCGATCCTCTCGGTCGATACCGACGCGGACGAGGGCGAGATCCGCAACGCCTTCCGCGCGCTCGCCCGCCAGCATCACCCGGACGTCTCCGCCGATCCGAAGAGCGCCGCGACGTTCATACAGATCCACGAGGCCTACGAGGTCCTGCGCGATCCCGAACAGCGGAAGTCGTACGACCTGCGCAAGGCCGGCTGACACGCTGCCTGCAACCGCGGGCGATCCGAACGCTCACTGACCGGCCGCCGGGCCGGGGCCGACCGGGCTGTCGGGGCCGTGCGCGATGGGGGTGTAACACGTGGTGCGGAGGTTGGTGGACGTTCGGGGGGCTGCGTCGTGCAGCCCCTTTGCGCCTGACGCGCTGTTCACACCTTTGCCCGTCACGCGCGACGACGCTGCATCCTGCAGCTCACACTTCGACGTCCCGACATGCCAGTGCGACGGCGGCATCCTGCCGCCTGCGCGTGCGAAGTCCGGGCGTGGGTCGGGCTGGTTTTCGCAGAGGCTGGTTTTCGCAGACCCTCCGGGCCTGCGGGCGGGTCTGCAGAAGTCGCGCGGCGACCGGCGGCATCCATGCCGCCTTGGTTTGGGACGTTTGGGGCCGTGCGCGATGGGGGTGCAACACGTGGTGCGGAGGTTTGTGGACGTTCGGGGGCTG
>CAZXBB010000360.1:0-41164 GCA_964638815.1 uncultured Isosphaeraceae bacterium
CCGCAAGCAGGTCGAGCGTCTGCGCCGGCGGCTCGGCAGCCTGAGCTGGTTCATGAAGTGCCTGAAGGAACCCATCGCGCGCCGCGCCAATCGCGAGGACGGTTGCACGGGGTGCTTCTGGGAGGGCCGCTTCAAGTGTCATCGCCTGCTCGACGACGCGGCCGTCTTGGCGTGCATGGTGTACGTCGACCTCAACCTGATCCGCGCCGGGCTTGCGTCGACACCGGAGCAGTCGGATCACACGTCGGTACAGGACCGCATCCACGTGCGGCAACACTTCGAGAAGATCAGGGGATTGCGGCGGCGGAGCCCCAGTCGAGCGGGGACCCTGCTCACCGCGCTCGCGGGCAAGCGCCGCCCTCGGAGTGCCGAAGACGGCATCTGGCTCGCGGCGCTCGATCGGCGCCGCGGGGGGCAACCAAACGGCTTGGTGGTCATTACGGGGGATGAGGTTGGTGTTATAGTGGATGGGTCGGGGGGCGGCGGCGGCGCCCCCGGCGTGCGGGGACCCTGCTCCCGCCGCTCGCGGCCCCGCCCCGGCCTCGGCGTGCCGAACCCGGCATCGGGCTCGCGCCCACCGAGCCGCGCCGCGGGGGACAACGAGGCGGCTTGCTGGACATGACGGTCGATCAGTATCTTGAGATCGTGGATGCGACGGGGCGCGTCGCCCGGCGCGGCCAGCGCGCGTCGCCCGGCACGATTCCCGAGGATCTCTTGCCGATCCTGGATCGCCTCGACCTCGACGCCGAGCGCTGGACGACGGTCATGGCGACGACCGGACGCATGTTCGGCTCGGCGATCGGCGGCGCGGCGAGTCGTGCGGCGGAAGCGGTCCGGCGGCGTGCGCGATGGATCGTGGGCGCGCTGGACGTCTACCGAACGACCTGAGATCGCTGATCGCTGATCGCGGCTGTGCCCACCCGTACAAGCGAGCGCCCGGCCTCTCCTCTCGGCCTCAAGGCCCGCGGTTCCGGCGGCTGCAGACGGCTGCGGACGGCGATACCGCGCGCCGCCTTGGTCCTTCAGGTCCACCTCGGCGTAGCGCGAGCATCGGCCGGCGGTGAATCGATCGATCCGGCACTCCTCGCGGCCGCGCGGCGACGATCTGGCTTCGGCGGGTCAGAGAAGTGCCTGTCCTGACTTTGTGGACTTTGGACTTTGTGGACTTTGTGCTCTGACTTTGCTGACTTTGCTCTTGCTCTGACTTTGCTCCTCCACGATGAACCGGGCAGACGCTTTTGGGCATTCAGGAGGGTGCCGTCCGGGCGGCGCGGTACGCTGATCGACATGGTCCCGGACGGCACGATCGAATGGCGGGCGAGCGGGCGCCCCGTCGCCGCGGGCGGGCTGATCGCCGGCGCGAAGCTGACCGGGGGATCGCGCGGGCCGAGTTCCTGGGACTGCGCTGCCAACGACTTCAGCGTGGAGCCCATAGATTCCTTGGAGCTATCATGAGACCGCGTCGAAGCACATCCGAGGTGCTCCTGCTAAGCCTGCTGGCCGCTCCACCCAATCATCTCCTTTGCGCCAATGAAACCGTCTATGACAATGGATCTCCGAACTACGACGGTGGCTACAGCAACGGCGTGGACCTCAGCGGTGCGCGGCGTACGTTGCTGGATGACTTTGTTGTTCCGAGCGACCAGGAGTGGGTTGTCTCCGGTTTGCGCCATCTCGCTATATGGGCAACACTACCGCCGGGGACGGGTACGGACTTCGAGCTGATCGTGCGAGCAGATAACGATGACCAGCCCGGAGATCCTCTGCTCGTGGCGACCACGATCGCTTACTCCGAAACGGAAACCGGTCGCGTTGTTTTTAGCCGGCCGGAGTATGAGTCCTGGTACGAATTCGAACCGATTTCGCTCGGCCCAGGCAGATATTGGATCGAAGGAACGGTCGTCGGCCCAGAGAACAACTTCTGGCTGATTACCGGAAACGGCATCTTCCAGGGCAGCGAATGCTGGACGAACTACGAGGATCTCGGTGGGCTCATGCCAGGATCAGTGTTCTTCGGAACACAGACAGACATCAACTTTCGATTGGAAGGATCCGTGATCCAGGTTGATCCGTGCCCCGCAGACATTGACGAGAGTGGTTCCGTGGGTTTCGAAGATCTCATTGCTGTGCTCTCGGCGTGGGGGCCGTGCAACCACCCCACGCACTGCCCGGAGGATCTCGACGGTGGCGGCGTCGTGGACCTTGCTGACCTTCTCATCATCCTCTCGGCGTGGGGCCCATGTCCCTGATCCGCGTCAATGCCAACACCGCGAACGCAGGATGCTACCGTTACGCACGACCCCCACTCATGCGTCCGGGGCGGTCGAGACGCACGAGGACGTGAAGGTGGATGCTCATCGCGCAGTGCGCGGCAGCCTCCACGGCGAAGATCGAAGTCAGGAACTCAGCCCCCGCTCGAGCATCGCCAGGATCAGCGCCCGATGCCGCTCACAGGCGCTACGCGACGGGTCGGACCGGGCGGGCACTTCCGGGCCGGCGGGCACTTCGGGCGCCGCGCTGGCTGGTTTTGATCCCCGCTCTCCGTGGACGGAATCGGCCTCCACGACAGCGCCAGGCGGGTCCGACCCGGTGGGCACTTTGGCTGGCTTTGACCGCCCGCCGAACGCCGGAACACCCCGAGCCACCGCCTCGACGGAACGCAGCGAGATGCGCCGGAGCTCGAGGTTCCCTCCTGCGAGCCGCCGTGTCCTGAGGACATCGACGGCAGCGGCGACATCGCCCTGGGAGACATTCTCGAGATCCTCTCCGCCTGGGGAAACGCGGGCGGCCCGGGGGATCTCGACGGCAACGGCTTCGTCGGCTTCGGCGACGTGCTCGTCGTGCTCGGGGCGTGGGGACCGTGTCCCTAGTAGACGAGAACGCCTACACGAACTTCAGCCGCCGCGCCGCGAACAGCGTCATGCGGAGCAGGAGCATCCCGCCGGTCCAGCGGTTGATGTTCGTGTCGCCGTACGTCCGCGCCCGGTAGCGCACCGGCATGTCCACGATCTTGAGGTTGAGCTTCGCCGCGCCGAAGATCAGGTCGAAGTCGCCGTACGGATCGAAGTCGCCGAAGTAGCCGCGGTTCGCGACGATGCGCTCGTAGTCGTGCTTCCAGACGACCTTCGTACCGCAGAGCGTGTCCTTGATCGGCTGCCCGAGCAGCCACGTGAACGCCCAGCCGAAGAACTTGTTCCCGAGGAAGTTCAGCGGACGCATCGCCTCACCCTCCATCGGGTAGACCAGCCGCACGCCGTTGACGAACTCGCCCTTGCCGGAGGTGAGCACCTCCATGAAGCGCGGCAGATCCTCCGGCGGAACCGTCAGGTCCGCGTCGAGGATCGTGAGGATGTCGCCGTGCGCCTTCGAGAATCCGAGCCGCACCGCGTCACCCTTGCCCTTGCCGGTCTGCTGCATGACCTCGCAGCGGCGACCGCTCTTCGCGACTTCGTCCCGGATCGTCTGCCACGTGTCGTCACTCGAGCCGCCCTCGACGAAGATGAGCTCCGTGCCGCCGAGCATCTCCGGCGTCGTCTCGATGATGCGCCGTATGTTGCCGGCCTCGTTGCGTGCCGGGACGACGACCGACACGACGGGACGCTGCGGCACACGCGACGGGTCCGGCTGCGGCCGCGCGACGGTGAAGTTCGTCATCGCGAGGTGGCGCATCGGCCAGAGCTTCACGAGGAACCTGTTGCAGAGACGATCGATCAGGGGGATGCGAACCGGGCAGAGAACCTCGGTCCAGTGCCGCATCGGCTCGAGACCGGCCAGCATCAGCAGGTTGTCGAGATCGTTCCGTACGATCCAGTTCTGCCGGAGCATGCCGGTCGCGCGGTTCATGCGGCGCCCGAGCGTCAGCGGCCACTGCCACACGCGGCTGTAGGAGTTGATGATGATCCGCGTGTGCGGGGCGCAGCACGCGGCGACGCGCGTCAGCACCCTCTGCACGTCCCAGAGGTCGCCGATGAGATCGGACAGGATGATCGCGTCGAACGCCTGCTCCGGATCGGGCAGCGCGAAATCGTGCGCGTCCGCCTCGACGAACGTGAGATCCGGGTGCTGCCCGCGCGCGAGCGCGATCATCCCGGGCGAGAAGTCGACGCCGACGCCGACCGACGGCTTCAGCGCGGCGAGCAGCCCGCCCTGGCCGCAGCCGATCTCGAGCACGCGCCGGCCCTCGGGGATCAGCGTGCGGTAGACCTCGATCACGCGTCGCCGGTATACGCCGCCCCAGCCGTGGCGACGCGGGATCGACGCGGCGATGCCTTCCCAGTGCGCGCGGCGTTCATCGCGATAACGGTCCGCGGCGGGCTTCGTACCGGGTCGGGCCGGGGCGGTCACGGTCTCGGAGCTGGGAGCCTGGGGCGACTGCATCGGATGGTCCACGTCATCGGGCGGGCGGGATCCTCGATACAACGAAGTCGTTGAAAAACTCCTGCTGCTCGTCGGCCCGGCGCACCGTCCGGTACAGCTCCGCGTGCCGGCCCTTCATCAGGACGTACGTCGCGCCGCCGGGCCGCGGGAGCGTGTCGAGGAAGGCCGCGAACTCGGCGTCGCTGTAGGGGCGGACCGGCGCGGGGAGCGGGCCGTAGGGATACAGGCAGTCGCCCCAGAAGTACGGATACGCGCACCACGCGTCGCCGGGCGCGAGCGACGCCTTCAGGTGTGCCGCGATCGGGCGGTAGTCCGTCTCGTTCCAGAGCACCATGTCGTACGGATTCGCCGGCCGCGCGATGCGCAGGACGCCGAACGCCAGGAGCAGCACGACGACGCCGGTCTGCGCGACGATCCGCGGCCGCAGCAGCCAGTGCGCGCCGATGCCGGCGAAGACGATGAAGCCCGTCACGAAGATGAGCATGAAGCGGGGGCCGGTGAAGAGCGCGATGGGCGCGATCGCGGACGTGATCACCAGCAGGATCAGGCCGAGCCGCACGCCCGGCAGCGCGATCGCCGCGTTCTCGTGCGCCGCGCGGTACTGCCGGTCGGCGACGACGCAGCCGAACCCGAAGAGCGCCATGAACAGCAGCGCGAGGGCGGCGGGCGAGAACAGCGCGAACGGCCCGATCGAGAGCACGTGATCGATCGCCGCGAACGGCGACGCGACGGCGAAGTGCGTCCAGAGCGCGAGCCACCGGTTGTGCGTCTCGACCTCGCTGATCCCCGGGTTCGAGAGATGAACCGCCAGGAGACCGAGGATCGACACGCTGATCAGCGCGTACCACCACGTCTGCCGGAAGAGCGAGCCGATCCCCTGCCCGGCCCGCAGCCGGCGCACGAGCTCGATCAGCACGAGCGGGCCCACCAGCGCCCACGTCAGCCAGTGCAGGCTCTGCGCGAAGAGCACGGCGAGCCACAGACGCCACGGCGAGCGGTGCGACGCCTGCTGCTCGCGCACGAAGACGAGGAACGCGAGAATCGTGCCGCACTGGGCGAGCGCGTACGGCCGCGCGATGCCGGCGTAGATCTCCGCGATCAGGCTGATCGCGAGGAGCGCCGCCAGCCACAGCCCGAGCGTCGGCTCGACCAGCGCGCGGCCGAGGCGGTACATGAGGAACACCGACAGGAGCGAGGCGAGGGCCGAGGGCAGACGAGCCGCCGCCAGGTTCGAGTGCGTGACCGCCTCGATGATCTCCGCGAGCACCGGCAAGAACGGCGGATGCCCGTCGACAAGGACGAGACACGCCCGCTGCGCGAGCGGCCCGGACTCGTAGAAGTCGCGGACCATCTCGAGCCTGTCGCCGGCGAGCCACCCACCCCGCTCGAGCTTCTCGAGGAACAGCGGGAAGATGTCGTCGGTGCGGTACTGGTTGCGCCAGCACTCCAGGTGCCGCATCTCGTCGTTCGTGACCGACAGACGCCACGGGGCGGCGAGACGCGTTCCGACCGCGAACGCGGCAACCAGCACGGCGGCGACGACGAACCAGATTCCCCTTGGGCGCGCGGACACGGGCACAGCGTAACGGGCCGGGCCATCCGACGGCAAACGCTTCCTAGCCGGCGCGCTCCGCGAAGATGTTGGTGTAGCCGAGCGAGTTCAGGGGCGGCGCGTCCCCGACGTCGATCCGCTCGCCCCGCGCCGAGACACCGTGAAGGGTGAAGCCGCGTTCGCACAGGAACGCGCGGAGCTGCGCGGCGCTCCCGCCGGACTTCGCGAGCCCGTCGGGGAAGTACTCCATGACCAGTCGCACATCCCGGTTCTCGCGCAGCACCCGATCCATGCCGAGGAGCGCGTGGTACTCGAACCCCTGGATATCCATCTTGATGAAGTCGACGCGCTGCCCGGCCCCGAAGTAGTCGTCGAGCGCGACGCACGAGACGGTGACCGCCTTGCGGCCCTCGCCGCTGTCGTAGGTCCGGTGATCGACGTTGAGGGCGCTCGAGACGTACAGCGTGATCTCCCCGGTCTTCGCGCCGACCGCCTTGCGGTTCAGCGTGACCTGCGGTCGCGGGCGGCCCCCGGCCAGCAACGCGAAGTTGCGGGCGTCGGGCTCGAACGCGTGCACGGCCCCGGTCGGCCCGACGCAGTCGGCGAAGAAGTCCGTATAGATGCCGATGTTCGCGCCCACGTCGGCGACGACCATCCCGGGCCCGAGCACGGACGCGTAGAGCCGCCGCTCCCCGCGGTCCGTGAGCGTCTTGTAACCCGCGTAGAGACGGCGGTAGAGCCGCGGCGTCCGGTCAAAGAGGACCCGCTCGGTCAGCGAGTAAACTGTCTCGAGGGCGGAGGGCATGCGGGGGACTGTACGTCGCGTTCGCCTCGTGTGGGGCACACGTCGCCGCCTGCACGCGGGTCCCCGCAACGGTGCAGGCGGGGACGCCCGCACCCTAAGCTGCCATTCTGACAGTCACGTGCGTGTCCTGCGGGGACCGGGGACGTGACGCGTCCGGCACGAACTTTGCGACCTGTTCCCCAGTAAGCAGGGACAACCATGCACGCCTTCCATAACAACGTCAAGACCGCCGTCCTGCTCGCCGCCCTCTTCGGCCTCGTCGTCTTCGTCGGCAGCTACTGGGGCGCGAACGGCATGATCATCGCCGGCGTGTTCGCGCTCGTGATGAACTTCGGCGCCTGGTACGCCTCCGACAAGATCGCGATCGCGGCGATGCGCGGGCAGCTGGTGACCGAGGCCAGCGCCCCCGATCTCCACGCCATGGTCGCGCGGCTCGCCGAACGGGCGGAGCTGCCGATGCCGCGGATCTACGTCTGCCCCCAGGACGCGCCGAACGCGTTCGCGACCGGACGCAACCCGAAGCACGCCGCGGTCGCCGTGACGCGCGGCGCGCTCAGCCTCCTCGACCGGAACGAACTCGAGGGCGTGATGGCGCACGAGCTTGCGCACATCAGGAACCGCGACACGCTGACCTCGACCATCGCGGCCACCGTCGCCGGTCTCTTCAGCATGATGGCCCAGTTCGCGCTGTTCTTCGGCGCCGGCGGCCGCCGGGGCGACAACCCGCTCGCCATGATCGCCGTCGTGCTCCTTGGCGCGATCGGCGCCGCCCTCATCAAGGCGATGATCAGCCGCAGCCGCGAGTTCGTCGCCGACGCCCACGGCGCGAAGATCGCCGGCTCCCCGCACGGCCTCGCCTCCGCCCTCCGCCGCCTCGAATCGCATGCGAAGCGCATCCCGATGCGCAACCCGAACCCCGCGATGAACAGCCTCTTCATCGTGGAGCCGTTCATGGGGAAGACGCTGACGCAGCTCTTCGCGTCGCATCCGCCGACGGAGGATCGCATCCGGGCGCTGTTGAGCGAACGAACGTAGCGTTCGGCCGGGAGCACCATCGGGGTGTGCCCCGGTCCTGTGCCCAAACGGGGTGCTCCCTGGCTCAAACGGGCACACGTTCGTCCGCATCAAAGGAGTCGAGCGTGGTGCTCCGGTCCCTGACTCCGGAGTCAGTGCGGCATCGGAAAGCGCGAGCAAAGCGCCCGGACCTCTTCGCGCACCTCCGCGCACAGCTTCGCGTCGCCGCTCGCTCCCATGACCCGGTCGAGCAGCGCCGCCACCTGGTGCATCTCCGGCTCGCGCATGCCCCGCGTGGTCAGCGCCGGGGTGCCGAGGCGGAGGCCGCTCGTGACCATCGGCTTGCGCGGATCGTTGGGTATGCCGTTCTTGTTGACGATGATCCCGGCGGTCTCGAGCCAGCCCTCGGCGTCGGCGCCGGTCAGCCCGGCGTCGCGCGGGCGGAGATCGACGAGCATGAGGTGGTTGTCCGTGCCGCCCGAGCAGAGCCGGTAGCCGTGGGACACCAGCGCGTCGGCGAGCGCGGCCGCGTTCGCGACGATCTGCTTCGCGTAGGTGGTGAACTCCGGCCGCAGCGCCTCGCCGAATGCGACCGCCTTCGCGGCGATGACGTGCATGAGCGGTCCGCCCTGGCTTCCGGGGAAGACCTTGCGGTCAACGAGCTTCGCGATCTCCTCGTCGTCGGAGAGCACGAGTCCGCCCCGGGGTCCGCGCAGCGTCTTGTGCGTCGTCGTCGTGACGATGTGGGCGTGCGGGAACGGCGACGGGTGGACGCCCGCCGCGACGAGGCCCGCGATGTGGGCGATGTCCGCCATCAGCCGCGCGCCCACCTTGTCCGCGATCGCGCGGAAGCGTGCGAAGTCGATGATGCGTGAGTACGCCGAGTACCCGCAGATGATGAGCCGCGGTCTGCACTCGGTCGCGATCCGCTCGATCGCGTCGTAGTCGAGCGTCTCGGTGTCGGGGTCGAGGTCGTAGTCGACGATGTTGTAGAAGGTGCCCGAGAAGTTCACCTTGAGGCCATGGCTGAGGTGCCCGCCCGACTTGATCGGCAGCGAAAGGACCGTGTCGCCCGGGTCGCACATCGCCATGAACGCCGCGACGTTGGCGTTCGCGCCGGAGTGCGGCTGCACGTTGGCGAAACCGCAGCCGAAGAGCTGCTTCGCGCGATCGCGCGCGAGATCCTCGATGGCATCGTGGTGCTCGCAGCCGCCGTAGTAGCGGCGGCCGGGGTAGCCCTCCGCGTACTTGTTCGTCATCCACGTCCCGACCGCGTGCATGACCGCGGGGCTGACGTGGTTCTCCGAGGCGATCAGCTCGAGCGTCGTCGCCTGCCGCTCCGCTTCGTCGGCGAGCACGCGCGCGACCTCGGGATCCTGCCGTTCGAGGAGCTCGAGCAGGGCGACGGACAACGGGTCGAGCGCGGTCGACGACGCGGCGCGGGAAGTCGTGGTCATGGGCCCATCATAGAGGCGGCCGCGGAAGCGGGGAAGCCGGGTTCAGTCCCCCAGCAGCCCGAACGCCACGCCGATGACGACTGGCACGAGGAGGATCGAGAGCACGCCGAGCAGCAACGCGACCGCCGGACCGTGCGGCAGCATGAGGTAGCGCCTGATCGCGATCGCCCACCAGGTGATCAGCGCGGGGATCGGAACGAGGATCACGCCCCACCGCGCGTGCGCGGCTGCGTCGCCCAGACGCGCCGGAAAAATCATGGCGAGCGTAAGCGCCAGGACGAAGAGGCACGCGGCCAGGCTCGGGATGATGAGGCTGTAGCCGGCGACGCGCCACACGTGCGCCCACCGCACCTTCGCGCGCCGTCGCGTGACGGGCAGCAGCACGAACGTGACCGGCATGATCAGCAGCACGCAGGCGGCGAAGCACCAGGACGCGCCCGCGAGCGCGATCTCCTCCGCGAGATCGGACGCGCCGGTCCCGAACGACTCGTACAGCGTCGCCGGCGGCGGGTAGGACGTGGTGCCGCCGCCCCGCACGAAGATCAGGCCGGCCGACGTGCCGGAGAACGGCCGGAACATGGCGTCGAGGACGGCTTCGGCATAGGGGTACGCCACGCCGACGACGCCGGGGGTCCGCGCGGTGTGGTACCGAACGCTGACCGCGACGACGCCCTGCTGCATCCACGCGAGAAGCAGCGGGATCAGCAGGAGCAGCAATGCGTAGCCGACGAGCCGGCGCCCCCGCACGGGGTGACTCATCTTCATCGTCGTCCAGAAGCGTCGTGGCCGCAGCGACCGCAACAGGGTCCGGGCCGCGCCGCGGAGCACACCGCGAGCCCCGCTTGCGTACTCGACCGACCACGAGGGCACGAACTTGTGCGTCGCGAGAAGCTCCGCCCATCGCACCGCGAGGCCGCACTCCGTGCAGACACCCTCGAGTGGGCACGACGTCGTCCACCGGGCGGCAGCCCCGCGCAGGTCGTAGCCGCATCGCGGGCACTGCAGAGAGGATGGGGAAACGTCTGGCGCAGACATGGGAGACATGGGCATTCGAGGAGGCGTTCGGCGGGCCGGTCACGGTACCATGCGGATCGGACGCCGAATCTCCCGCCCGGCGAGAACGCATGCGCAACGTCACCATCTGGAGCGTGCTCACCCTGATCACTGTCCTCGCCGGCGGCGGTGGCACGCTGCTGTTCGACCGGATGGAGCTGCGACGCTGGGGCGAGAGCGGCATCGCGATTCCGCTCGGCCAGGCCTACGAGGTGGACCTGCCCGCCGGGTCGACGGTGGTCTACTACGAGTCGTCCGCGCAGGTGCCGACGCACGACGTGCTGCTCGCCATGCGCGACGGCGACGGCCGCCTCGTTCCGCTCCGCCCCCCCGCCGAGGACAACAGCTACCGGCTGAACGGCGACGGGTGGTCGGGTCGCGCGCTCTGGGAGTACGCCGATCTTCCCGAGGGCACGTACACGGTCGTCGTCACCAACTCGCACTACGAGCGGAACGAGGACATCCCCGAGGACGATCGCGTCGTCTTCGTGAAGGAGCCGAACACGCTCGCCGACGTGCACGCGCGGCGACGCCGCATTCACCTCTTCGGCGTCGGCATCACGCTGGTGCTGGCGGCGGGGTTCTACGGGGCGCACCTGCGCGCGGGGCGGGCGGGGCGGGCAGAGCGGGCGGGGCGGGCGGGGCGGGCGCGGTGAGCATCGACCAGCCCGCACGCGAGCGCTCACGCGAGCGGATGCCCGCTGCATGAGCCGGTTCCTGCATAATGCGGGCCAGGTCGTACCCATGCGCTACCGCATCCTGCACACGCCGACCGGTCCGTTCGCCGTCTGCGAGCATGACACGCGCGGCCTCCGGCTCATGTGGGTCGATGGTCCCGACGACGCCCGCCTCGCCGGCGCCGACCCCGACCCCGACCTCCAGCCCGAGCTGACCGCCCGCCTCGCGCAGTACTTCGGCGGCGCCCCCGTCGACTTCGACGACGTGTCGCTTCCCGACGCGGATGACGACTTCTTCGCGCAGTGCTGGGCGGCCTGCCGCACCATCGCGCGCGGCACGACCCGCACGTACGGCCAGCTCGCCGGGATGGCCGGCGCGACGACCGGGGCCGCCCGCGCCGCGGGCCAGGCCATGCGTCACAACCCGTTGCCCATCGTGATTCCCTGCCACCGCGTCGTCGCCGCCGGCGCGCGGATCGGCGGCTTCGGCGGCAGCGTCGATCCGGCCGGTGTCAATCTGCGCACCAAGCGCTGGCTGCTCACGATGGAGGGCGCGCTGGAGCCGGGACTCTGGGGTGAGGCGTGAGTCACGAGACGCGAGTCCCGTGTCTCGCGCCGGAGCGCCGGGCCCGACCCTCAGACGCGAGACTCGGGACCCGGGACCCGGGGACTTCCTATGATGCGGCGAACCCCCGCAACGCAAGGAACACACCGTGCACCTCACGATGGTTGGCTCCGGGTACGTCGGTCTCGTCACCGGGGCGTGCCTCGCGAACACCGGCAACGACGTGATCTGTCTCGACGTGGACGAGGCGAAGATCGCCATGCTGCGTCGCGGCGAGACGCCCATCTTCGAGCCCGGGCTCTCGGAGATGATTCAGCGCAACGCGAAAGCGGGCCGGCTGTCGTTCACGACCGACCGGACCGCGGCTTACGCGGACGCCGCCGCGATCTTCATCTGCGTCGGCACGCCCCCCGACGAGGACGGCTCCGCGGATCTCCAGCACGTGCTCGCGGCCGCCGAGGACATCGCCGACGTGATCGATCGCGGCGGCCCCGACCAGAAGGCGAAGCTCATCGTCTTGAAGTCCACCGTGCCGGTGGGTACGGGCCACAAGGTGCGCGACCGGATTCGTGCGAAGACCAGTGCCCCCTTCCACATCGCGAGCAACCCCGAGTTCCTGAAGGAAGGCGCGGCGATCAGCGACTTCATGAAGCCCGACCGCGTGGTCTGCGGCGTCGAGAACGAGGAAGCCGGGGAGATGGTCCGGACCATCTACGCCCCGTTCGTCCTCCAGGGCAACCCCATCTTCGTGATGGACGTGCTGAGCTCCGAGATGGTCAAGTACGCGTCGAACGCGATGCTCGCGTGCAAGATCAGCTTCATCAACGAGATGGCCAATCTCTGCGAGCACTACGGGGCCGACATCGCGAGCGTGCGGCGCGGCATGTGCGCCGACAGGCGCATCGGCAACCAGTTCCTCTACCCGGGCCTCGGGTACGGCGGGAGCTGCTTCCCGAAGGACACGCGCGCAGTCGTGGGCATGGGGCAGGCCGCGGGCTTCGAGTGCAAGCTCAACGCGGCGGTCCACGAGGTGAACCAGGACCAGCGTCGCCGGTTCTGGGGGAAGATCGACAAGCACTTCGGCGGGGATCTCGCGGGGCGCACGCTCGCTTTCTGGGGCATCGCGTTCAAGCCGCAGACCGACGACATCCGCGAGGCGCCGTCCATCACGCTCATGGAATGGGCGGTCGAGGCCGGGGCCACGGTCCGCGCCTTCGACGCGGTCGCCGCGACGAAGCTCAACGCCGAGATGCCGCAGGTCACGACCTTCGACAGCATGTACGAAGTGCTCGACGGCGCCGACGCGCTCGTCATCTGCACCGAGTGGAGTGAGTTCCGCCAGCCCGACTTCGAGGAGATCGCCCGCCGCCTCGCGGACAAGGTGATCTTCGACGGGCGGAATATCTATACGCGCGAGCAGATGCAGTCGATGGGTTTCACGTACTACGCCGTCGGGCGGCCTCCCGTCAACGCCCGACCGGCCGCGCCGGCGGGCACGGGAGTTTGAGTGCGAATCGTCCGGGCGTTTAGCTCAGTTGGCTAGAGCACTGCTTTTACACGGCAGAGGTCACTGGTTCGAGCCCAGTAACGCCCATTCGGCCTTCTTTTGAGAGGGGCAGCTGCCTCCGGTATCCTGTGGGATTCCCCGTCCCCCGCCCCGGTCTCCGGCAGATCCGCCACCACATCGATCCACCACATCGACCCACCACATCGACCCACCACATCGACCCACCATGCATCGACCCGCCATGCATCGACCCGCCATGCATCGACCCGCCATGCATCGACCCGCCGCTTCGTACATCGTCGCTCGCCTGCTCGTCTTCGCCGCGATCGGCGGGCTCGCCCCCGGATGCGACAGCATCGAGAAGGCCACGCCCCGTCCGCGGGCGGCGCGGGCGTCCGGGTTCGAGCTGAACGTCCCGCGCATCATGCAGGGCACGATCCGCTCGGAGTCCATCCTGCTTGGCTACAACTCCGTCATCGTGCGCGGCTACGGGCTCGTCGTCGGTCTCCAGGGTACCGGCTCGCGGGAGATGCCGCCGGCGGTTCGCGCGCACATGCTCGGCGAGATGGCCCGACGCGGCGTCGGCCAGGAGTCCGCGGGCTTCGGACACATGAAACCCGAGGCGATGCTCGATTCGCTCGACACCGCCGTCGTCATCGTCGAAGGCGTCATCCCGCCCGGCGCCGTCGCGCGCGAGACGCGTCGCGGCGTGCGACTCGATGGCACCCGCTTCGACGTGCGCGTGTACGCTGATCCTCGCACGGGCACGACGAGCCTCGAGGGCGGACAGCTCTGGACGGCGGAGCTGCGCCCCGTCGTCGGCGGCGAGGTGCTGCCGTCGGTCGGATCGCGTCAGCCCGCCGCGCTGGCGACCGCGCGCGGGCCCATCTTCGTGAACCCGTTCGCCGAGGCGGGCGGCGGCGCGACGGTCGGCATCAACCACACGATCGGCCGCATCATGAACGGCGGCGTGGCGGTCCGGGACATGCCGCTCAAGCTGCGTCTCGCCTCGCCGAGCCACGCGCGGGCCGAAGTGATCCAGGGCGCGATCAACTCCCGCTTCCCCCGCGAGCCGGGCCAGCGCGACCAGACGGCCCGCGGCGAATCCGGTGAGCTCATCCGCGTCAACGTGCCCCTGTCGTATCGCGACGAGACGGAGGCGTTCGTCGAGCTGCTGCGGCACACGACCATCCGGCAGGCCGGCGCCGAGGCGGTCGCGCTCGGCGTCAAGAGCGTCCTGCTCAACGACCCGAGCGTCGCGAACGCCGCCGCCTGGCGATGGGAGGCCCTCGGCGTCCGCGCGCTTCCGACCATTCAGGACCTCTACGACTATCCCGAGGAGCTGCCGCGTCTCGCCGCGCTGACGGCGGGCTCGCGACTCGGCGACCCGCTCGTGACGCCCGCCCTCATCGCGATGACCGAGAGCGATCTGCCGGAGGCGCGGCGCAAGGCGGTCGAGCTGCTTGCAGACCTGCCGATGGATCCGCGTATCGACGAGTCGCTGCGCGGGCTCCTGAGCGATCCCGAGATCGACGTGCGTCTCGCGGCGTACGAGTCGGCGATCCAGCGGGCCGATCCGTTCATCAGCCGCTTCTCCGTGGACGGCAACTTCGTACTCGACGTCGTCGACTCCGACGTGCCGCTCATCTACATCACGCAGATCGGCCAGCCGCGGGTGGCGCTCTTCGGTCGCGACGTGATGCTCCGGCGCCCGACGCTGGTGGACGCCTGGTCGGGTCGGCTCCTCCTCAAGGCGTCGCCGGGCGACGAGAGCGTCGAGGTGTACTACCGGCCGGAGGACGGGGGCGAGCGGCGAATCGAGACGGCCGACGTGCGGTTGAGCGAGTTCATCCGGTTCCTCGGCCATCAGCCCACTGTCGATCGGCCGGAGCCCGGGCTCGGTCTCTCCTACGGGGAGACGGTCGGGGCCCTGTACCAGATGTGGCAGCAGGAGTCGCTCGCCCTCGACTTCAAGTCGCAGCAGGACCGCGTCCTCGCCGCGATCCTCAGCCAGCAGGCGACCCTCACCCGGACGGACCGGCCGGAGTTCGGCGATCCGGACTTCGACTTCCTCCAGCCCGCCGGCGACGAGCCGCCGCCCGACGGCTCCGGCCGGCTGCCGGACGCCGACCCCGAACCGCCGCTCAGCGTGGTGCCGGCGCCCGGCGGCTGAGGCGGCCCTATCGTCCCCATTGGCATTGGCACCCGCCGGACCTCGCCGTCCAGATCGCCGGATTTCGCAGTATCATGAGTCGTCTTGCCGAATCGAGGAGGGGAAGTCCCAAGGATCGGGATCCAGGCGCGACAGGAGGTCAACGCCGCATGCGCTTAGCGAAAATCAGTCTCGCCGGCTTCAAGTCATTCGCGGAGCCGACCGAGTTCCGATTCGACCACCCCATCACCGGGATCGTCGGTCCCAACGGCTGCGGCAAGTCCAACGTCGTGGACGCGATCAAGTGGGTGCTCGGGGAGCGATCCGCCAAGAGCCTCCGCGGCGACGCGATGCTGGACGTGATCTTCGCCGGATCGTCGTCGCGCAAACCGATGGGCGCCGCGAGCGTCACGTTGACGTTCGACAACCCGGTGCTACCCCCGGAAGAGATCGCCCAGGCCGCCGCCAACGCGGGGCCAGACGCGCACACGGACGCGCACGCGGACGCGCACACGGACGCGGACGCGGACGCGCACACGGACGCGGACGCGCACGCGGACGCGCCCGCGCACACGCCCGCGCACACGCACACGGACACGACCGCCGCCCCCCCGCCAACCTCCAACGGCTCCCCCCGCCGCCGCCTCCTCAACGTGGACACCGAGCAGGTGGACGTCGGTCGTCGCCTCTACCGCGACGGACGCAGCGAGTACCTGATCAACGGTCGAAAGTGCCGGCTCCGCGACGTCAAGGAGCTGTTCATGGACACCGGCATCGGCACGCACGCCTACTCGATCATCGAGCAGGGGCGGGTCGATGCCATGCTGACGGCGAACCCCGTCGAGCGGCGCACCATCTTCGAGGAGGCCGCGGGCATCGCGAAGTTCAAGGCCCGCAAGATCGAGGCTGCCCGCAAGCTCGAACGGTCGGAGGTCAACCTCGTCGCCGTCCGCGAGAAGCTGGCCGGCACCGAGCGGCGGCTCCGCATCGTGCGGTCGCAGGCGGCCAAGGCCCGCCGCTTCCTCGAGCTCGACGCGAAGTACCGCGACCTGCGTCTCGAGCTCACGCTCGACACCTACCACGACCTGCGCGACCGCCTTGACGGTCTGACGAGCCGCATCGCCGATCTGGAGACGCACCGGCGCAGCATGGTCGAGGTCGTGACCGCCCTCGAGGACGAGAAGCAGACGGCCGAGCTCGCCCGGCACGAGGCGCAGACCGCGCAGCGCGAGCTCGAGCAGCGACGCCTTGAGCTGGGCGCGACACGCAAGCACGCCGAGCAGCGGCGCGAGCTGACGCAGCGCAATCTCGCCGACAGCACCCAGCACGCCGAGGAGGACCGGACCCGGCTCGCCGAGCTGAAGGACCGGATCGGGTCGCTCGAGGCGAAGATCGTCGAGGCCTCCGCCGCAATGGACGCCGCGGCCGACGAGGTGCGGACGGCCGAGGACAACGTGCGCCGGCTCGCCGGGGAGCGCGCGGGTCGCCAGCAGGCGGCCGTCGAGGCCCGGGAGCGTCACGAGCAGATCCGCGACACCATCGACCGCACCGAGCAGGAGCGCAGCCGCGCCGCCGCCGGCGTCGAGTCGATCGTCGGTCGCGCCCGCGGACTGACCGAGCATCTCGAGCGTCTCACGGGACGCGCCGACACCCTCCGCAACGAGCACGGCGAGTGCCGCGAGGCCATCGCCGCCGCGGACGCCGAGCGCGAGCGGGCCCAGGCCCAGGTCGACGCCCTCGAAGGACAGCTCGACGAGCACGACCGCGCGGCCGGGGCGCTCGGTGATCGGCAGGCCGAGCTCACGGAGCGTATCGCCGCGGCGCGGCACGAGCGGGCGGCGCTTGAGTCACGGCTGCACCTGCTCGACGAGATGCACCAGGCGCGCGAGGGCCTCGGCGACTCGGTCAAAGCCGTGCTCGACCAGGCCGACCGCTTTCCCGGGGTGCGTGGCCTGCTGGGCGACGCGATCGACACCGATCGGCGGCACGCTCCGCTCGTCGAGGCCGCGCTCGGCGACGACCTCCAGCTCGTCATCATCGACGACCCGGGCGTGATCGACGTCGTCAAGGCGGGGCTGCCGGAGCTGGGCGGGCGGGTCGGCTTTGTTTGTTTGAGCGCTCCGTACGACGGGTCGTCCGAGTCGGCCCTGCGGGCCGAGGGGGATCGACACTCCGCAGCCGCATCGGAGACCGGCGACGGCGACCAGGTTCCGCCCGGGTGGGCCACGCGCATCCTCGACCACGTGCGCATCGCGCCCTACGCGGAAGCGACGGTGGGCCGACTTCTGCGACGCACGCTGCTCGTCTGGGATCTCGAAGCGGCGCACACGCTCGCCGCCGGGCCGCTCGCCGGGTGGCGGTTCGTCACGAACGCCTGCGACGTCGTCGACGGCGCAGGCCGGATCACCATCGGCCGCGCGAAGGCCACGGCCCGCGGCAACGGCTGGCTCTCGCGCCGCCTCGAGCTCGCGGAGCTGAGGAACCAGGTCGCGGCAATCGACGGCGGCCTCGCGGATCTCAACGAGGCACTACGCGGGCTCGTCTCGGAGTCGGTGCAGCGACACCAGCAGCTCGACGCCGTCAACGCGCGTCTGCACGACGCCCGGCACGGCGTCGTCGAAGCGCAGTACAAGTCGCAGCGTCTCGGCAACGACCTCGAACGGCTCGATCGGGAGCAGGGTTCCCTCGCCGCCGAGCGCGGAGAAATCGACCGGCGGCTGAGCGACCTCGAAGCAGAGCGCACCGGGCTCGCGCGGACGCTCGCCGCGATCGTCTCGTCACTCGCGGGTCACGCCGGGGACGCGGACGCCGCACGGCTCGCCCACGAGCACGCGCAGCAGGAGGCCGAAGCGACGCAGGAGCAGCTCACGACGGCGAAGCTCGAGCTGGGCGAGGCCGGCAGCCGGCACGAGGCGCTCACCCGCGAGCGTCGTCACCTCCACCTCACGCTCGAGGAGCTCGAGCGGCAGAAGGAGATGAGCACGCAGCAGGTCCACCGCCGCCTTTCGCAGATCGAGCAGTTCGAGGCCGCCGTCAACGAGGCCGCCGAGGAAATCGCCCGCGCCGACGAGGGGCTCATCAACCTCGCCGAGGAAGGCGTCTCGCTCGGCGAGCGCGTCGCGGCCGCGGAGCACGAGGCGACCGCCTGCGGTGAGCGTCTGCTCGCGACGCGGGAGAAGGCCCAGCGTATCGAGCGCGACTACCACGCGGTCGAGATCAGCCGCCGGGAGCTCGAGGTGAAGCGAGAGAACCTCGAGGAGCGCGCGCTCACCGAGCTGGAGATCGATCTCTCGACGGCGTACCTGCCCTACCGCGCTCAGCGGGAGGAGGCGGACTTCACGCCCATCGACGCCGAGGCGACGAACGCCGAGATCACCGAGCTGCGCGAGGCCATCCGCAAGCTCGGCAACGTCAACCACGAAGCGATCGAGGAGGAGACGCAGCTCGAGGAGCGCAACGAGTCGCTCATCCGGCAGGTCGCGGACATCGACGAGGCCGTCACGCAGCTCCAGACGCTCATCAGGCAGCTCGACGAGACGAGCCTTCACCGGTTCGAGCGGACGTTCGAGGCCATCAAGCGCAACTTCGCGGGTCCGGAGGGCATGTTCCGCAAGCTCTTCGGCGGCGGCAGCGCCGACATCATGCTCCTCCCCGACGAGGACGGGCGGCTCGACCCGCTCGCGGCCGGCGTGGAGATCCGCGCGAAACCGCCCGGCAAGGAGCCGCGGGTGATCAGCCAGCTCTCCGGCGGCGAGAAGACGATGACGGCGGTCGCCCTGCTGATGGCGATCTTCAAGTCGCGGCCGTCCCCGTTCTGCGTGCTCGACGAGGTTGACGCCGCCCTCGACGACGCCAACGTGGACCGGTACTGCCGCGTGCTCGTGCCCTTCCTCGACAGGAGCCACTTCATTGTGATCACGCACCACAAGCGCACGATGCAGGCGTGCGATCAGCTCTACGGCGTGACGATGCAGGAGCGTGGCGTCTCGACACGCGTCGCGGTGCGCGTCGAGGACGTCCACGACGACGGTCGCATCGCCGCGGGAGCGATCGCGCGGGCGGAGGAGGCCGACGAATTCCCGGCGACGCCGGAGTCGGCCGAGCCCCCGCTCATCGAGACGACGCGTCGGGCCCGCGGCCTCAGGGCCGATCTCGAGCGGGCGTGGGACCCGCAGACGATCGCGACCGAGTCCTGACCTCGACGGCCTCGCCCGTTGCAGGCACGTCGCGCGGCACATCGCGCAGCACGGCGGGCAGGCGCCGGTCGCGGGCGACGCCATGGCCGCCCTGCACGCCGCGCAGGCCGGCGCGCACAGCACGTCGCCTGGCGCCGCACACGCAGGCACTCGCACACGGCGCGCCGCACGTACCCGGGAACGTCCTCGACGGAGCGGCGCGATGCCGCCGTCCTACACCTCGTCGTCATCCAGGAAGTTGTCTTCGCCGTGGCCGCGGACGTCGTCCTCTTCGCGGTTCGCCTGCTCGACGAGGCGGCGAAGGTACGCGTTCTCCCGACGGGTCGCCTCGAGGTCGAAGACCAGGTACTTCACGCTGAGCCGCAGGTAGTCGAGCGACTCCTGGAGCTCGGTCACGGAAGCCTTGATGCGGTCGCGCCGATCCTTCGTCTCCCGCGCCATGTCCTCCAGCCGTCCGCGGTGCTTCTCCGGGAGCTGGTTGATCTTGTTGAGAAGCTCGTTGAACTTGGTCTGGAACTTCTGCTCATCCATGTCTTCTTCCCTTCCGGTGACGGAGCCGTGGTGACGTAGCGGGAACCACGGGGGGAGAAGAACAAGGCCCGCGCCGCGCGGGCGTGCCAATCGCGAGAAACACGTCGAATCGCGCGCGGCAGACCGTGACGGGGGTTATTCATGGACCCGGGCGGCCGGATGCAGGGCGCGGTCGTGCCGGATGTTGATCCGCCGCAACATCGCGCGATGCGTCTACCGCACCGGAGTGTGCCGTCGCAGCACCTTGCGGGCCGCGGGCGGCGCCTCCTCGACGATGTCACCGATCGGGATCCGGGCATCCGCGGCTTCCCGGACCAGGCGGCCGAGGTGCGCTTCGCGCTCGAAGGCCCAGCGGTCGTAGAACTGCTCGAGCTCATGCCGGTTGAAGCGGCTCAGGGGATCATCGAGACCCGTCTGCGCGACCGCCCAGTCGACCAGACCGCGCCCCGTGCGCTCGAAGCGGTAGAGCCGCACGGTGAACCGGATCCGTTGCGTGATGTCGCGGAAGGGATCGCTCGCCTCAGACGGCAGGCTGATCATGGATTCCTCGATCCGCTTCCGGGCGACGCCGGCAAGCCAGTCCGTCTCGCCGACCTTGTCCCATAAGCGGACCTGGTTCGGCGCGTCGTCGCGTCCGGGCGGGGGCGCCTCGTCCGTGACGCGCTCGAGCGGCGCGTGCCCGGCGGAAAGCGTCTTGACGCCGGCGCCGGGAAAGCGGACCTGGAGCCGCTGGGACGACGTGCCGTTCATCGGCAGCTCCTCGACCCGCACGACGGATCCGATGCCCCACTCGGGACGATTGCTGTGACGCACTCGGTCACCGAACGAAAACCGTTCGTTCGACATTGTGATCTCCGGGATGGTCCGATCCGGACCGTCTGCGTCCTCCAGTGAACCTGTCGGACGGAAGCGACCGGGAGGTGATCCTCTCGCCTGCATTGCCCCCCCTGGCGGAACCGTCATTCGATGCACATGACATGCACCGACGGGCCCCCCGAACGCGGAATCGCAATAGCACAGGCGCCCTGCCCGCAAAGGATCGACAACGTCTCGCCTGGAACCCTCGACACAGTGCGGGTCCGGCGCCAGCCCCTGACCGCGTACGGCCCTGGACCACGATCCTCGCGTTTTGCCTCTGCCGGCGAAGGCCACCGATTCATCGACGGGGTCGCGCCACGTCCGATGTCCTGCGCCGCGCGATGAGTATAGCCGATCGGCGGGTGGCAGTGAATACCGGACCCGGACCCGGACCCGGACCCCGGGACCCCGGGACCCACTTCTCCCCCCGGACCCCCGGACCCCCGGACCCCCCGGGGCGCCCGTCCTTGCGGTGGCCCCCTCCCTCGTTCAGACTGGGCCCATGGCCGTCCTCACCGTGGCGTTCCTCGGCGACATCTTCGCAACCCCGGGCCGGCGGGTCGTCGCCCAGCAGATCGACGCGCTCCGGGCAGACCACGCCCCGGACGTCATCATCGCCAACGCCGAGAACGCCGCGCGCGGCCTCGGGCTCTCGCCCGACCTCTACCGCAAGATCCGGGCACTCGGCATCGACGCGATCACGCTCGGCGACCACGTGTTCCGAGAGGCCCGGATCACCGAGATCCTCCAGATCCCCGAGGAGCCCATCGCGCGTCCCGCCAACCTCCCTGCGACCGCCGTCGGTCGCGATCGCATCCGCATACGCCCCGCCCCGGGCGCGCCGGGCCGGACGAAGAGCGTGTTCGTGATCACGGTTCTCGGACGGATCTTCGTCAACCACCCTGCGGACGATCCTTTCGCCGCCGTCGATCGCATCCTCGGCGAACTCCCCGAGGACAAGCCCGTCGTCCTCGTCGAGGCCCACATGGAAGCCACCAGCGAGAAGGCCGCGCTGGCGCACCATCTCGACGGTCGCGTCGCGGCCGTACTCGGCACGCACACCCACGTCCCGACCGCCGACGCCCGCGTACTCCCCGGCGGCACCGCGTTCATCACGGACGTCGGGATGTGCGGCCCCTATGACTCCGTGATCGGACGCGACAAGCGCTCGGTGGTGCGACACATGACCACCGGGATGTACACGCCGTTCGGCATCGGCGAGGGCGGTGAGGCCATGTGCGGAGCCGTGGTCCGGATCGACGAGGCGTCGGGACGAGCCCTGTCGATCGAGCGCATCGAGTACCGTGCCGACCGCACCAGGGCGCCGTTCGCCACGGAGGACGGGGCGCGACCGCACTTATCCAGATGATGTCCCCGCACCGGCGCCCGCGCCGGCGAATTCAGGCGGAGACGCACCGGCGCCCGCCAGCGGCGTTCAAGTGTTGGAAAATAGGGGAAATGGCGCGTTTGACGGGGCGGCGCCGGTTCGCGCGAATTCGACGTTTTTTGACGATCTTGACGGCTCGGGGTTGAAGCAGCGGCGTTTGTGGTGTCTCATATGACGTGAGTTGAAGGTTGGAAGGAGCATGCCATCCGTCCGGATGCATGGCTTCGGAGCGTTGAGAGAGCGCTCAGAAGAGATCGCCGAGAAGAGAGAGTCGAGAAGAGAGAGAGGAACCGGAACGATGAGAACCCCCAAGGCACTCGGCTGAGTCCGGGCTTTGCTCGAGTGGTCATCGTGCACCCGTCGTCGGCCGCCTTCGCGGCCGCAGTTCCGATCGATCAGAACTTCATGACTCCCTCTTGCGGCGTGATGGGCTGACACCCCGCACGGCCCGGCTTGTCGGCCCGGCGTGCAGGATCGCAGTGCCCGGTCACGGCGATGGTCCGAGTTCCTGGCTTCCGGGTTGGAGAAGAGGGAAAGCACGTGTCCAAGGAGGAGGCCAACCCGCTCGACCTCGCGCCCCGGCGCAGTGGCGGGCTCGACAGCGAGTGCCATGGTGCGGCACCGTGCCCGTTCGACGAGCATTCTCGTCGTGCGGCTCGATCCAATTGCACCCTGCTGATCACCGGTGAAACGGGCGTCGGCAAGGGTTTTCTCGCCAAGTGGCTGCACAGCGCTTCGCGCCGCCACGAAGGTCCGTTCATCCCGGTCAACTGCGGGGCCATCCCCGAAACGATCATCGACAGCCAGCTCTTCGGTCACGCCCACGGCGCGTTCAGCGGCGCGACGTCCGCTCACCTCGGACTGGTCCGCGCCGCCGAGAAAGGCACGCTGTTCCTCGACGAGGTCGGCGAGCTGCCGCCTTCGGCCCAGACGCGTCTGCTTCGTCTCCTCCAGGACCGCGAGGTGCAGCCCGTCGGCCACGCACGGCCGATCATCGTCGATGTGCGCATCATCGCGGCGACGAACGGCGACCTTCATGCGGCCGTGCGCGCGCGGACGTTCCGAGAGGATCTCCTGTTCCGACTCGACGTCATCCGGCTTCACGTCAGGCCGCTGCGCGAGCGCTTCGACGAGCTCATGGGGCTCGTTGATGCGTTCAACCACGAGTTCGCCGAGCTCTACCAGCAGGCCCCGCTCGATTTCGACGAAAGCGCCCGCCGCCACCTCATGGGCCACCGCTGGCCCGGGAACATCCGGGAGCTGCGGACGGTCGTCGAGCGTCTGCACGTGCTCTGCCCCGACGAACCCGTGTCGGGGGCGAGGCTCGCCGACGTCGGTCACCGCAACGACATGGCGGACGGCCCCGGCGGTCCGGGCCGCTTCCCCGAGCAGATCCGCTACGAGGAGCTGATCCGCGTCCTCGAGACCAACGGAGGATCGGTCACGCAGGCCGCCGCCGTCTTCGGCGTGCACCGCAGCACCATCTACCGGTGGCTCCAGGGTCGCGAGCGGGCAGCGAACCGCCCATCCTGACAACGAGACAACGAGCATCACGACCCCGCCGACCGTCCCGGACGCAGCCCGCCTTACCAGGCGACGTCGGGGACGGTTCTCGCTTCCGGAATCCGCGGGAACCCGGGCCCGGGATCGAGCGTAGAAGAAAAAACGCAGCACTTCGGAGACGTGCGGCCAAAAGGCGCCGCATTGTCTCGACGATGCGACAGGCGTGTCGCGACGGCGTGCCGGTTACGTGCCCTTATAGCCTCACCATGGGGTCTCAGGGGCGTTCCGGTGTGTCGCATCCATGCGACAATGCGTTGCGGCTCTCGCCCCAGCCGCACCCCCATCCGACCGTCAGACCCCTCTGAAGGGGCCTGACGCTGGGTAAACGGCCCCAAATGCCCGTGGATTTCGGCACGGCGTTTGTATTGATTGGGGCAATGGCTCAGGGGAAGGGAGAAAAGTTCACCGTCGTCATCGGCCCCTCGCACTGCATGTTCGAGGCGGCGGGTGGTCTGCGTCGTCGCGGAACGCTCCGGTTTCACTCTTCGAACAACCTCCTCGACCTTCGCCGTCAGTTGCTGCGTGGGCAGCGCGGCCGGGTGATCGTCTGCGTCGTGCTCGACCGGACGATGGTCGACGATCATGATGATCATGGCTGCGGCCTGAAGCAGTTCCTCGCCGACCTGCGGGGCCTGCCGGGCGCGAGCCACTCGATCGGCCTCCTGGTCGATCGTGAGCTCGATCCGATCATCGCGGGCCTCGGTTGCGACGTGTACGCGGGAGGCACGAAGCAGGCCGGCGAGTTGATCCACTCGCTGCTGACGGCGGACGGCACGGCCGAACGCCGCGCGACCGCCTTCCTTGCCATGCCGCGTCGCAGCCTGCGTCTGCGTTCAGGATTTGGCGGCAGCCGGAGACGGTCCGTCTCGGTCCCGGGCGGCGGCGACCGCACCGCTCACGGCGGGTTCGCGGGCCGACGCGCGCGGCCTGGCGATATGCGGGGCTGGCTGTTCCCGCCGCACTCGTTTCGGCACGACGATGCCGGGGCCGGCCCCGGCGACTGGTCAGGTCTGACCTGACGAACGCCTGCCCGCCGGGCCGCGAGGCTCGAGCGTGGTCTTCGGGATCGCTCGGGATCCCATGACAATCTCTCTCTCTTCATCCGCGTCGTTTCTGCCGAGATGACGTGGAGTTTGCCCCGCCCGCGGGGGCGACAAGCTCTCTCTCTTCTCTCCGCGCCGTGCCGGCAGGTACGGCGTGGACTTCCCGACCGCTCCGTCCGGCCATCCGGCCGGCACTCGCGATGGCGAACGCGGAAGGGACACCCTGGTCCGACCACCTGGTCCGACCACTTGGCCCGACCCACCTGGGTCCGACCCAAGGGGTGCAACAGGCTCTCTCTCTTCTCTCCGCGCCGTACCGGCAGGTACGGCGTGGACTTCCCGACCGCTCCGTCCGGCATCCGGCCGGCACTCGCTCTCGCGAAGGCGGAAGGGACGCCCTGGTTCGACCGACTTGGCTCGACCCACTTGGTTCGACCCACTTGGTTCGACCCACTTGGCTCGACCCAGGGCGCAACAGGCTCTCTCTCTTCTCTCCGCGCCGTGCCGGCAGGTACGGCGTGGACTTCCCGACCGCTTCCTCCGGCATCCGGCCGGCGCCTGTCCTCGCGATGGCGAAGTCGCCCGACGGGCGAAGTGGAAGGGACGCCCTTGGTCCGACCCAACCTGATTCGACCCACCTGGTCGACCCACCTGGTCGACCCACCTGATTCGACCCAGGGCGCAACAGGCTCTCTCTCTTCTCTCCGCGCCGTACCGGCAGGTACGGCGTGGACCTTTTTTGGTTCGATTGGAGTCCGGCGACGTTCCCGGCGTCCGCGTCACACTGGGCAAGAACGCCAGGCGGGGCGTGCGCTCGCGGTTGTCCCGATCGTGCCGAAATATGGTCCGGCTTCCGGAAAACACGCCCCCGACCCTTGACCGGCCGGCCCGATCGTGGCACGCTGCTTCAGGTCCGGTGAGGTGAGAGGCACCGGACGCGAGAGAGAAGGGCGGCTCGGGCCGCGAGAAGAGATCGAGAGACTCGACCGAAGCCAGGAATCGCGAGCGAAGTGAGGTCGGGCGTTGCGCCCCGCTTCACCCGGCCTGCGTCGGCATCGGTCGCGGCGGCAGCGGAGAGAGAGAGAGAAGATGAAGATCACGAGCAGCTCACTGGCGTTCGCGGCCATTGCTTCGGCAGCCGCCACGACGTCCCTCGAGGCCGCAGGCGGCGATGCCGGCGATCTCTTCGTCACGCCGTACATGCTGATCGGCTCGGGCGAGCTCGGCGCCTTCGAGTTCTTCAAGCAGGACTTCATCGTCACGGGTGACGGGGACGACCCCTCCGGCACGCTGGGCGTCGTCGGGTTCCAGGTGCGGTGGAACTACGACGAGCCGGTGCCGGACGACAGTTGGGCGTCCGACGTGCAAGTCATCGTCACGCGACAGGGCTCCGGCGAGCAGTACACGGTCGGCGGCCTGACCAACGAGCCGCTCGCGGACGAGCGATGGTCGTTCCAGGGCGTCATCTCCGACGGACCGGGGACCTACGGCGATACGGACGAGGACATTTTCCTTCCGTGGATCGACGCCCCGCTCGACCTCGGGACGTTCAACGTGATGTTCACGAACGACTGGGCGAACGACCTGTTCCCGAACCTCTATGAGAACGCCGAGATCCGGTTCTACCGGGTCGTACCGGCGCCGGGCGCGATCGCGCTGCTCGCCCTGGGCGGTCTCGCCGGCACGCGCCGGCGGCGACGGCGACACTGATCGCTATCCCGGCTCGATCCCCAGAGCGCGCGCCATCACCTCGATCGGGTGCAGCGCCGCGCGACCCAGGCCATCGCGGACCTGGTGGCGGCAGCTCGTCCCCGACGCGACGACGATCGCCTCCGGCCGCGCGCGGAGCGCGGGGAACAGCGCGAGCTCCGCGATCCGCATCGACAGGTCGAAGTGATCCCGCGTCATGCCGAACGCGCCGGCCATGCCGCAGCAGCCGGCGTCGAGCAGCGTGACGTCGTCCGCAATCCGGCGGACGGCCGCGGCCGCCGTGCCGCCCAGCGCGGCCTGGTGGCAATGACCGTGCACGAGCACCGGCTCCGCCAGCCGCGTCGCGCCGGCCGGCGCCCGGGGATGATCGGACCAGCCCCGCTCGACGAAGTCCTCGACGGCGACGGCCCGCCGCGCCAGGCCGCGCAGCGTCTCGAGATCCACCCCGAGGTCCAGGTCCGGCCAGTCATCGGTGACGGCCGAGAGGCAGCTCGGTTCGCAGAACACGATCGCGTCGGCCTCGTGCGCCCCGACGGCGGCGGCGAGTGCGTCGGCCGTCTCGAGACACGTGTCGCGCGCATCCGCGAGCAGCCCGTTGCTGATCATCGCGCGGCCGCAGCAGCCGACGTCCGGAATGACGACGCGGTAACCGAGCGTCTCAAGCGCGCGGACGGCAAGGCGGCCGATGTGCGGCTCGCTGTAGTTGGTGAAACAGTCCGGGAAGAGCGCGACGACCGGCGCCCGCGCGTCGGGGACGGGCCGCCGCCGGTGCCAGCGGTCGAGTGCGGGGCCGAACGGGGGCAGGCTGCGTCGCGAGTCCAGGCCGAGAAGACCGTCAAGCACGAAGCGCGCCGGCCTGCTGCCCGCCACGAGATTCGCCAGACGCGGCCACCGCGCGCCTGCGCGGTTGAGGTCGCGGACGTGACCGAACGCGCGCACCCGCCGCGGAACGCCGACCCGGTCGTAGTGGTGCGCGAGGAACTCCGCCTTCAGCCGCGCGACGTCGACGTTGCTGGGGCACTCGCTCTTGCACGCCTTGCACGAGAGACACAGGTCGAGCGTCTCGAGCGTCGCGGCGTCGTTCCAGAGCGGGTCTCCGCCCCCCCCGTCGCCGCCCGTCTGTCCGGTGATCGCCAGTCGCAAAGCGTTCCCGCGACCGCGCGTCGAGTGACGCTCGTCGCGCGTCGCGCGGTACGACGGGCACATCGTCCCGCCCCGCGTCTTGCGGCACACCCCCGCCCCGTTGCAGCGCTCGACGGCTTCGGCGAACCCGTTCTCCTTCGCGAACCGGAAGTAGGTGCGCACCGCCGGGACGACACGGGGTCGCTCCGGCCTGCCGATGCGCAGGTCGTCCGTCATGGACGGCGCACCGGTGATGATCCCCGGGTTCAGCCGCCCGTGCGGGTCGAAGATCGCCTTGATCGCGCGGAACGCGTCGCAGAGCGCCGGGCCGAAGAAGCGCTCGAGGAGGTGCGTGCGCAGCCGCCCGTCGCCGTGCTCACCGGAGAGCGCGCCGCCGAATTCGATCACCAGCTCCGTCACCTGCGCGACGATGTCGCGCATGGCGTCAACGTCGCGCAGATCGTCGAGCGCGATCATCGGGCGGATGTGCAGGCAACCCACCGAGGCGTGGGCGTAGTACGACGCGGTCGTGCCGTGGGCGTCAACGATCGCCCGGAAGCGCCGGACGAACTCCGGAAGCCGCGCCGGCTCCACCGCCGTGTCCTCGATGAACGTGATCGGCTTGCGCCTCCCGTGCTGGCCGTGCAGCAGGGGCTCGCCCGCCTTGCGCAGCTTCCACGCCCCGGCCATCGACGCCGCGTCCACGTACCGCAGCACGGCGTCGGCGCCGTAGCGGCCCTCGAGTGCGGCGAGCCGCGCGTCGAGTGCGGCCGCGTCGTCGGCGAAGTGCTCGACGTACAGCACGGCCCCGGCCTCCGCTCCGCCCGGCCGCGGCAGCAGGTCGGCGTACGCGCGGTACTCCAGGTTCGCCCGCGCGAGACCGATGATCACCTCGTCGATCAGCTCGACCGCCGCCGGCCCCGTTTCGAGGATCGCGCCGACGGCCTCGAGCGCGGCGTTCACGTCCGCGAAAGCGACGATCGCGAGCCCCCTGACCCGCGGCGCGGGCACGAGGCCGAGGGTCGCCTCGAGCGTCACGCCCAGCGTGCCCTCCGAGCCGCAGAAGAGACGGGCGAGGTTCACGCCGTCGAGCGTGCCGGACGGCGCCGCCCGCAGGTCCTCGAGCACGAGGTCGAGGCTGTAGCCGTTGACGTGGCGACGCGTCTTCGGGAACCGGGCGTCGATCTCCGCCGCGAGCGGCCGCACGATGTCAGCGACGCGGCGCGTGAGATCGCGGACGCGGTCGTCGCGCCGCGCCGCGCCGGCATCGAGGTGAACGCGGTGCCCGTCCGCGAGGAGGACGTCGAGTGCCTTCACGTGCTCGACGGTGCGCCCGTAGAGCACGGAGTGCGCACCGGCGGAGTTGTTGCCGATCATGCCCCCGAGGGTCGCGTGGGTCGAGGTCGCCACGTCCGGTCCGAACATCAGCCCGAGCGGAGCGACCGCCGCGTTGAGATCGTCGAGCACGAGGCCCGGCTGAACCCGCGCCGTGCGCGCCCGCGCGTCCACCGCAACCAGCGCGTCGAGGTGGGGCGAGAAGTCGATCACGACCGCCCGATTCACCGCCTGCCCGGCAAGCGACGTCCCGCCCCCGCGGGGGAGCACGGCCAGGCCCTCCTCGGCGCACCACCGGACGACGGCGACGACGTCATCGATCGTACGCGGAATGACGACGCCGACGGGCTCGACCTGGTAGATGCTGGCGTCCGTCGCGTAGAGCATCCGGTCGTGCGCGTCGAAACGCACCTCCCCCCGGATACGCGACGCGAGCACGCGGGCGCGGTCGGAGAGTCTCCGGTCCTGAGCGCTGAGCCTTGAGCCGTTGACGCGCATCTCGACCGCCGCACCCGTGCCGGAGCGCGTGGGTCCGGTCCGTTCGGCTGAAGGCGTGAGATTCGGGTGCTCGAGGCTCAACGCTCAGAACTCAAGACTACTCCGCCTCCAGTGCCTCGAGCGCCGCCGTGATCTCCCGCCTGAGCGCTTCGACGCTCGCGTGCGGCTGACCGTGCACGACACCGTCGGAGCGGATCACGAAGGTGGCCGGGATGCCCTGGACGCCGTACGCGGCGGCGACCTCGTCGGTGTAATCCATCGCGATGGGGAGCGAGAAGCCGTTCTGCTTCCAGAACGCCCGCACCGCCTCGAGCCGGTCGTTCGGCGTGTTCTTCGCCGGATCGCGCGCCTCCCAGACGTTGACCGTGATGATCTCGACCGGCAGCGCCTCGTCCCGGGCCCACTCCGCCACCTCGTGCAGCAGCGGCAGGGCGCGCCGGCACGGCGGGCACCACGTCGCCCAGAAGTCGAGCACGACGACCTTGCCCCGCAGCTCCTCGAGATCGACCGCGCCGCCGTCGGCGGTGGCGAGCACCAGCGGCGGCGCCGGCCGACCGACCAGGTTGCCGGCCGGATCGCCCGGCGCGGGCGCGGGCGCCGGCGCGGGCATGAGCGCCGTGAACGCGTCGACCTTCTCGCGTCCGTCGAGGTCCGGCGCGAAGTCCGACTCCGGCAGCGGCTTGTCGTATTCGGTGTAGGTGAGCATGTACGTCGTGCGCTTGACCGTGCCCGGCTGGACGACGGGGCCGCCCGTCACCTCGTGCGTCATCGACCGGATCAGATGCGTCTTCGGATCCACTGCGAGCACGAGGGAGCCGTCCGGGCTCGCGAGCGTCAGACGCCGCTCCGGCACGCCGCCGGCGTCGATCGTCTCGACCTTCGTGGGGACGATGTCCGGTGTCGCGGGCAGCATCTGCATGCAGACGTCCTCGACCGCCGCCTCACCCCAGAAGATCGCCAGGTGGGGATACGGGATCTCCTGGAAGTTGATCAGGAAGGTCCAGTACGGCGTGCCCTCGTACGCCTCCTCGTAGTACTTCGCGTCGTTCCGCTCATGCCGCGCCGTGAACGTGCCGTCGGCGAAGACGCATTCGAACCCGTTGATCCGGATCCGTCCCGGCGGTCCGTGCTTCGCGCCCCGGGGCGGACGGGAGACGACCAGCTCCGCGGTGACCTCGCGCTCCTCCGAGGTGATCTCGCCGTGCACGAGCTCGACGCTCAGCATGCTCTTCACGCCGAGCGCGGGCCGCGCGCGGTACGACTCGAGGACCCGCGTAAAGGCCTTCATCGCTTCCGGATCCGGCTCGTACGGCTCGGCGTACTGGGCCCGTGCGGGCGCAGCCGACAGGAACGCGGCGATCGCGAACGCCGCGAGGCGTGATCGACGGGAAGGGCACGGTGTGGGTCTCATGGTGCTGCCAGCTCCTTCGGCGGCTCGCGCGTCATGCAATGATAGGGGCACGGAAGCCCTCCGCGGCTCAGCGTCCTCCGCCGGCCGACGCGGCGACGCTCTCCTCGACGATCTGCGCCACCGTCTCGAGCGTTCCCTCCCCGAAGCCGCCGACCGCGTTGACGAAGCGGCCGTCCGCGTCGAGCACGAGCGTCATCGGCACGCCGAGCACTCCGAGCTGCTCGAAGACCGCGTCCTGTCGGTCGAACAGGGTCTCGAGCGGCAGCTCCTCGCGCTCCCAGAACTGGAGCGTCTTGTCCCAGTACTCCTGCTCGGTTCCCTGGCGGCGCATCCCGCACACACCGATGACCTCGACGGTGACGCCGAGCTTCTCCCTCGCCCACGGCGTGATCGCGGTGAGCTGGCGCATCGCTTCCCGGCTCGCCGTGTCCCAGCTCGCCCAGAAGACCAGCACCAGGATGCGCCCGCGGCTGTCCTTCAGCGCGTAGCGCGAGCCGAGAATCGTGTGCAGCGTGAAGTCGGGCACGCGCTCGCCCCGCGTGACCTTGAGCGCCCGCACGGTCGCCGCACCGCCGACTCCGCGCAGCAGCTCGGCGGAGTCGGTCGCGAGCCGGTCACCCGGGTCGAAGACGACGGGTTCCGCCTCCGGCACGATCTTCGTCTCGAACACCGTGCGTCGGAAGACGGCCAGGTTGGGGACCGGCGCGTCGGCCAGCTTCTCCTCGGTCTCGATGGAGTGCAGCAGCTTCGTCGTCGGATCGACGTTCACGGCGATCGATCCGCCCACGGTGACGAGGCTGATCTGCTGCAACCGCCGCCCGTCGAGGCCGGTGATCTCGCGCTGGCCGGAGACGCGCGCTTCGCCGGTCATGCCGAGCGCGAAGGACCGGAGGACCTCGTCACCCGGGCGACCGAAACGGAGATTCGTCTCGGGCAGCCTCCCCGCCACCTTGCCCATTTCGTCTCCGACGTCGCTGAAGATATCGTCAACGTCGTCGAGCCGCAGGTACCGGTCGGAGGTCTCGAAGTACGTCACGTAGATCGTGCGGTCGAAGTGCAGGAACCGGAAGAACGGCGTGTCGTACTCGATGTCCGAGCCGGGCCCGAAGCGGATCGTCCTGGTCGAGTCCGGCCGGGCCTGGCCTCCGATCGTCGTCGAGAGCGTCGACGTGCTGATCAGGACGGGTGCGTCACGGTAGGCCCGCGTCATCTCCGCCACGAGCGCGGCGACCCGCGCCTCCGGACCGTCGACGCCGGAGACGGCCGCCGTCGTCTCGCGCACCGTCGTCTCCGGCGCGGTCGAGGCAGGCGGCGTGTCCTCCGCGCACCCGGCGAGGAGACCGCACAGGACGGCACAGCAGATCGACGTTTCCGGCGGACGCATCAGGCGGGACTCCCTATCTGATCCCGGAGAGATTCTATCGAGCGTCCCAGCGTCGGATGGATCACGTTCGCCGCAATCTCCGCGAGCGGTGCGAGGACGAACCATCGCTCGTGCATACGCGGGTGCGGAAGCCGCAGACCCGGTTCATCGACGACGAGATCGCCGTGAAGGAGCAGGTCCAGGTCCACCGTGCGCGGGCCCCATCGTTCCGCGGTGCGCCGGTCCCGTCCGTGGGCGGCCTCGATCGCCAGACAACGATCGAGCAGGGCGCGCGGCGTCAGCGTCGTCTCGACGCGAAGCGCCGCGTTGAGATACCGGCACTGCGGCGCCTGTCCGGGTGCGAGGACCGCTTCGGTCTCGATGATCGAGCTCATCGCCGTCAGCGTGACGCCGTCGCCGTCGTCCAGCGCGCGGACGGCGGACCAGATCGTGCGCCGGCGATCGCCCTCGTTGGCGCCGACGCCGATGTACGCGTCGCTCCGCGGCGCCGGCGTCACGGCGGGTTCTCCCAGATGAGCGGGACGCCGGCGGCGTCGAGGAGATCGAGGCGGAGCACCTGGAGCGCGGCCATCACCGACCGGTCCCGCACGACGTCGCGCCCCCCCCGGAACCGGAATCGCCGCACGCCGCCGGCGCCGGGCGGGCTGCGCCGGGCGTGCGCGATGTACACCAGCCCCGCCGGCTTGATGCCCCCCGTCTTCGGCCCCGCTGTCTTCGTCCCCGCTGTCTCCGGCCCCCCCGTCTTCGGCCCCCCCGTCTCCGGCCCCGCTGTCTCCGGCCCCCCCGGCTCCGCGCCGTCCGCGTCAGGCCCCGGCCCCGCCACCCCGGTGATCGCGATCGCGTGCGTCGCGCCGGACCGCGCGAGCGCACCGCACGCCATCGCCTCCGCGACCTCCGCCGACACCGCGCCGTGACGAGCGAGCAACGCCTCGGGCACGTCGAGGCAGAGCGTCTTCATCCGGTTCGTGTACGTCACCCACCCGCCGGCGTACCAGTCGCTGGCGCCGGGCACGTCCACGATCGTCTTGCCGAGCCACCCGCCCGTGCACGACTCGGCCGTGACCAGCGTCGATCCGTTCGCCCGCAGGAGTTCGCCGGTCGCCTCCGCGAGCGTCGTCTCGCCGCGACCGAAGCAGTACGGCGCCCACGCCCGCTCGACGGCCGCGAGCGCGGCGTCGAGGTCGTCGGCGGTCGCCGCTCCCGTGCCGACCGAGCGGATGCGCGCCGTGATGATGCCGCTCGACGCGGTCGTGCCGATCGTCGGCTGACGATCGCGACGCGTCAGGTCGCCCAGCCGCTCGGCCGCGTGCGACTCGCCGAGCCCGTAGAGGTGCACCGTCCCGCTGCGAATCGTCACCGCGCCGGCCCCGCGCGGCAGCGCGCCGGCGACCTGGTCGAGGAACATCGGCTTCATCTCGCGCGGCGGACCGGGCATCGCGAAGATCCGGCAGCCGTCGAGGCGACCCGAGAGCCCCGGTGCCGTGCCGTGGGGATTCGGGATGAGCTGCATCGGGCGCGGACGCTGCGCCTGCACGAGGTTCGCCGCCGGCATCGCGCCCCCCCGTCCCGTGAACCATCGCTCGAGACGCGCGGCGGCCGCCGGATCGGTCACCAGCGTCTCGCCCGGCGCCACGACGTCGCCGAGGGCGTGACGCGTGAGGTCGTCGTCGGTCGGTCCGAGCCCGCCCGTGATGATCAGGACGTCGCTGTGCCCGGCGAGCGCGCGGATCGCGTCGGCGATCGCGGCCCGATCGTCCGGCACCGTGCGATGCTCGACCGTCTCGATCGACCGCTCGAGCAGCTCGGCGGCGAGCCACGCGGTGTTCGTGTCCACGTTGGCGCCGAGCGTGAGCTCGTCGCCGATGGCGAGGACGGTCGCGCGGACGGTGCGGTCATCAGCCATGCGCCGCGATCTTCCCGGCCGCGACGCGCGCGTCGTGAACCACCGCGCCGGACACGATCGTCGCGACCGCGACAGGCGGACGCCGGGTCCAGTCGGCCTCGAACGGATCCGCGTCGAGTACGACGGCGTCGGCGAGGCGGCCCGGCTCGAGGCGGCCGGCGTCGAGCCGCAGCGCGTCCGCGGCGCCCACTGTGTAGGCGCGGAGCGCCTCCTCGACGGAGAGGTTCTGATCCGGCCGGAAGACGCGACCGTCGAGCAGACGCCCGGTGACCGCGGCGCGAATGCCCGCGAGGGGATCGCACGTGACCACGGGCCAGTCGGATCCGAACGCGAGCCGCGCACCCGCGTCGGCGAGGCGTCGAAACGCGAACGCGCCGTCGAGACGATCGCGTCCGAGCCGACGCCCGGCGTAGCGCCCGTCGTCGGCCTTGTGCATCGGCTGCATGCTCGTGAACACGCCGGCGAACCGGGCGATGTCGGCCGCGTGCAGGTGCTGCGCGTGCTCGATGCGCGGACCGGTCGCGGGGTCGAGGTCCGCGATCGCGTCGAGGGCGAGCCGCGCCGACTCGTCGCCGATCGCGTGGATCGACGGGGAGAGCCCCTCGCGCGCGACGGCCTGCGCCCAGTCGTTCAGCGTGCCCGCGGCGGCAAGCTCCAGGAGCAGGCCGCGATTGCCGGGATCGTCGGCGTAGTCCGCGAGCATGCGCGCGCTGCGCGAGCCGAGCGTGCCGTCGACGAAGGTCTTGTAGCCGATTACCGCGAGGCGGTCGTCGTTCGGAAAGTCTCGCCCGTAGTCGAACGTCATCGGCCAGGCCCGGTCGAGGAGCGTGACGCGGCAACGCAGCCGAAGCTCGTCTCGCAGCGGCCGGAAGACCTCCTCCACCATGCGCGCGTACTCCATCGTCCCGACGGCCGTCACGCCGAGGCGGAGGAAGTGCCGCTCCGCCCGACGCAGGGCGTCCTGTCGCTGCGCGGGGCTCGACGCGGGGATGATCGGATTGACGAGCTCCCAGGCCGCCGCCTCGATCATGAGTCCCGTGGGCTCCCCCGTCGCGGAGTCGCGCACGATGCGGCCGCCCCAGCCCGGTGCGTCGGCCCGCGCGAGGTCGCACCGGGCGAGCACGGCGTCGTTGACGAGCGCGGCGTGGATGTCCATGCGGTGGCAGACGACCGGACGCCCCTCCGCCGCCCGGAGCCACGACTTGTCCGGCCGCGTCGCGTCGCCCCAGTTCGCCTCCGTCCAGCCGCGGGCGATGAGCCATTCACCCTCCGGCAGCCCGGCGTGCCGGCGCGCGATCGCCTCCTCGAAAGCCGCGCGCGAGCCGACAGTCGAGAGGTCGAGATGGGACAGCCCCTCCCCCCCGAGCACGAGATGCACGTGGGCGTCGATGAGGCCCGGGATGACGCACGCGCCTCCGGCGTCAAGCGCGTCGTCGCCGGGCCGGGGCGGCTCCTCGATCGCCGCGACGCGGCCGCCGGCGAAGCGGATCGACGTCGCCCACGGTCGTTCCGGGGATCCCGTCCAGATCCGCGCGTTGTGGATCACGAGCGACATGCCCCGAAGTGTATCGCCCACTACCATGTTGACTTCCGCCAACCGCAAACGAGGAACGATCCCCGATGAGGCATGACGCAATCAAGCCGCTCGCGACGCTCGCCATGATCACGATGATCACGATGATCACGATGATCACGATGATCACGATGATCACGATGACCACGATGACCCTGGCCGGATGCTCTGAGTCGCCTCCGCCCCCACCGGCGGCGGAACCGGCGCGCGCGCCAACGACCGCACCCGCGACGGCCGCCGCACCGCCGGCGGCCTCCGCGCCCGGAACGTCGCCGGCGCACCCGGCGGCACCCCCCGCGGCACCCCCGGGGGCACCCCCCGCGACACAGCCCGCACCGCCCGCCTCGACACAGCCGTCGGCGGCGGGGGCTCCGGCGACCGCCGGGATCCCCTCCGATCCCACCGTGGCCGAGTTCGCCGGCTTCCGCGCCCCCAAGCCGGCGACCTGGCTCTGGCAGCCGCCGCAGAACCGGATGCGGGCGGCGAACTACGTCGTGCCCGGCGCGAGCGGCGAGGACCAGGCCCATCTCGTCGTCTACCAGGGCATCGGCGGAGGCGTGGACGGGAACGTCACGCGCTGGACCGGCCAGTTCCGCACGTCCGAGGGCGGACCCGTCGAGCCGACCCTGGCATCGATGGAGGTGAACGGCATGCCGGTCACGACGGTCGAGCTGGCCGGCGAGCAGATGGCCACGGGAGCCCGCTGGTTCACACCCGATCGTCTCTTCCTTGCGGCGCTCATCGACGGGCCCCACGGGCAGATCCAGGCCGTGCTGTCGGGCCCCACCGCCACCGTCGAGGCCAACCGCGATGCCTTCATGTCGCTCGTGCAGGGTCTGAAGTTCACCGGACGCTGACGACGCCGGACGATCTCTCCCCCCACGGTCCCTGGAAGCGCCCGGAAAGCCCCCGGAACGGCCCCGGAACGCCCGCAGAACGCCCCCGGAACGCCCCCGGAACGCCCCCGGACCCTGGTCCGGAAAGCCCCCCGGGGACGCGCGCTTCAGCCCGCCGGTGGAATGTCCGAGAGGACCCGGGGTTTCTCTTCTTGAACTGCCGCCCCGCCTCGGGGTACAACTGAGTTCGCGCCGGGACCGATTCCAGGAGAGCCTCGCATGACCTCGACCAGCATCCGTGCCCCCCGATCCGCCGCGTTCGTCACCGCCGGCGTCCTCGCGGGCGCCGCCCTCCTGGGTCTCGGCCTGTTCGTCGGCGCGGGCTCGACCCCGGTCGACGCCGCTGCAGCCCCGTCGCCCGAGCCCGCCCCGATGGTCGCCGCCGGCGCGGAGTTCCCCACCGACTGGTACTTCATCGATCGCCGGACCGGCGAACGCTACAAGAGCCCGATCCCGCTCGAGGGCAAACCGGCGCCGACGCTCAAGCTCACCGGCTGGGTCGGCGAGCCGGTGACTCTCGAGAAGCTCGAGGGCAAGGTGGTCGTTGTGGACTTCTGGGGAACGTGGTGCGGACCGTGCGTGCGCGCGCTGCCGCACAATGTGCGACTCGTCGAGCAGTACGGCGAGCACGGGCTCGCGTTGCTCGGCGTTCACGACGCGCAACGCGGCAGCGATCGCATGGCCGACGTCGCGAAGGCGAAGAATCTCAATTACCCGACGGCCGTGGACGACGGCGGCGTTTCGGCCGAGGCGTGGAAGGTCAGCTTCTGGCCGACCTACGCGGTCGTCGACCACAAAGGCATCGTGCGTGCGGCCGGTCTGCGACCGGACCGGATCGAGAACGTGGTGAAGATCCTGCTCGAAGAGCGCAAACGCGACCTTTGACGAACCGCCGGCCCGCGGTGCCCTCGTGCCGGCACTGCCTGCGGCGACCGCGGGCTAACACGGCCCCCACGCTTTGAGCACGCGCAGGATGTCCTGGAAGTCCACCGTCCCGCTGCCGTCGAGATCCTCCGGGCCTCCGGCATTGCCCCATGCCGACAGGATCGCGAGGATGTCGCCGAAGTCGACCGCGCCGCTGCCGTTGAGGTCCTCCGGGCAGTCCGCGAGCGACAGCCGCAGAAACGCGTCGCCCGTGAGACCGCCCGCGCCGAGGTCGTTGCCCGCCGCGTCGCGCAGCGGGGCGTAGAAGTACAGCGTGCGGTCGTCGGTGAGCGCGATGTCGTTCGCGTTGAAGGCGGTTAGCGTCGGATCGCCGCGGCCGATGAACGCGTCGTCGTCGAACTGGCCGTTGCCGTCGAGATCGACCGGATCGCCTTCACGCACCACCACGCGTTCGCCGTTGAAGACGATGACCGAATCGGTCGCCGGGTCGGCCCCGTCCGTGTTCCCGGCGAGCACCCAGTCGCCGGCGCTGTTGCCGGCGAACGCGCCGAGGGCGTCGCCCCAGTGCTCGGGACCGGGCCCCGCGACCGGGTCGCCGGTGGCGGCGACCAGGGTGCCGTTCACGACCGCCCAGTCGTCGTTCGCCGGATCGTCGCCGCGGGTGAACCAGGTGCCGCTGTTCGCGAGCGTCGTCTGGAAGAAATCGGCCACTACGATCGCCGTGCCCGGGATCACCGATGCCTCGCGCAGCACGACGACATCGTTCACGACGAGGATGTCATCTTCCGTCGTGACGCCTTCATCGTCGCCTTCGGCGATCCACGTCGCACCGTCGGGTGTGGTGCGGAACTCGTTCGAGTCCAGGCTGTCCCAGAGCAATCCCCCGATCATCGAGACCCCGGACTGCCGGAACGACGTGTCGTCGTAGAAGATCGCCGGCCGCCGGGACGAGTGGATGTTCTGGATCGTCGAGTCCTGGTAGCCGATCGTCCCGTCGTCGAGGAGGTGCATGGACCCGACCGAGTTGCCGAACAGCTCATCGCCGGTCGGATTCTGCGGCACGTCGAGCAGGCCGAGGGCCGGGTCGTTCTGGCTCCGCACCACGTGGAAGTCGGCGCCGTCGAAGAAGATCCCTTTCTGGAGAGACGACGTCCCGCGCGCCCGCGCCGTGTAGACGAACTGCCCGAGCGTGTTGAAGCACGGCGGACCGGAGCCGAAGAAGTCGTACACCTCGCCCGGCGCGCCGCCGATGATGGGCTGCGCCTCCTGCGCGAGGATCGTGCCCTTCGTACCGGACCCGATGACGAGCATCGTGTCGAGATCGGAGGCCAGCGTGTTGCGGGCCTTCATGATCCACCGCGAGCCGTCGGCGCTCACGGTGAACAGCTCCATCGCGGAGAACTCGGCGAAGACCGGATCGCCGTTCGCGTCGAGCGCGCCGGGAACCACCGCGGTCGGGTGACCGGGCACTTCCGTGAAAATGACTTCGAGCTCCGCCGCCCCCGCCGCGACGCCGATCGCGACGCCGATCGCGATCACGACCAGGCCTGTCTGGGTGTTCATCATCGATCTCCTGCCCCCGGGGGTACGCCGCCCGCCCGGATCCACCATAGCGTCGGGTCCGGCGGGGGCAACGGCCGACTCAGCGGATCACGAGCAGAATCGGCACGAGCAGGAAGATCGGCAGGTTGCCGCCGGCGAAGGTGAGCAGACCGACGAGCATTGACGGCTGGCCCACGACCCCGACGCGGTTCCGCACCATCTGCACCGTCACGACCAGCGCGAGGACCACCCCGCACATCGCCACGATCGCCGGCATCAGCATCTGCTTGCCATCGACGACGTAGCAGGTGTGGGCGGCCCACCACGCGAAGAGCAGGATCAACACGTTCACCTTCGCGATGACGCGGCCGATCCCGGACACGAGCCCCGATTCCAGCGTCACGTCGGTGAAGAGCTCGAGCCCCTCACGCAGGAAGATGGCGAAGAGCGGTCGCAGCGCCATGACGACCAGGGGAGCCAGGACCCCGGGCACCACGTACCCGGCGATCACGATGATGAGGTCCTTCGTCTCTTCGGACACGTGGCCGCCCTTCGAATCTGCGGCAGTATATACGTTGTGCGTTGGCGCGAATGAAAACGCGCTTTCTCATAATTCGTCGGCTTTTTCGCCGCCCACGGGCCTGAATATCGCACCGCTCCGGATGTGGCAGTTCACGAGACCGCCTTCCCGGATGACGCCGAAGTCCTGCACGGCGGTCGCCGTCAGCCACATCGGGATGACGGCGTCGATCAGCACGCGGCGCTTCGCCGCGTCCACCGCCCTCACCGTGCCGGCGATGATCCGCGGCTCGCCTGAGACGGGCTCGATGAAGCGTCCCCCCCCCTTCGCCGGGTGAATACGCAGCGCGTCGGCCTCGACGACGCCGCGGGCCCGCTTCCCATCGGCAAGGGCCGCGTCGCACCGGAGGTGGATGTGGTAGTCCGTGTGGGCGGGATGAAGCGAGATCCGCCCGTCCGGCAGCAGGCTCACGATCCCGCGCGCGACGGCGGCCAGGTCGGCCGGCGCCGCACGGGGGGAGAGGGCGGCTGACGGTGCGGCTGACGGGGCGGGCACGCTCGTCACGTCGTCCATTCGCAAGGTCCTTTCGGGTGGGGGGGCCGTGATCATAATCGATCGGCTCAGGGGCAAGGGCCCCAGTCCGCGAGCACCGTCAGCACGTCGCCGAACCCGACCGTGCCGTCGCCGTCGCAGTCCTCGGGGCCTCCGGCGTTCCCCCACTCGGCGAGGATCCGGAGCACTTCGAAGAACCCAACGATGCCGTCGCCGTCCATGTCGCACGGACACGGCAGCCCGATGCCCGAGACGTTGAGCAGCACGCTCACCGCGCCCCCGCCGCGGAGCCCTTCCGCGATCGCCTGGATCGCGACGATGTCGGGAAGATCGTCGTCGTTCAGCGGCGCCGCCAGCGTGAACCGCAGCATCGGGTCCGGCGCGAGGTTCAGGACGCGCGCGAAGGTGAGCTGCTGACCGGGGATGAGATCGTTCCGGAGCACGCCGATGGCCCGCTGTTCCCCGGCGCCGGCCACCACGAGGATGTCCACGTCGCCGTCGTCGTCGAGATCGTCCGTTGCGAGCGACGTCGGGTTCGCGCCGTTCCCGCCGGGGAGCGGTACGACCGTGAAGTTGCCTGTGCCGTCATTGAGCAGGTTCTGCGTCTGGCCGGCTTCCATCGACCCGACCACCTGGTCGAGGTCCTTGTCGTTGTCGAGGTCGGCCGGATCGATGACGCCCGGACCCTGCGCGAGCATGAACTCGCCCTGGAAGGACAACCCGCCGCCGCCGTCGTTGACGTACAGCACGACGCGATCCGAGCCCGCGCTCGCGATGGAGACGTCGAGACCGGGATTGCCGTCGAACTCGCCGATCGCGACGTCGCGCGGCGCGGAGATGTTCTCCGTCATCCGCCGATGACCTGTCATTGCCGATTGTCGGGCCGCGTGTCGTCGATGCAAGACCTCGCCCTCGAAGCCGGGAACACGCGCTCCCGGCCGAACGGTCGCCGCATGTGTCGTCGGATCGCCGGTACTGCCGACGGGAGTGGTACTTGCGCAGCTCCGTCCTGCACAGCGCGTCGCCGTCGGCCCCGATCGGGGCGGGAGAAGTACCTATGCCCGCCCCGGGCGTTCTGGCGACACGCAACAGGAAA
>CAZXBB010000361.1:0-28117 GCA_964638815.1 uncultured Isosphaeraceae bacterium
ACGCGCGGCGGTGGCGAGTGTCGTCTCGGGCCGCGCGTCGCGCGCTCCGGTGCGCTCGACGATGGTCTGCGCGCCGGCCAGCAGCGCCGCCTCGCTCGGGGCGGGGTCCGACCGCACCGGGTCGGCCGACGTCGGCGCTACGTCAACCTCGAGCCGCTCGGGTACGGGAATGGCGGCCGGCGTCGCGATCGCGACGGCCGTCTCCCCCGAGGTCGTCGGCGCGGGGCTCGTCTCGATCTCCAGCTCGAGGGCCATGCCGGCGACGGGCTCGACGTCCGCCGGATCGACGCGCACCGGAAGATCCGGCGTGGGGACGGCGGCGTCGCTCGCCTCCGCCGCCTCGACGGGCTCGTGCGAGTCGATGGTGACCTTCGCGACGGCGAGCTCCGCCGGCGTGCTCTCCACCCGGGGCGGCGCGACGGTCGCCTCGCTGCGCTGGGCCGCGACGACCTGCGCTTCCATCGAGACGTCGGTCATCGTGCCGCGCACCTGCGCCGCGAGGTCGCTGCCGACCGAGGGCGACACGATCGCGACGCGCATCCCGCGCTGCGCGACCCACTCCGAGACGGAATTGCCGACTCCCCAGAACGCCAGGCCGACGAGGAGCATCGCGTGGATGACCACCGACGCGATGAGGCATCGCGCGAGCAGCCCCAGCGTGCGATAGCGCTCCGAGGCCAGCGCGCGGCCGACCGACCAGACCAGCAGCATGAGCAGGATCGCGATCACGATCCAGAGGAGGTAGGGGAGCAGCGCGAGCCAGTCGATCGTTGCGCGCACAACCTCGGTGGCGGTGTAGACCTCGCGCGACGAGGCGAAGTAGAGGTCGTGGTTGACGACGGCGTCCGCGGCCGCGTGCGCGGCAGGGTCCGCGTGCGCGACCGCGTCCGTGTGCGCGACCGCGTCCGTGTGCGCGTCCGCGTCCGTGTGCGCGTCCGTGTGCGCGCTCCGGTTCGAGCTGAAATGGAGGCCGAATCCCGCGACGCTGACGCCTGGGTCGATCTCGTCCGCCGCCGTGTTCAGCGGCGCTTCCAGGTTCGACGGGGCGTGCAGCTCAGGCGTCAGACGCGCCCGGTAGATGTCGAAGCCGCCGTGACCGCCCCGCCGGTTCGAGGCGAAGTAGACGAAGTCGCCGGCTGGGCTGAGGGCCGGGGCGCCCTCCTGGTCCGGCGAGTTCAGCCGGTCCACGGCCTGCGCGTCCCCGGCGACGCCGTCGCGGAGCGCGGCGCGGTAGAGATCGAAGTCGCCCTCGTAGAGATCCTCGCGCACGCTCACGGACTCTTCCGCGCCGGGCAGCGGGGTCTCGCCGGCGCCCGGGCGGTTGGAGGCGAACCAGAGGGCGTCGGCGCCGGGGTCGAGGGCGGGGCCGTACTCGTGGTACGGCGTGTTCACGCCCGCGCCCAGATTGATCGGGTCACCCCAGCCGCCCTCGCGCGTGTCGTCGCGGTGCACCGCCCAGAGGTCGTAGCCGCCCGCGCCGCCGGCGCGGTTGCTCGCGAACCAGACGACGCGTCCGTCGCGGCTCGGCTCCGGGTTGAGCTCGTCGGCGCGCGTGTTGATCGCGTCGAACGGGACGGGTTCGGACCAGCCCGCGGTCGTGCGTGACGACACGAACACGTCCGCGTCGGCGCCCGCCTCGCCGCGCACCAGGTACATGACGAGACCGTCCTGCGTCACGCGCGGGCCGTACTCGCCGCGCGGGGAGTTCACCGTGCCGTCTACGGCGACGGGCGGCGTCCACAGCACGTCGCGCGGCGCGGTCTCGTCGACGCGCCGCCGGATGGTGTCGGCGTCCGTGTAGAAGAGCACGCGCTGCTCGCGCAGATGCCACAGCAGCCCGCCCACGCCCGCCACCACGACGAGTGAGAGTGCATACAGCAGGATGCGGGTGAGGCGTCGCGTCATGGTCGTTGCGTCATGCTCGTTGCGTCATGCTCGTTGCGTCAGGGTCGTTGCGTCATGCTCGTTGCGTCAATCCAGGCCGGTGACGACGGTGTCGAGGTAAGGCTCCTGGATGCCGCTTCCCTTGCAGATGTCGAGCACGCGCACGATGGCGGCGTAGTACGCGTTGCGGTCGCCCCGCACCGTGACCTTCTGATCGGGGTTCGTGGCGACGGCGGTATCGATCACCGTCCGCAGATCGTCCGGCTCCATCTTTCGTCCGCTGACAATGATCTCGCCCTCGGCGGTGACATTGATGACGATCTCCTTCAGCGCCGTCGAGATCGGACCTGCCGCGGCCGCGGACGGCAACGCGATCTGCATCTCGCGCTCCGTCTGGTGGAACGTGGTCGCGACCAGGAAGAAGATCAGAAGCAGGAAGACCATGTCGATGATCGGGGCGAGCTCGATCGTCGCGGCCTGTTCGGTCTCGTTGGTGGAGATCATGCCTCGCTCCTTCCCTCAGTTCGTCGCCGTGCCGAGCCGGCCGCGGGTCACGCGGTCGTTGTCGTCCGTCGCCGGCAGCGGCGGCGGCACGAGGGGCGGCGCCGACGGCGCGAGGCCGAGCGATATCTCCTCGATGAAGTCCACCGTCATCTCGTCGATCTCCATGACGAGCGACGCGACCTTCGCCGACAGCCAGTGGTAGGCGATGAGCGCGGGGATCGCGACGACGAGGCCCGCCGCCGTCGTGATCATCGCCTCGTAGATGCCGCCCGCGAGCAGCTCCGTCTTGCCGAGCGCCTCCGCCGACATCGCGACGGTCTGGAACGCCGTGATCATGCCGAAGATCGTGCCGAGCAGTCCCATCAGCGGCGTGACCGCCGCCACGACCGAGAGAACGCGCAGCCGCTTGCGCAGCTTCAGCACCTCGCGCTGTCCCGATTCCTGGATGTGTCGCTCGACGATCTCGATGGGACCGCCGAGCCGCTTCAGGCCGGCCGTGAACACCGAGGCCACCGGGCTGGGGCTGCTCCGGCAATAGGCGAGACCCGCCTGCTTGTCCTCGAGACCGTGTCCCATGCGCTTTCGCAGACCGGCGAGGAAGCCCGGCGGAATCACGGTGCGTCGTCGCAGGCTGACGAAGCGCTCCGCGACGACCGTCAGCGCGATGAGCGAGCAGAGGCCGATCGGGATCATCATGAGCCCGCCCTTGAGGATGAAGTCCCAGACGGACGTGACCTCGACGGACGACGCGACGCCCTGCGGCGTCTGCGCCAGCACCAGTCCCGCGGACCCGGCGATGTTGAGAAGCGACACGATTCGATCTCCCTTTGGGTGTGGCGTCCGGTGGGGCCGGTGATCAGTGCCCGGGCAGGCCCGAGCGGGACATTTCCTTCAGGCGATCCGCGGCGAGCGCGCTCCACTGCGTGTTGCCGTGCTCGCGCGTCACCTGCTCGAAGAGCGTGCGGGCCTGAACGGGATCGCCCAGTTCGCGGAAGCAGCGGGCGGCTTCGTACAGCGCCGCCCCGCTCCACTGCGGGTATCCGTAGAGGATGTCGACCTTGAGCAGCTCGCGGGCCGCATCCTCGTAACGCTTGTCCGCGTAGAGGCACTCGCCGATCTGGAACTGCGCCCGCGCGGCCGTCGGCCCGTCGTGGCTCTCGACGACCTTGCGGTACGACACGACGGCCGCGTCGCGATTGCCCTGGTTCTCCTGCGCCCAGCCGACGCCGAACTGCGCCTGGTACGCGAGGTCCGTCGAGCCGAAGCGTTCGAGGTAGAGCGCGAACGCCCGCTCGCTCTCGCGCCAGTCCTGAAGCGCAGCGTGACACTCCCCGAGCCGCAGGAGCGCCGGGCCGCAGGACGGGCTCGCCGGGTCGCCTGCGGCGACGCGCGCGAGGTGCTGCGCCGCCCGCTGGTGTGCGCCGGTACGGAAGAACGACTCGCCGGCGAGCAGGTGCGCCGACGCGGCGAGCGGGCTCTGCGGGTAGGCGGCGAGGAACCCGGCGAGACGATCGGCCGCCTCGCGGTGACGCCCGCCCTCGTACGCGCATACGCCGAAGCGGTACATCGCCTGGCTGCGCAGCGTCTCGGGGGCGTCATCGATCTCAAGGAGCTGCGCCAGGTGCCGCTCGGCCTGATCGCGCCGTCCCGCGCCGGCCTCGAGCTCGGCGAGCTCGAGCATGCCGTGCCGCGCAAGCTCCGTCGCCCCGGACTCGCGCAGCAGCGTCGTGTACGCCGCGATCGCCTCCTCCGGACGATCGAGCGCCCGGAGGCACCATGCCTGCTCGTACGTCAGTGACGCCCGCGTCTCGGCGTCGAGCGCACCGCGGTGCGCGGCGCTCATGCCCTTCATGACCTTCAGTGCGCCCGCGGGGTCGTCCCGACGGGCGCACGCGATGGCAAGCTGCGCCTCCGCCTTCGGCGCGTGGCTCGAGTCGGGGTAGCGCTCGAGGAGCTTCGTGAACGCCTCCCGGGCCTCGTCGAACGCGCCGGCCGCGAAGTGCGACTCGCCCTGGCGGGCGAGGGCGGTGGCCAGGATGTCCCGATCGGCGTCCTTCCGCCCGCTGACGAGCGCGAAGTGCTTCGCGGCCGCGTCGTAGTCGCCTTCACCGATCGCGATCGCGCCGAGGTGATTCAAAGCGTGCATCGCGAACCGCGAGGTCGTTTCGTCCCGCGCGATGCGGGTGAAGACCTCCCTGGCCTCGTCGAGGCGACCGAGTGACATCAGGGCCTGGCCGCGCTCGAAGGCGACCTGCGGCTGGTGGCTCTTCGGGAAGCCGGCGATGAGCCGGTCGTAGGCGGCGAGCGCCTCGGCCGGCTCGTCCTGCCGGTGGTGGGACAGGCCGAGCTTGAGGAGCGCGTCGTCGGCGGATGGCTGGTCGAGACCGAACTCGAGGTAGTCGGCGAAGTACGTCTCAGCCGACGCCCATCGCCCGGCCTGGAAGTGCATGTCACCGACCGCGAGCAGCGCCGGGCGGAACACCTCCGACTTCTTGCGCCGCGCCGCGCTCTGCGTCAGCAGCGGCTCGGCCGCGTCGTACTCGCGCATCTGGTAGAGCGACATGCCGAGCCGGTACGTCGCGGCCGCAGCCTGCGCGTCCTTCGGGTGCGATTCGAGGAACGCGCGGTACCGCCCGGCGGCTGTGTCGTAGTCGTGCGCGAGGAACGCGTTCTCGGCGGCCATGAACGCGATCGCCGGCGCGAGCGCGTGCTGCGGGTAGCTCTCGAGGAACGTGCGGCAGATGGACAGACTCGCGTCGTAACCCCGGCGCTGGTGCTCCGTAGACGCCGCGAGGTGGAGGGCGTCGGGCGCGAGCGCATGCTTCGGGAAGCGACGCCGAAACGCCTCGAGCCGGGCGAGCGCCGCGTCGGGCTGCTCGAGCCGAGTGAGGGCGACGGCATGGTCGTACATCATCTCGGGCATCAGCTCGCTCTTGGGGAAGCGCTCGATGGCGTCCTCGAGGCGGGACGCGCCGCGCTTCGCGTCGCCCGCGCGAAGATCGCACTTGGCCGTCCAGTACGTCGCGTCGTCGCCGTAGTCGCGATCGTCCGCGGGCACCTTCGCGTACTCGGTGCGTGCCTTGTCGAGCTCACCCGCGTCGAGCCAGAGCCGTCCGCGGAGCACGCGGACGGCCGGCGCGAGATCGTGCTTCGGAAAGCGATCGGCCATCTCGTCGAGGAGCGTCGCGGCGGCGCGGGCCTGGTCCTGCTGGTAGAGCAGCAGGGCGAGACCGTACATCGCCTCGGGCACGTACGTGTCGTGGGCCTGCGCGAGCACCTGCCGGTAGCGGTCGATCGCAGGCTGCGGCGCGTTCACGCGATGGAGGCTCTGGGCGTGCAGCAGCGTCGCCTGGTCGGCATGCGCGCCGTCCGGGAAGCGCTCGAGCAGACCGCCGAAGCGTTCGGCCGACGTCGCGTAGTCGCCCTGCGCCATCTCGGCGAGCCCCTGGAAGAGCTCGACGCGCTCGCGCAGCGGACTGTCGGGCCACTGCGCGACGAAGCGTCGGGCCGGTTCGGCGACTTCCGCGTACCGGCCGGCGTAGTGCTGCGATTCGACCAGGAGCGCGGCGGCGTCGTCGGCGAGCGCGTGCCCGCCGTGGCGTTCCACGACTTCCCGGAACCGGTCCGCGGCCGTCTCCGGCTCATCGAGGGCGAGGTGACACTGTCCGAGGATCGTCCCGACCTCGGCGGCGTACGTGAAGTCGCCGCGCTGTCGCAGACCGTCGATCGCCTCCACGGCCTCGCGGTGCCGTCCCAGGCGGAAGAGGCTGACGCCGAGACCGTAGTGGGCGACGTCGGCCTTCTCGTGATCCGGGGCCTGCGCGAGGAACGCCCGGTACTCCGTGACGGCCAGATCGTACAGCCCGCGGTTCAGCATGCCGTTCGCGCCGAAGTACGTTCGCAGCGCGCCGGCGTCGCCCGCCGCCGACTGGGCAAAGACCGGCCCGCACGCCAGGAGCAGCGCGAGCCCGGCGACGATCACGACGCGCGAAGCGCCGGATCGGGGGAGCGGGCGGAACAGGGGCGTGCGACGGATCGTCATCATGGTATCTCACCTCTGCGCGGTCCCGGGTCTCGACCGACACGTGCGCGCACGCACGCCGGGCACCCGGGGTACGAGGGAAGCATACACCCGGAGTGGGAGAAAGGAGGGGCGCCGAAGCGCCCCTCCCATCCTGTCTTCGTCGCCGTGCTGCGGGAGCGACGAAGCCTGTGGTCTTATCGGGCCCGGTTACGGGACTCGCGCAACTCGGCCAGCACCTGCTCGATCTCGGCGATCCGATCCTCGAGCGCCGCGACCTCGTCCTGCGCGCCGTCGGTCTCGTCGTCGAGGTTCTCGATGAGGGACTCGTACTCTTCGGCCTCGGAGGCCATCGCGAGCGACTTCTCGAGCAGCTCCTCGGCCTTCGCCGCGGCGCCGCGCTCGGTCTGCCGGCGCGCCTGATCGGCGTACTGCTCCGCCTTCCGGCGCAGATCGCTCATGAGCCGTTCGAGCCGCTGCTGCTCGCCGCGGTGGCCCTGCGCTTCGTGCTGAAGCGCAACGAGCGTCTCCCGGAGTCCGTGCAGTTCCGCGAACTGCTGCTCCGCCGCGCGCTCGTACCGGCCGGCCCGGCTCTCCGCCCATTCGGCGTAGGTGTCGGCCGAGTCCGCGTGCCCGGGGGTTTCCGCCGACTCGGGTGACTCGGGTGACTCGCGCGACTCGCGTGACTGCCCCGGCGCACTGCGGCCGTCGCGCTCGATCATGCGGACGAACGCGCCGAAGATCGCCTGCTCATGGTCGAGTCCGCGCACGCGGATGCTTTCGCAGCGCGGTGACACGACGATCGGCACGTCGGAGCGAACCATCAGCTTCGACAGCGCCTCGAGCTTGCCCTCGGACAGCACGTAGTCGACCTGCTGCTCCTTGCCATCGATGAGCTGCACGAACGCGCCGAACACGCGCTGCTGCGGAGGCGTGCCCTGGACGTCGATGCCGTCGTCGCGCGGGCTGACGAGCACCGGCACGTCGGAGCGGACCATGAGACTCGTGAGGTCGTTCAGCTTGCCCTTCGGCAGCACGTACGACCGCGTCTGCGTCTCGCAGCGGCACGGCTGCGCGCCGCCGATGCACTGACAGTCCGGGAGACCATCGATCAGCCCGAGCGGATTCGTGCCGGCGTGCCGGCGGTGATCATCGCCGTCGCGGCCGTCGTGCACGTTATGCGGCGTCCGGAGCAGGGCCCGGGCCGCCTCGGGCAGGGCGGGAAGGTCCGCCGGCGCGATGAAGGGGTGCAGGCCCTCGAGAAGCCCGCCGACGTCGGGGACGCGATCCTGGGCGCGATCACGCCACTGCCGGAGCTGCTCGCGGAGCATCTCGAGCTGCCGCTGGAGATGCTCCAGCCGCTCCTCGATCGCCGCAGCGCCGCGGTGACCGCTGTAGACCTCGAACGTGTTGGGCCCGGGCGGCATGTGGGGCAATGTCGGAATGGACGGGACCGGCGGAACGGACGGAACCGGCGGAACGGGAGCGATGCCGTAGATGCCGGCGGATGCGCCGGGAGCGCGCGGGGCACGCGGCGCCTGGAGCTCGCGCGGCGCCCTCGGCGCCTTCGGCGCCCTCGCCCGGGCGACCGGCTCTCCCTCCTTCGGCGTCGGGGGGCACGCGAGCGCGGGCGTCATGAGCCAGCCGGCTCCGGCGACCAGACCCGCGAGCGCCACGCCGCCGAGCGTCAGGCGCGGCTTCAACTGTTGCGTCATCACCATCGTCAGTCTCCTTGCGAATCGTTTTGCGGGAAGGTCGGACGCTCCGAGACGCACGGCCGGCACGGCCGGGAGGCGGGCGCTCGTGAAACGTTTCGTCTCGAGCAGGGCCGTCGCGTACGCGCGACGCCCGGTCGGCATCAGGTTCGTCACCCACGCGTCGCAGCACAGGTCCGCTTCCTCGTGCAGCCGGCGGCGGATCCACCACACGAGCGGGTTCCACCAGTACACGCAGCCGACGGCGGTCTCGATCCAGCAGATCCAGTGGTCGCGACGCCGCAGGTGCGCGAGCTCGTGACACAGCACGGCCCGGCGTCCGACGTCGTCGAGCTGGTCCCACAGGGCCGCGGGGAACAGCAGGCAGGCGCGACGTCCGCACCAGACCATCGGCGAGATGCGCGAAGGCACGAGGCGCGTGTCGGGCGCCCGACGCAGGCCCACGTCGCGCGCACACCGCGCGACGACGTTCAGCACGTGCGGCGGGGCGGGGGCCGCCGCCCGGATGAGCCGCCGGAAGCGAATGATGCGAACGACGAGCAGCAGGAACACGAACACCGCACCGCCCGCCCAGACCGAGAGAGGAATCGGGGGAAGGCTCATCGCAGCGTCGCGGATGGCGGTGAGCTGGCGACGCCATTCGGCGATCGCGCTCTCACGCGGAGAGGCGGGGACTGCGGCGGCGGCGGGAGGGGCAAGCGCGGCGGGCGGGGCAACCGCCACGGGCGGGGCTTCGGGTAAACGCGGCAGGACGACCGGCGGCGCCGCCGCAACGACGATCGGCGGGGGGGCGACAGCGCCGCGGGACGTGCGGACGTCGGGAGCCACCGGCGTTCGCGCCGGGCGCATCGGCGCACGCGACACAACCTGTTCCGGCGGTGGACTTCCCACGACGGTGGGCGAGGCGGCGCGACGCTCGATCTGCCCGCTCAGGTCGGGGACGGTGACGCGCGCGGGCGGCGTCGGCGCGGCGGGCGCAGCGCGAGGCACGGCGAACGTCGCGGTGAGTGCCGTCGTTTCCGGCGCCGGGGATGCGTCCGGTTTCGGGGCGCGCGGGGGCGGCGGCGGCGGCGCGGGGACCGCCGCGGGCCTTGTGTACCCGATCGACGCGTGCCCGATCGAGCCAGACCCGATCGACGCCGTCGAGGGCAGCGGCAGCACCGGCAACACGGGCGCGAAAACGAGCAGCATCAGCATCGTCAGCCACAGTGCGTGCCGCGTCGTCGGCTTGCAGGGGACCCACCGGCAGACGCCCGCGATCACCAGCGCCATCGGAATGGCGGCGAGTGCATAGCGCCAGAGGAGTTCGGTGGGCGGCACGGGGGATCCCCTACGGGTTCGGATCTTCCGGGTGGTGGCGGTGGTCGCGGCGGTCGCGGCGGTCTTTGCGGTCCTCGCGATGCGGGGCGGCGCCCCGATCGCGATCCAGTCGGTCGATGAGGTCGTGGAGCGCCGTCACCTCCTCGTCCGTGAAGCTCCGCTCGCGCACGAGCTGGAGCACCAGCGGACCGGCGGCGCCGTCGTACAGCTCTTCGAGCAGCGTTTCGAGGCGGGACTTCGAGACCTTCTCGCGGGTCACGGTCGGCCGGTAGACGTACGCGACCTCCGAGCGGTCGCTGGCCACGCAGCCCTTCTGCTCGAGGCGGCTGAGGAAGGTCAGCACGGTCGTATACGCGAGCTTGCGGCCCCGGGCGTGCAGGTGGTTCATCACCTCCCGCACGGTCGAGGGCCCCTCGTCCCAGAGGGTGCGAAGGACCTCAAGTTCCGCGGTGCCGGGATCTGATTCGAGCAAGGCGAGCTCCTCCGCCTGTCCACGCCGCAGCCGATCCCGGAATCCCCCGCGTCGCCCCCGGAACGTCCGCCCGGCGCTCCCGGCCCCCGGCCATCCATCCCCCGATCCATCCCCCGATCCATCCCCCGGTCCACCCACCGCCGGGCACACGCTCCTACTACACGCGTCGTTGGCTACCTGCGGATCCTACTACGTGTGTCGTGGGCCTGTCAAGGCTGGTTATACGGAATCGCGGAAGGCGGGTTTCGGCCATTCCGAGGTCCGATATGGCGAATCGCAATAAATCGGGGGGCCGGCGGGCGACGGCGCCCGATGAACACCCCTCGCGAGGAGCGAAGTCTGCGGCCGGAACGGATTCCGGCCGACCCGAGTCGAGCGGGGCCTGGGGAAGGAGCCCGCCCCCCGTTCCGGACCCTGGAGCATTCACGTGAACGAAGAGATCGTCGTCGAGCGCTTGTTCGCGGCCCTGACCGCCGGCAACCGCAACGAAGCCCGCTGCATCATGCGGGAGGTTTCGGAGACCGGGATGGTGGCCGAGGAGATCACGCACCGGATCTACTGGCCCGCGCTCGAGATGATCAACCAGCTTTTCCGCGCCGACCAGCTCAGCGCGATCGCGCACCACTACGCCACGCGTCTTCTGCGCACGCTCGTCGACCAGGCCCAGGCCGACTACACGCAGCGCGAGCGACGCGGCCGCAGTGTCGTGATGTTCTGTGGCGACGGCGAGGTCGAGGATCTCGCCGGGCAGCTTGCGGCGGACCTCGTCGAGGCCGACGGGTACGAGGTGTACTTCAGTGGCGGCGGCGTCGCCAACGACGAGATCATGGAAGAGGTGGGGCTGCACCGTCCGGACATCCTCCTCATGTTCGGCTCCTCCCCGGGCGACGCGCCGAATATCCGCACGCTCATCGACAGCATCCGGAAGGTCAACGCGTGTCCCGACATGCAGGTGGTCGTCGGCGGCGGCGTGTTCAACCGTGCCGAAGGCCTCGCCGAGGAGATCGGCGCCGACCTGTGGGTCAAGACGCCCCGCGAGCTCGTCGAGAAGCTTGAGTCGCAGCGCGACCGGCGCGCGACGGCGGACCAGCGCACCGTGGGACGCAACCGCCGCGCCGGCAAGGTGGCGGCGGCGTAGGTTCGTTCTGACGAAGCGGCGAGAGACAGAGACAGAGTGAAGCCGGCAGGCACGGAGGCCCGCCGGTTTTCATTTCCGGGCCAGCGCGGAGAGCGCCCGGAACTCCGGCGCGAGCACGGGGTAGAGCGCGCGGTAACGTTCGTACACCGCGCGGTAGGCGGGGGCCTGCGCACCGGGCCGCGTCGCGCCGGTCTCGCGTACGACCGAGCGCGCAGCTTCCGGCACGCCCGGGAAGACGCCGACGCCGACGCCCGCGAGGAGCGCCGCCCCGAACGCCGCGCCCTGCGTCGCGTTCACCGTAACCACCTCGGCGTCGAAGACGTCCGCGAGCATCTGGCGCCACACCGCGCTCCGCACGCCGCCGCCGGAGACGCGCACCCGCGGCGCCGGCGTGCCGAGCGCCCGGACGAGCCCCAGCGCGTCCATCAGCCCGAACGTCACGCCCTCCATGACCGCGCGGGTCATGTGCGCCCTGGTGTGCCGCAGCGTGAGACCGACGAACGCGCCGCGCGCGTCGGGATCGGCGTGGGGCGTGCGCTCGCCCGCGAGGTAGGGGAGGAACACGAGTCCCTCCGCTCCCGGTGGGATTCCGGCCGCGTCGCCGACGAGCAGGTCGTAGGCATCGCCGCCGGTTTCCGCCGCCCGGGCGACCTCTGCCTGCCCGAGCGTGTCGCGGTACCAGCGCACGCTGCCGCCCGCGGAGAGCATGACCCCCATCACGTGCCAGACCCCCGGCGCCGCGTGGCAGTACGCGTGCAGCGCACCGTCGGGATCGGTGCGGAACGACGCCGTCGAAGCGAACACAACGCCGGACGTGCCGATCGTGACGGATACGGTCCCGTCGTCCACGACGCCGCACCCGACGGCTTCCGCCGCCTGGTCGCCCGCGCCCGCGACGACGGGCGTGCCGGTGCGCAGGCCGCACGCCTCCGCGCCGGCGTCGCTCACGGCCGCGCACACCGTGGGCGACTCCACAGTCTCGGGCAGCCACGCCGTCGGCACTTCGAGCGCGTCGATCATCGTGTCCGACCACGCGCGACGCCCGACGTCGAACAGCGAGGTGCCCGACGCGTCGGCGACGTCCATCGCGAGCGCCCCGGTGAGGCGGTAGCGCACATAGTCCTTCGGCAGGAGAAGGTGACGCGCTGCGGCGCAGACCTCCGGCTCGTGCTCGCGCACCCAGAGGATCTTCGGCGCGGTGAAGCCGGTGAGGGCCGGCTTGCCGGTGACGGCGATCACGGTCGCGCGCCCGACGCGCTCGTGGATCTCGGCGCACTGCTTCGCGGTGCGCTGGTCGTTCCAGAGGATGGCGGGGCGGAGCACGCGGCCGCGGGCGTCGAGCAGCACGAGGCCGTGCATCTGCCCGGTGAGGCCGACGCTCGCGACGTCGCCGCCCGTCGCGTTCGCCTGCACAAGCACCGCGCGGATGCTCGCGATCGCCGCGTTCCACCAGTCCTCCGGGGACTGCTCGGACCACTGCGGCCGTGGCGTCGAGAGCACGTACTCGTGCGTCGCGGACGCGACGACGGCGCCGGCGTCATCGACGAGCAGGGCCTTCGTGCCGCTGGTGCCGACGTCGATGCCGAGGAGGTAGCTCATGGCGCCGTCAAAGACCGTCCGGCCGCGGCAGGGGCGCGAGGATTCCGGCGTCCCGCGCCCGCGCGCGGACCATGTACGCCTCGATCCAGCCCCGCGTACGGTCGGGATGGTCGTGAGCGAAGAGGATCGCCTCGTGATCGAGCGCGTTGACGCGATCGTTCGCCGCCCGCATCGCGTCCATCGAGATGCGCAGCGCCGTCGCCACGGGCATGCGCTCCGGGTTGATGTCGATGCCGAAGTAGCCGCGGTAGCCGTGCATCTTGAGCGTGTACAGCGCCGACTCCAGTTGCTCCGGCGAGATCGCCCCCACGTTGAGATCCTGGTCGTAGTTGCCGAGCGGCTGGCTGTTCCAGTGGGAATGGGCGAGCCGTCCCTCCGAGAGCGGCCAGCTGAACGCGTAGCCGAGATCCTCGTAGCTCATCAGCATGTGGCCGATTTCGGGGTTCATGCAGCACAGCGCGTGGCCTTCCTCGAGCCGCGCGCGGTTCTCGGCATGCGTGAGCCGCGCCTCGACCTGGTGCCCGAGCAGCACGCCCTCGGGCGTGGTGCCGTAGAGAATGTGCCCGCGCGGCTCGTACGCCTTCGGCTCGAACGCCACGCGCACGCCCGGCGCGGAATCCATCGCCTCGGCGAGGCCGGCGGCGAAGCGGTCGCGCATCGCCGCGAAGTCCAGACCGAAGCCGTGCTCGTACCCGTCGATGCCCGGCCACACGACGGCGAAGTCGGTGTCGAGCTCGAGGTTCAGGGCGAATGCCTCCTTCGCGCGCGCGACCGCCGCGTTCCGGTGCTTCGCGATCGGGTTCGAGAGCGATCCCCACTCGAACTGCCCGTCCCAGAAGAGCAGGGGGATCACGGTGACGAGGCGGATGCCCGTGTCGCGGGTGAACGACCGCCACAGCTCGACGTTGTCGGCGTTGATCTCGTTCGGGTAATGTGCCTCGAGCCCGGCGAGCCCGTCGTCCGCGAGCGATGCCGCGATCGCGAGCCGCGCCTCGATGTCGAGATCGGGCTGGTACTTCGCGTGGAACCGGCTGAACGGCGGCGAGAAGAACCAGATCCCGGCCGAGAATCTCAGTTCGAGTTCGAAGGACGACAGGTGCGCGACCTGCTCCGCGCGGGAGCGGCGGACTGCCTGGGGGCGGAGGTCGGCGAGCGGCATGTCCGGCACGATAACGGCAACGGATCGTGGAGGGGCGACGCGCCCTCGTTCGCGGTCGATCAGGATTCCCGGTCGATCAGGGCGGCCTCCGCGACCAGCCCCGGTCCGAAGCCGAGGGCGACGCAGGGCAGCGGCGCCCGGTCGCGCCGAAGGCGATCGAGGATGAAAAGGATGGTCGCCGACGACATGTTGCCGCGCGCGCTGAGCACGGCGCGGGCGGCGCGCGACGACGCGGGGGCGATCGCGAGCCGCTCGGTGACCGCGCGGACGATGCGGGGGCCGCCGGCGTGGATGGCCCACGACCCGACCCCGCCGACGGTCAGCCTGTGGTCCGCGAGCCAGTCGTCGATCCACGGCCGCAGGTGCGTCGCGATCGTCGCCGGCACGCGACGCGAGAGCGTCATCACGAAGCCGTGGTCGCCGATCGTCCACCTCATCTCGCCGTCGGTGCCGTCGATCACCCGCGACGCGGTGCCCTGCAACGACCACACGTCCCTCGCGTCCCCCGCGTCCCTCGCGTCCCCCGCGTCCCGCGCGTCGCGCGCGTCGCCCGGCTCGCCCGTGTCCCCCGCGCCCCCCGGGTCGCCGCGGCCCACGACGACTGCCGCCGCCCCGTCCGCGAAGAGCGCGTTGCCGACGAGGCGGTCCGGGTGCCAGCCGTACTGGAAGTGCAGGCTGCACAGCTCGACCGCGCAGACGAGCACGCGCGCGGTGGGATCGGCGCCGACGATGGCCGCGGCGGACTGGAGCCCGTTGAGCGCGCCGTGGCAGCCCATGAACCCGATGGCCGTCCGCCGGATGGCGGGAGGCAGAGCGAGTGCGCGAATCAGCTCGCGCTCCACGCCGGGGGCGGCGAACCCCGTGCAGGAGACGGTGACGAGATGCGTGACGTCGCCCGCGGCGATGGTCGCGTCGGCGAGGGCGGCGCGGCACGCCCGCACGGCGAGCGGCGGCGCGAGACGCTCGTACTGCGTCATGCGCTCGCCCGTGGTCGGCCCGCGCCCGTCGCGCGTTTCGAGGCAGTCGGCCGCGCGCGGATAGAAGCGGCGAAGGTCCGCGACGGTGTCGTCGGACTCGAGCAGGGCGATGCCCCGTCGCGTGATGGACGTGCGTCGAAAGAGCGCGCGAAGCACCTTCGCCTGCTGCGTCGATGCCGCGCAGCAGCCGGCGGCGAGCTCGGCGGCGTCGTCCTGCCCGATCGAGCGCGCCGGCGCCGCCGTGCCGATTCCGAGCAGACGGACGCTCACGGCGACGCCCCCCCGAGGATCGGGCTCGCGAGCGCCGGCCAGCGACGCAGGAGACCGATGCCCGCGCGGATCGCGACCGGCGAGCGGAGCACCACCGTCACGACGCGGCACCGCGCGTGGTGGCGAACCAGGAGACGGCGGTGACGTGCCGGCCACGCCGCCGCCGGGTCGCGGCCGTCCCGGCTTGTCTCCGCGGCGAGCTCGCCGGCCGCGCGACCCCCGCGCAGCGCCCACTCGATGCCCTCGCCGGTGAACGGCTCGGCGGAGCCGGCCGCGTCGCCGGCCCGCAGGAGACGCGGCGCGGCGACGACCGCCGGCGCCTGCGTGAGAAGGGGCGTTCCCCGCCAGCGCGCGTCCCCGACGCCGTCCGGCAAAGGCACGCCGGCCCGTTCGAGGATCCCGATCACCGCACGGGCCGCGCCGCCGGAGTCGCGGATCAGACGCGGGCTGAGCGCGCCGGCGACGTCGAGTCGTCCATCCTCCAGCCCGACGCTGCCGACGTAACCGCCGCCCGCGCACGCCATCGTGACGACGCCGCGCGGCGCGCACGCGGACGCCGCGGGCAGCACCGCGCCGACGCCGACGCGCGCCGTGGCGCGGCGGCGCCCGCCGCGGGCCGGGCCGAGACCGGTCGCGACGATCACGCCGCCCGCGCGGACGACGCTGTCGCCCCCCGGCGCGCGCAGCGTGACGACGCGCGCCGCGCCGTCGGCCGGGCCGATCGTCGCGATCGTGCCGTCCCGGAACGACGCGCCGGCAGCGACCGCCGCGCGAGCGAGCGCCGCGTCGAGCGCGGCCCGCGACACGGCGAGCCCCGCGGTCGGCAGCGTCGCGCTGCGACCGGCGGCGCGCAGCTCGACGCGCTCGAGCGGAACCGCGCCGGTGTCGGCGAGGGCGTCGCTCGCGTCCATCGCGGCGACGAGGCGAACTGCTTCGGCATTCACGCAGCACCCGCACACCTTGTCGCGCGGAAAGACGCCCTTGTCCACCAGCAGGACGCTCGCCCCGGCCCGCGCCGCCGCGTGCGCGGCGGCGCTGCCGGCGGGCCCGGCGCCGATGACGAGCACGTCCACGACGGGGGGGGCGGCGGCGACCCGGGCGACGGGGGCGGCCAGGGCGGTCAGGGCGACCGGGGCGACCGGGGCGGCCAGGGGCGGAGGCGCGATCATCGCCGGTCCCACGTCAGGAGGAGGCGGCACGGCCGCACGCGACGCACGACGGCGTCGTCGAGCCCGGCACGTCGCGCGAGATCGAGCAGCTCCGCACGGGTGAACGCTGCGCGGACCGAGCGCGGACCGTCTTCGTGGACGACGGGCGAGCGCGTAACGAGCCGCCCCGCGAGACCCACGAGCACGCGGTTCAGCCATCCGCGCTCGAGATCGTTCACGACGACGCGCCGTCGCGCGGCGGCGGCGAGGCGACGCAGCACGGTGATGATCGTCGCGTCGTCGAGGTGGTGGAGGAACAGCGACGTGACGACGACGTCGTGGCCGGCGGGAAGCTCGTCGCGGATCGCGTCGGCGCGAACGAGCCGGACGCTCCCGTGCACGCCGGCGCTTTGGAGACGCCGGGCGGCGTGCGCGAGCGCGACCGCGCTGACGTCACAGCCGGTGACGGCGAGCGTCTTCCGGCGACGTTCCGCCCGGCGCGCGAGCGCGACGACCACGTCGCCGCCGCCGGTCGCGACGTCGAGCAGGCGAAGCGGCGGCGGGGACGACGGCAGGAGGTCGGCGATGGCGCGCCAGACGATCCCGGCGCTCCCGCTGAGCCGGTTGAGCCGGGCGAGACCGGTGAGCGCGCGGTCGTGCTCCAGGCGGGGGAGATTCGGATCGTCCATACGCTCGGGCGTGACGCGCCGCCCGCTGGGGCGACCGGCGCGGTCCGGGCCGCGCTCGACCCGTTCGCGGTCGTCGTGGACGCATTCGCGCATCGTGAGGATGGTAGTCAGGCCTGCGTCGGGGCGTCGGCGCTCTTGAGCGCCCGCGCGAGCATCTTCCGCTGGTTCCGCCGCCGCGTGAGGAGGCCTCCGGGCAGCGCCGCGGCGGCGAGCACCGCGCCGCGGATCGGGGAGATGGGCTCGATCGGGTAGCCGAGCTGCCGGAGACACCCGCCGGCGACCGCCTGGAAGATCGCGATATCGTTCCGCGAGAGCTTCTCCCGGTAGCGGCCGATGCGGTCGCCGGTGACCGGCTCGAGCGTCCGGAGCTTGTGGCTCTCGCGTCTGGCGAAGCCGGTGTGGGTGCGCTCGTGGTAGTCCAGGACCGACGCGTCGAACGGCTCGTCGAGGAACGCGCAGAGCCGCTCCAGCTCGCGCTGCGGGTGCAGCACGAGATCCTCGTAACGGACATGCGTGTACTGCCCGGGCGAGTACTTCGCGGCGAGGCGGAAGTGGCGACGCTGATACAGCCGCCACCGGATCGCGACGTTGATCACCGGCTCGTCGAAGATCCGCTGGCTCACGGCGACGTCGCGACCGTCGCGAATGATGGTGATGACCTGTGCGTCGGGGAAGGCGGCGAGCAGCTCGTCCACGTACAGGAGATGGGGCGGTGTCTTGTCGCCCACGCGCCGCGCGCCGCGGCGCTGCTGGATGTGGAAGAGCAGCGTGTCGAAGAGCTGCACGTGTGTGCGCGGGGTTGCGCGCAGCTCCGCCTCGAGCGCCGGCCAGTCGACGGGCAGCTCGGTCGCCGCGCAGACGTCGCGGATCGCGGCGATCGTGCGGTCGAAGCCGGCGGCGTCGTCGAGGTCGCCGAACTTCCGGCGGTGCCGGTAGACGAACGACATCACCTGGGCCTCGTTCACCACGTAGAGGCCGGGCAGCGACATCAGCATCGCCTGGAGCAGCGTCGTGCCGGAGCGCGGCATCCCGACGATGAAGAACGGCCGTCTGGTTCTGGTCTCCATCGTCAAGGTGCGTCGTATATCGGCTCGCAGCGTGGGGATCAATTCACGCGGCCGGAGCCGGACGCCGGATGCGCGCATAAAAAAACCGGCTCGCGCCGATCGTGAGGGCCGGGGGCCGGGCAGGACCAAGAGGGGGGGCCAAGGGGCCGGGCCGGGCTCCAAAAAAGAGAACACCGACAAGAAATCTCTCTCTCATCGGTGTGTTCGCCTTTGTCTTGCGACTCCGGCGAAGCTCTCTCTCTCTCTTGTGCACATGAGGATAGGGCCCGTCGCCCGGCCGTCAAGCCCCTTGCTCCGAGAATTCACCGCTTTTGTCCGGCACCCGGACGATCCGCGTCCTCCAGCCGCGGGACGGGGCAAGCCGGGCGGGCTGGGCGGTCTGTGGCGCGAGGAGATGGACTTCCCGGTCGCCGCTTGACATGATTATGCATCGCACCGTATATTCATGCATTCATGACCCGCTCCCGACGCCATCAGCGGATTCTCGATCTCATCTCCGGCCACGCCATCCGGAGCCAGGAGGCCCTGCGCGAGCGGCTGGCGACCGAGGGGACGGCGGTGACGCAGGCGACGCTGTCCCGTGACCTGCGGGAGCTGGGCGTCACGAAGGGGCCGCACGGCTACCTGCCGCCGGGCCCGGCCGCGACGAACGGCGCCGGCCCGAGCCTTGAACGCGCGATGGCCCGCGAGCTGCTCGACTCCGAATGCGGTGGGTCGATGGTGGTCCTGCGCACCGCTCCCGGTCACGCGAACGCGCTGGCCGTCGAGATCGACCGCGCCCGGCCCGAGGAGGTCATGGGCACCATCGCGGGGGACGACACGATTTTCGTGGCTGCGAGGTCCGACCAGCACGCGAGGGCGCTGCTCCAGCGGTTCCGTCGCATGGCGTCCTGACGGCCGCGTTCCCCGCGTCTCCCCCGGTTCCCCCCGAGAACCCCCCCGAAGAACCCCCCGAGAACCCCCCGAAGAACCCCCCCGAGTCCCCCGAATCTCAACCTCTCCCGAGCTTCACCCATGACCATGCCCGACAAAGTCGTCCTCGCGTATTCCGGCGGTCTCGACACCTCCGCGATCGTCCCCTGGCTCATCGAGAACCACGGCTGCGAAGTGATCGCGGTCGTCGGCGATGTCGGTCAGGGCGCGGCCGAGCTGGCCGGAGTCGAGGAGAAGGCCATCCGCTCCGGCGCGAGCCAGTGCCACGTCGTCGATCTGAAGCGCGCGTTCCTCGAGGAGTGCGCGTGGCCCGCGCTGATGGCGGGGGCGGTCTACGAGGGTCGCTATCTGCTCGGCACCGCGATCGCGCGCCCGGTGCTCGCCCGCGCGCAGGTCCAGGTCGCGCTCGAGACCGGGGCGACCGCGGTCGCGCACGGGTGCACGGGCAAGGGCAACGACCAGGTCCGGTTCGAGTGCGCCTACGCCGCGCTCGCGCCGCACCTGAAGGTCATCGCCCCGTGGCGCGAGTGGGATCTCAAGTCGCGGGAGGACCTGCTCGAGTACCTGCGGGTGCGGAACATCGAGTGCTCGGCGAGCGTCGAGAAGATCTACAGCCGCGACGCCAATCTCTGGCACTGCTCACACGAGGGCGGCGACCTCGAGGACCCGTGGCTCGCGCCGCCGGAGGAGATGTGGCTGCTCACGTCCTCGCCCGAGCAGGCCCCGGACGAGGCGGAGGAAGTCACCATCGGCTTCGAGAAGGGCCGCCCGGTGAGCGTGGACGGCGTGACGCTCGACGCGGAGGACCTCGTCGCGACGCTCAACGAACGCGCCGGCCGGCACGGCGTCGGACGGGTTGATCTCGTGGAGAACCGCGTCGTCGGCATGAAGTCGCGCGGTTGCTACGAGACGCCCGGCGGGACCGTTCTCACCGAGGCGCTGCGGAGCCTCGAGGAGATCGTGCTCGACCGCGACTCGCTGCGCTTCCGGCAGCAGGTGGGGCTGGAGTTCGCGGAGCTGATCTACCGGGGTCAGTGGTTCTCCCCGCTGCGCGAGGCGCTGACGGTGTGCGCGCAGAAGATCGCGGAACCGCTCACCGGAGAGGTCGTCGTGCGGCTCTACAAGGGTGCGGCGACGCCGGTGAAGCGCCGGTCGGAGCGGAGCCTCTACGCCGCCGACTACGCAACCTTCGGCGCGGACGCGGTGTACGATCAGCGCGACGCCGGGGGCTTCATCCGGCTCCTTTCCCTGCCGGGACGGATCGCGGCTCGCCGCACGGAGGTGGTCGGCGCATGACGATGCGGGGCGGACGATTTGAGGAGGCCGACGACGCGCGCTTCACCGCGCTCAACGATTCGCTGCCCGTTGACGCCCGCCTCGTGCGCGAGGACGTGGAAGGCTCGATCGCGTGGACCGCGGCGCTGCACGACGCCGGCGTCCTCGGCGCTGACGAGGCGGCCAGGCTCCGGGCAGCGCTCCGCGAGATCGGCCTCACCGCCCAGACGAAACCGGAGCGTCTGCGCGGCGCGGCGGACGAGGACATTCATGCGTGGGTCGAGCGCGAGCTCATCGAGCGTGTCGGCGCGCTCGGCCGGAAGCTCCACACGGGACGCAGCCGCAACGACCAGGTGGCCACCGACCTCCGGCTGGGGACGATGCAGCACATCCGGCATCGCATCGGTGAGCTCCACGCCGCGCAGGCTTCGCTCGTCGCGCTCGCCGAGCGCGAGATGGACACGGTGCTGCCCGGCTACACGCACCTCCAGCGCGCTCAGCCGGTGCTCTTCGGGCACTGGTGTCTCGCCTACTACGAGATGCTCGACCGCGACGTCGAGCGACTCTCGGACGCGTCGCGGCGGATGGCCCGCTGCCCGCTCGGCTCCGGCGCGCTCGCCGGCACGACGTATCGCATCGACCGCGATGAGCTGGCCCGGCAGCTCGGCTTCGAGGGCCCCACGACGAACAGCCTCGACGCCGTCTCCGACCGCGACTTCGTCGTGGAGACGCTCGCCGCGATCGCGCTTTGCGCGGTTCACCTCAGCCGGCTCGCGGAGGATCTCATCTTCTTCAACAGCGCCGAGGCCGGCTTCATCGAGCTGTCGGACGCCGTCACCAGCGGCTCGTCGCTGATGCCGCAGAAGAAGAACCCCGACGCGCTCGAGCTGCTGCGCGGCAAGGCGGGCGGCGCGATCGGCGCCCTCGTCGCGGTGGCCGTGACCCTCAAGGGGCTGCCGCTCGCGTACAACAAGGACATGCAGGAGGACAAGGCGCCGCTCTTCGCGGCGATGGACGCGCTCGGACTGTGCCTGGCGGTGCTCCCTCCGGTCCTCGACGGCCTGCGCGTTCACGACGACGTCACCCGCGCCGCCGCGGCGGGCGGACACGCGAACGCGACGGAGCTCGCCGATTACCTCGTCGCCCGCGGCGTGCCCTTCCGCACCGCACACGAGCAGGTGGGTCGCATCGTCCGCCAGGCGATCAGCACGCGCGCGACCCTCGAGGCGCTCTCCATCGAGGAGATGGCCGCGGTCGCGCCGCAGATCGACGGCGACGTGCGCGAGCACCTCACCATCGACGCCGGCCTCGCGAAACGCGACGTGCACGGCGGCACGGCGCCCGAACGGGTGCGGGCGGCGATCGCCGTCGCGCGGGCGCGGCTGGAGCAGAACGGGACCTAGTCCGACCGACGGCGGCGGCCCGGGACTCAGCGCGGATCCTCGACCCCGGCCCCGCGCCCGCTCACCGTGACCCGTATGAACTGCTCCGCGTCGGGCGCGCCGTTCGGGCGCGGATCCCAGCCCCACAACGCCGCGTTCATCGGCGACTGCACCGCGCGCGGCGGGATGAAGTGGTAGGCGAGCGGAACGCGCTCGTTGAGATCGTCGAGCGTGCCGAACTCCGGCCACGGCTCGCGAACGTGGCGGTGCAGGCCCTTGCCCCGCATCACCTCCGGATCGAACGGGACCCAACCCGCCTCCGGCAGATAGAACTCGGCCCACGAGACGAACGTGTTGCGACCTCGCTTGTCCTCCTCGACGCCGATGACGGGGCGCGCGGGAATGCCCGCCGCGCGCAGTACGGCGACGCACACGCAGACGAGGTCGTGCTCGGTGCCGCGCCGCTGGAGCGCCGCCTGCTTCGCGCCGACGAGCTCCATCCCGTGCAGAACGCCGGCGCGGCCGCGCCGGACGCCGCTGCCGCTGACGGTCATCTCCTTGATGCAGTAACGCACGAGGTCCTTCGCCGCGTAATAGGGCGGCACCATGCGCAGCTCGCTGCCGGCGACGCGCTCGACCGTCGCGGCGAAGATCGGATCGTCGGACTCGATGAAGAACTGGGGCCGCAGCCCGTCCTTCACGGCCTCGGTCCACTCGCGCGGCCACGCAACGCGCGCGGCGGCCTCCTCGTCGATGCGGCACGAGAAGCTCTGCATCCGGTAGAGGAGATCCCACCGGAACTGCTTGCCGACGAAGTTGACGATGGGCAGCACCGCGAGGTGCGTGTCGAACGGCGCGCCGGAGTCGATCCGGAACCGATCGGCGACGCTGGGGTCGGGATGAAGCTGGAGCCAGAGGTGGCCGCCGACGGTGTCCCGCGCGACCTGGTGGTACGCGCCCTCGAACACGACCGGCATGACGATCGGCGCATCGGTCACGCGGATCGTTCCGCCCCAGACGAACGGCCGGCTGTCGCGCGGCGACCGGTATCGCGGGTCGTCCTGTCCCCACGGGATCTGCGTGTTCACCTCGACCTCGAACCGCACGTCGTACATCTTCGGGTCGTAGCGTTCGAGGGGGCCGATCGGGGGTGAGGCGGCGGGGGCGAGGGCGGCGAGGGCGGCGGGGGTGGCGGGGGGGGCGGGGGTGGCGGCGAGCGTGCCGGCAAGGGCGGCGAGCGTGCCGGCGAGGGCGGCGAATGCAAGGCGTGTCTTCATGTCGCGGTTCCGGTCAAGGCCAGCCCGCGGGCTGGTACGACGTCATGGAGCGTGGCGCTCAGCGCCTGCGCGCTCACATGGCGTGTTGCTCGGCGGCAGCGACCCGCGGGTCTCGCTGCGCGGTGAAGATCGCCTGGTGGTCACCGAGACGAATGGCGGCTGAGGAGTTGGCCCGTCCTCTCCGATACGGCGCAGCGGAATCGGACTCGCGGGCGCCTCGCTCAGACGTTCGATCTTCCTGAACATCAGCCGGAACGCCCAACCCAGCGTGCGCCGAAAGTTCTGCGTCACGCCCAGGATGCCTGCTACCTGCATGCCCGCCGGCCGGTCGCCCAACTTCGACTTCTTCAGCAGCGACAGCAGCAGCCACAGCGGGTTGTAAAAGAACGCGTAGCCCGTGAGGATGTTGAGCTGCTTGAAAGCGGGCTGGCGGTGGTGAGACGCAATCACGTAGTTGCCGTCGTGCATGTACGGCCTCACCGGGCGGCCTCCCACGCGATCGTACACCTGCCCCGACGTATAGGTTCCAACGTAAAGCTTCGTCCCGGGCGAGGGAGTCAGCATCAGGATCTGCATGGAGGCTGCGCCGGCCTTCCGCAGCAGGTTGACCTGGTTGAGCAGCCCGCGGTCGTCCTTGCGCGTGTAGAGCGGCTGCTCGTCGTAGTGCATCATCATCGGCATCGGGCAGATCCCCGCGTTCCGAAGCCGATGGAATGCCTCGTTGGTCTTGTCGACGCTCTGCCCCTTCTTCACGAGCGTCGCCGTCATGTCCTCGACACCCAGCCACAGAGCGCGGCAGCCGGACTCGTGCATCAGGGGCAGGTGCTCGGCGAGCTGGAGCGTGTCGTGCACAGTCACCTCGGTGTGCCAGCGGACCTTGTGGCGGAGCTGAACTCCCTCGAAGCTGGCCCGGGCCAGAGTCTCGACGATCCCGAGCGTGCGGGCCTTGTTGTTGAAGAAGTTGTCATCGGCTCCGAAGAAGTGACGCAGACCGTAGGTCTTGTTCAATCGCCACATCTCCTCGGCCATGCGCTCTCCGCTCTTGGTGCGATGCTGGCGCTGGTTGTAAGCGGGGATGGGGCAGTAAGGACAGGCGAACTTGCAGCCGAACGTGAGCACGATCGAGCTGATCGGGCTGAGCTTGCGCACCCGGCTGGCGGCAAGCGCTTGCGGGCCCAGGTCAGTTCCCCGGCCGGGCGGTTCGAGCAGCGCGTAGCCTGCAACGGGGTCAGGCAGCTCGTCGAGGTCGCCCAGCAATCGTTGAGTTCCGGTGTCGATCAGCTCCTCCGCCACTCCGTTACGGTCGCCGCGCGCGTACACGAGTCCAGGGATTGACTCGAGGGCTCCGCTGTCGCGCGCACGGTGGAAGGCGGCGAGCATCGAACCGCTTCCGGCGCGGAAGGACAGAAGGACGTCTAACAGGCTGAGCAGGACGTACTCCTCGCCTGTGACCGCGACGTCGGCGCTTGCCGGATCGGTCGGGTCTGCGCTGAAGACGTGCCAGGGTTCGTACACGCACTTGGGTCCGCCCGCGATGATCAGCGGGCGATGCTCCCTATCGATGCGATGGGCATCGGCGATCAGTTCCATGCATCGCTCGTAGTGCAGGTGCATGCTCGACACCAGGAACATGTCCGGGATCCTGCCATCCAGCCGCATGCGCGACGGGCGGAAGTTCCTGTTCCACTGCTGAAGGACGATGCGTGTCTTCTCGAACCCGGCATCGACGAGAGCCGACCCGATCGCGCGGACACCGGCCGGGGCCATGCGCTTGTCCGCGAAGATGAATGGCAGCATCCGCGTGCGGTGGTCGAATGCACACGCGATCACCGTGACCAGATCATGCCGGGGCGCGACTTTCCGCAGTCGCTGGCGGAGGGCGGTCAGTTCACCAGGCTTGAGCAGTTCATCACCGCGCGTGCGACGAGGGAGTTCCATAATGGAGTTGCTCGGAGAAGAACCAGGGAGGACGCCGGGCTCAGGGAAGACCCGCTGAGCCGCTGTCATGGTACCCCCATGTCTGCGTTCATATCCCCAGGCGCGGCGAAGACGCACGCATGTCATCCGCGGGCGGGCCGCCGACCGCTGGCCCGCAACGGAGGCGATCGTGGGGGATGTGCCCGATCTCGGCGCTCAGTCCCAGTTCGCGAGCAGCACCAGCAGATCCGCGATGCCGACGGTGCCGCTCCCGTCCAGGTCCGCCGGGCACGACGCCGGCGGCGGCGGGCACGGACCCCACGCCGACAACAGGGCCAGGAGGTCGCCGATGTCCACGGCGCCGTCGCCGGTGACGTCGCCGACGCGCGGATCACCCGTGGCGATGGCCCAGACGTAGCCGTAGTCGTTCACGGCGCCGGCGAACTGCGTCGTCACGTAAGCCGTCGCCCCATCGGCGGAGAAGACCGGGTCCTTCGTGGCCGTCCGTTGCAGGGCTCCGTTCTCGGCCGGAAGGTCGATGTCCCACAGTTGGGCGCCGTCCGCGGTGGAGTACCCGCGGACCCAGCCCGGCTCGCCGAAGCCGACGCTTCCGCCGGCGACGATCACCTCGTCGTCAGGCGACACGCCGAGCTGGCTGAGCAGCTCGCCGCTCGAGGGCTGCACCCAGCGCGTGCTGCCGTCGGGATCGAGCGACCAGAGCTCGACGCCGATGAAGTCGCCGCTGTAGATGTTGCCCGCCGAGTCGACGCCGGGGCGCACGGTGGCACTGGCGCCGTTGGGATGCAACGTGATCCACTCCTCCTCGCCGTCGACGGAGAGCACGCGCATGCCCGTCTGTCCCCAGCGGAACGCGACGCGCCCGAAGGGATCGACGACGGGATGGTTGCCGCCCGAGGTGGGTTGGAACGGCCAGGTGGTCCAGAGCTGGTCGCCGTCGAAGTCGAACGTCCAGAGTACGGGCGAGGTGTCCGCGTCGGTCACAACGCCCACGTACACGCGATCGTCCGCGAAGGCGACGGCGCCGTTGTCGCCGGGGTCGCTGTGGATGATTGGATCGCCCTGGTTCGACCAGCGCAGGTTGCCGTCCGGATCGAGCGAGAAGGCGCCGAAGCCGCCGGAGTCGAGCGCCTCCTGCACGGCGTAGATGTTGCCGTCGGGTCCGACGTTGGGGCCGCTCAGCAGGCCGCCGGGCTGCGGCGGCGTGAACGACCACTTCGTCGAGCCGTCGGGGTCGAGGGCGACGATCGTCCGCGACGCCGACTGCGCGTGGCCGATGCCCGTGTAGATGGTCCCGTCGGTTCCGATGCTCATGGGCCGGCCGCCCCACGCGTCGGTCGAGATCCACAGGAGCGCTCCTTCGGCGCTCAGCGCGTACACGACGAGACCGTCGCTCACGTAGAGCGTTCCGTCGGGAGCGCGGCCGATGTACTGGAGCGTGCCGCGGTCGTCCATCTGGAAGCGCCACAGGACGCGGCCGTCGGCGGCGCGGGGCACGACGTCGAGGCTGACCGTGTTGCTCGGTCCCTGCAGTGTCACGACCTGCACGGTCACCGTGCCGATCGACGCCTCCTCCGGCACGTAGGCGTGAACCTCGTTGCCCAGACGCTGCGTGACGATCGCCTCGTGGCCGTCGATGAGCACGGTGCTGTCGCCCGGGTCGCTCCCGAAGCCGGATCCGCTGATGACCACGCGACCGCTGCGCGTGGTCTCGCCGATCGAAAGTCCGCCGATGAAGGGCGCCGCATCGCCGTAGAGCTCGAAGCTGAAGTCGGAGAACTCCGGCGTCCCGAAGAACTCGTCCTGGGCCCAGCCGTCCCCGTCGAGATTGTCGCGGAAGTGCACCGACGCGTTGATCGGGTTCTCGCGGTTGGCCTGGATCATCGCCCAGAGGCTGGAGAAGCCCTCGACAACCAGCTGCGCCGAGACGAAGTGCCAGCCGCTCGCCTGGAACGCCTCCGGCAGCGTGATGTCGAGAAGCCGCGGAAGGTCCCGGTCGTAGACGAAGTCGGGGTCGTCGGCGCCGACGAAGTGCTCGGCCTGGAGCGCACCGGGACCGTCGGCCGTCCATTCGTAGAAGTGCACGAAGACGCCGACGAGCTCCGGCTGCGTGCACTGCGTGCAGTTGCTCCCGTGCATGACCAGCCGCTCTACGGCGCCGAACACCTGGAAGTCGTCGGCGACCTCGGTGTCCTGGACGATTTCGCCGTCCAGGAGGGTGCGCGAGCTGACGCTGGTCAAGCGGTTGCCCTGCCCGCCGGTGGTGTCCCACAGCAGGTCCTGGCCCAAAGCCGGCGCCGCGACGAGAACAGCCGCGGCGGCTCCGATCATGCGCATCGTTGTCATCCGTCAACTCCGTTCACGAGGTGCTCGTCCCGGGAGCGAGCGATCATTCTATCTGCCAACTGAGCTGAACGCCGCCGTCGAGCAACTGATACGAAATTCCGCACCTTTCCTCCCCACTTCGTGCTCGCGGGTGCTGTTATGAACGCTTTTTTGTCCCGTCCACGCTGTTGCTGAGGTTCCAGGTCGAGAAAGCGACAGGCGGATCAATCGGGTGAACCGCGTAGAGCGGTAGTCCGCCGAAGTCTGCGAAACCGAGTCACTTGTAGACGTTCGAACGTTCGCGGCGGCTGCGCGATGGGGGCGTAACGCGTGGAGCGGAGGTTGGTGCACGTTCGAGGGGCTGCGTCGTGCAGCCCCTTTTGGCATGACGTGGTGTTCACACCTTTGCCCGTCACGCGCGGCGACGCTGCATCCTGCAGCTCACACTTTGACGTTCCGACCCGCTAGTGCGACGGCGGCATCCTGCCGCCTGCGCGTGGAACGTTCGGGCCTGGGTCGGGCTGGTTTTCGCAGACCCTCCGGGTCTGCAGGAGTCGCGCGACCGGCGGCGTCCATGCCGCCTTGGTGTAGGACGTTTGGGGCCGTGCGCAATGGGGGCGTAACACGTGGTGCGGGGGTCTTTCGAACGTTCGGGGGGCTGCGTCGTGCAGGACCCCCTCCCTTCCAGGGCGGGGGCAGGGGGAGGGTCGGAGTCGTTGCGGTGACGTGGTCACACCGTTGCGCGGCGGCGCTGCTCCTGCAGCTCACACGCGTGATTCGAACGAAGCTGTCACCAGCGAGCGAGGCTGATGTGGCGCGAGAGCAGCCCCGTCAGACGCTTGACGATGATAACGGAGTGCGTCATGCTTGTGGAGAATGATCCCGAGCTTCCGGGACCGCGAGACCGAGCGCGCTTTTCGAGGGGAGCCGTCGCACCGTTTCTCGAGACCGGTGCAGCGAGCGGCTCAGCGCAAGCTGGTGATTCTCGATGCAGCAACGGAGATCATGGATCTCAGAGTGCCACCTG
>CAZXBB010000362.1:0-6284 GCA_964638815.1 uncultured Isosphaeraceae bacterium
GTCGACTCCGACGCCGTCGTTCTGACTCCGCGCAGCGACCCGCCGGGCGACCTCACGTGCGACGGCGTGATCGACGTGACGGACCTCGTCCGGATGCTTCGCGCGTGGGGGCACTGCGGTCTGTGTCCGGCGGACCTGAACAGCGACGGCTGGGTGGACCTTGGTGACGTCGACGTGCTCTTGTCCAACTGGACGTAGGAGACTCAGTCCGGGGCGAGCAGCCCGTTGAAGAACTGGAACGCCGCCGGAGCACGATCATTTCCGCCGTGGACGGCGTCGCCAAACCTCGCTGCAAGCGTCACGGCGGCTACGCGGACGATGAGGACTACCAGGGCCGCGACGCCGGGACGTGGGTCCGCTCTGCGGAAGTGTCCGTCCCCCGCCCGCCGCGTGCCGCCTACGCCCGGAACCGCTTCCCGGCCTCCTCGACGGCGAGGGCCATCAGGACGCGATGGGTTCCGATCGCCTCCGGCGCGTCGGGGTCGAAGCCGTCCGTGCTGCGTTGCACGTACGTTCCGTCGGGGCGCATGTCCCAGCACTGGCGGTGGTCGTTGACCGCGATGGTGAGGATCCTGTGGAGGCGGGCGCGCTGCGGTCGGCCCTCGATCGGCGTGATCGCCTCGATCCGGTAGTGGAGGTTGCGGTACATCCAGTCGGCGGATCCGATGTAGTAGTCGCCCTCGAGCGGATCCTCGTGGCCGCCGCGGAAGTAGTAGATGCGGCTGTGCTCGAGGAAGCGACCGAGGATCGACGTCACCCGGATGTTGTCGCTGAGGCCCGGCACGCCCGGGCGCAGCGTGCAGAACCCCCGGATGATGAGGTCGATCTGCACGCCGGCCTGGCTCGCCTTGTAGAGCGCCTGGATGACGTCGCGGTCCTGGAGCTGGTTCATCTTCGCGACGATGAGCCCCGGGTTGCGCGGCGAGTGCAGCTCGATCTCGCGGTCGATCAGCTCGAGGAAGCGGATCTTCATGCCGTGCGGGGCCACGAGCAGCTTCTCGTAGTCGCGCAGCTCGGACCGGCCGGTGATGTGGTTGAAGAGGTTGACGACGTCGCGGGTGATGGCGGGGTCGCTCGTGAGCAGGCCGACGTCCTCGTAGAGCTGCGCGGTCTTCGAGTGGTAGTTGCCGGTGCCGACGTGCGCGTAGCAGCGCAGGCCGTCGTGCTCGCGGCGAACGACGAGCGTGATCTTCGTGTGCGTCTTGAGCCCGACGACGCCGTAGGCGACGTGGACGCCGGCGTCCTCGAGCTTGCGCGCCCAGTGGATGTTCCGCGCCTCGTCGAAGCGGGCGCGAAGCTCGACGAGCACCGCCACCTGCTTCCCGGCCTCCGCCGCGTGGATCAGCTCGTGGATGAACGGGCTGTCTCCCGATGTGCGGTAGAGCGCCTGCTTGATGCCGAGCACGTTCGGGTCGGCCGCCGCTTCCTCGATGAATCGCTCGACGCTGCTGTCGAACGACTCGTAGGGATGGTGGACGAGGACGTCCTCCTGGCGAATCACCTCGAAGATGTCGCGTTCCTTGTCGCGGAGACGCGCGGGCGTCACCGGCGTCCATGGGTTGAAGTGCAGGTGCGCGATCGGGAGATCGGCGATCTGCACGAGCGAGCCGAAATCGAGCAGGTTCGAGGTCTCGTAGATGTCGCGCGGCTCGATCTCCATCGACTCCGAGAGGAATACGAGGAGTCGCCGGCTCGCCTTCTTCGCGATCTGCATCCGGACCACGGGCGCGAAGCGGCGCTCGCGCAGCTGGAGCTGGATCTGCGAGAGCAGGTCGTCGGCGTCCTCGAAGTCGCTCTCGATATCCGCGTTGCGCGTGACCCGGAAGGCCATCAGCTCGAGGATATCCATTCCCGGGAAGAGATCCTGGCAGTTGTTCTCGATGATCTCGATCAGCGGGACGAAGCGCATGGCGTCCTTGTCGATCCGGTGCCACTGGTCCACGACCTCGGGGATCTTGACGCGTGCGAACAACGGCTCCTCGTCGCCGGAACGCTGGAGCATCAGCCCGAGCGAGAGACTGAGATTCGAGATGAACGGGAACCGGTGGCCGGGATCCACGGCGAGCGGCGTGAGGAGCGGAAACACGTTGCTCCGGTACCACTTGCGGACCTTGCGCAGTTCCTTCGGCGTCAGGTCGTCATAACCGAGGAGCTCGATGCCTTCCTCGACCAGCGCCGGCCGGATCTCGTCGCGGTAGCACTTCGACTCGCGCTTCGTCATGGGCACGACGCGCTCGCGGATCAGCCGCAGCAGCTCGCGCGGACCGACCTGCTCGAACCGGACGAACTCGATGCCCGCCTCGATCTGGCGGCGCAGACCGCCCACGCGCTTCATGAAGAACTCGTCGAGGTTCGTCGAGAAGATCGAGAGGAACCGCACGCGTTCGAGCAGCGGCGTGCGCGGATCCGTCGCGAGATCCAGCACGCGCGCGTTGAACTCCAGCCACTGCATCTCGCGATTGAGGAACTCCGGCTCGGCCGCCGGCTGAAGGGGCGCGTCGGTGTCGCCGGGCGTCGAGGCCAGGTCCGGCTCCGAGGACAGCTCCTCGGGGCTCATGGATTCCTCGTTTCCACGCGACACGGCACGCGACACGGTCGGTACCGGGCCCGGCACCGCGGGGCCTCGGTCACCGCCACCTCGGACACCGAGACGCGGTGGCCCAGCGTCGCGCGCAGTGCCTGGTCGATCCGTTCGGCGAGGTGGTGCGCGACGTTCTCCGCGGTCGGGTTCAGGTCGTCGAAGGGTGGTGTGCGGTTCAGGTCCGCGTTCCGGAACGGGGCGATGACGCGATCGAGCGCCTCCTCCGCGACGTGAAAGTCGCAGAGGAGCCCGTCCTTGTCGAGCGTGTCGCCGGCGAGCAGGATCTCGACCTCCCAATCGTGCTCGTGAGACTCCTCGACTTCACCGCCCATCGCGATCGCGTGGGCCGCCCGGAAGCCGGACTGAACGGAGATCTCGTACACGATCCGGGACTATACCAGAGCCCGGTGCGGCCCCCCAAGGCGTCGGGGGCGTCCGCCGCCGCGCGGTTCTGCCGCCTCCTGCTATCCTGTCGCGAATGACGGCGCCGTCTCCTGATGCTCCGCTGATGCTCACGGTCTCCGGCGCGCGGGGAATCGTCGGGCAGAGCATGACGCCCGCGGTGGCGCGGGCGTTCGCGTCGGCCTTCGGCAGCTTCGTGAAGGGAAGGGGCGGACCCGCGTCCCCCCTCGTGTGCCTCGGGCGTGACAGCCGCCCGTCCGGATGCGACCTCGCGATGGCGGTCATGCAGGGGCTCGCGTCGGCGGGTTGCCGCGTGATCGACCTCGGCGTCGTCGCGACGCCGACCGTCGGCGTGATGATCGGCGAGCGCGGCGCGGACGCGGGCATGGTGGTGACGGCTTCGCACAATCCCACGCAGTGGAACGGGCTGAAGTGCCTCGATCGCAACGGGCTGGCCCCGCCCGCCGCCGACGCGGAGACGATCATCGAACGATACCGCGCGCGTCCTCGTCTCGACGCCGGACCGGCGGCGCCGACCGCCGAGCCGGACCGGAGCGGCAACCGCGTGCACGTCGCGCGCGTGCTCGCCGCGGTGGACCCGGGCCGGGCCCGGGCCGCCGGGTTCCGCGTCGTTCTCGATTCGATCAACGGCGCGGGATGCGCGGCCGGCCGCTCGCTTCTCGAGGCGATGGGCTGCGACCTCGTCCACATGAACGGGGAGCCGACCGGCTTGTTCGCGCACACCCCCGAGCCGATCGAGGAGAACCTCCGCGATCTCGCCGCGCGCACGCGCGACGAGGGCGCCGCGTGCGGCTTCGCGCAGGATCCCGACGCCGACCGCCTCGCGATCGTCGATGAGCGGGGCCGCTTCATCGGCGAGGAGTACACGCTCGTGCTCGCCGCCCGGCGATTGCTCGATCTCGCCGGCGGCGGCGTGCTTGCGACGAACCTCTCGACGAGCCGCATGCTCGACGACCTGGCGGCGCGGTACCCCGGCTCCTCCGTCATCCGCACGCCGGTCGGCGAGGCGCACGTCGCGGGCGCCATGCAGGCGGCCGGCGCGATCATCGGCGGCGAGGGCAACGGCGGTGTGATCTTCCCGCCCGTCTGCTGGGTTCGCGATTCGCTCTCCGCCATGGCGCTCGTGCTCGATCTGCTGGCGGCGGACGGGCGCTCCCTGGGGGCGATCGTCGATGAGATGCCCCGCTACCGCATGCTCAAGCGCAAGATGGACCTCGCGGAGGCCGGGGGGCGCGCCGCGATCGCCCCGGCGCTCGACCGGATCGCCGCCGCGTTCGCCGACGAACGCGTCGATCGCACCGACGGCGTCCGCGTGGACTTCGCGGAAGGCTGGGTCCACGTGCGTCCGAGCAACACCGAGCCGATCGTCCGCGTGATCGCCGAGGCGACCACCGACGCCGCCGCGGGCGCGCTCGCCGATCGGGTGACCGAGGCCGCCGGTCTCGCCTCGAACGAGGAGGCCCGGGGGGTCCGGGGGGTCGCCCCGTGAACGGGACCGCGCGCGGCTGGAGCAGGCGTACGGTGAACCTCCTCGCCTGGGCGACGACGATCCCCGCCTGGGTGCTCGTGGTCGGCCTCTGCTTTCACACGTCCTTCGACCCGGACCTGTTCGGCAAGTACACCTGGGGCTACGCGGGGGTGGTGCTCGCCTCGCTCCTGACCGTCGCGATCTCCTATTGCTTCGGCCGATTCCTCTTCGGGACGCAGACGATACGCCTCTCGACCCGGTCGATCGCCGTGCGCCCGCGCGTCAAGATCACCTGGGCCATCGTCCTCGGGACCCTGCTCTACCTGCTGGGCTCGTCGTTCCTCCGGGACCGCGTCACGAGGACCACCGGCACGATCCACACGGACGCCTTCCATCCGTACCTCCAGAACGTGCCGCGCCGCGGTCGCCTGCGCTACACGATCAACGAGGCCGGCTTCCGCGGCGAGGAGATCGACGTCGAGAAGGACCCCGACGCCTTCCGCGTGTTCGTGCTCGGCGGGTCCACGGTCTTCTGCGGCGACGTCACCGTCGCCGAGACGCACTGCGGCATCCTGCTGCGCGAGCTTCGCCGCGTCTATCCGGATCGAACCATCGAGGTGCAGAACGCCGGCGTGGACTGGCACTCGTCGGCGCACTCGGTCATCAAGCTGCTGACGTACGTGCAGGACTTCGATCCCGACCTGCTCATCTGCTTCCACGCGATCAACGACATCCTGCGCTCGCTCTCGCCGGACGCCTTCGCCGAAGGCCCGTACCGGCCGGACTACAGCCATTACTACGGCGCCGTTGTGAACTACGTGCGCCCGCGCAGCTCGGGCCGCTTCATGATGGACATGTACTTCGGGTACTGGTGCTCCGACTTCCGATTCAAACGGGTGCGCGTGCTCGGGCCGTACGGCGACGGCATCAAGGGCGCGAGGATGCTGTTCGCGCCCAGGGCGGTGGCGGTGGACGTACCGCAGTGGGAGAGCGTGCACGCCTTCGAGCGGAACATGCGGGATCTCGCCACGATCGCCCGGGCGAAGGGGGTCCCGCTCCTGCTGGCGAACCAGCCGTACTTCTACCGGAACGACCTCGCCCCGCTCGAGCGTGAGGTCGTGTGGTTCCCTGAGACCCACCAGAGGCAGGGCGAGAAGCCGTCGGTGGCGTCCCTGATCGAGGCCATGGACCAGTTCAACGCCGTCACGGAGCGCATCGCGGCGGAGACGGGCACGCGGTTCGTCGATCTCGAGAGCCGGCTGCCCAAGACGCTCGAGTACTTCTACGACGACGTCCACTTCACCGTCGCCGGCAACGAGGCCGTCGCCGGGGCCTTCCTCGAGGAGATCCTCGAATGGCGCATCGTCGATGAGACTTTCGAGGCGAGGGCCCGTGCGACGGGCGACCGGTAGGTTCGCCGGCCAAGGAACGGGGCGCACAGGATTGCAGTTCCGGTGTGCCCCGGTCCTGTGCTCTGACAGGGCCGGGCGGGTCACCGATGGAACGACGGCTTCTGAGGTTCGTACCCCACCCGGCCCTTGCCGAGCCAAGGACCGGGGCACACAGGATTGCTCGTTCCGGCATCGCAGTTCCGGTGTGCCCCCGTCCTGTGGTCTGTCAGGGCCCGGTGGGCTACCCAAGCAACGAAGGCGTCAGAACATCCTGGCCCACCCGGCCCGCGCCGAGCCCCGCACCGGGGCACACAGGACGGCGCCCCCGGAGTTCCCCGGTCCGGTCCTCCGACTGGGCCGGGTGGCCTAACCATGCATCGACGGCTTCAGAACTTCGTGGCCCACCCGGCCCTTGCCGAGC
>CAZXBB010000363.1:0-7088 GCA_964638815.1 uncultured Isosphaeraceae bacterium
GGCGTGGTGGACTTCCAGGACATCCTCGCCGTGCTCGGAGCGTGGGGACCTTGCGGCGGTTGCCCGGAGGACCTCAACGACGACGGCGTCGTGAGCTTCGCCGATCTCCTCGTGGTCCTCGGGAACTGGAGCTGACAACGAGGCCTTGACCACCAAGACCAGGCCGGCGGGGACGCCTGCACCACGAGCGCCGCTCCCGGAGCGGCGCTCGCGCTTTTTGGGCCCTTGCCCCGAACGCCCGGAATGCCCGGGGCTCCGGGCCGGTCCACACGTCGCGGCTCTTCGTCGGGCTGCGGATACCGGATACCATGGCGAAGCGGGCGTTAGCCCGCTTTAAGGCTCACGACGATGAACAAGACGCTCATGACGATGCTGGTGCTGACCCTGGCCCCGGCCGGACCGCTTGTGCTGGCAACGTCGTCGCAGGACCCCGCCGCACCCCGCGCACCCCGCCCCTCCGGCACCCCCGGCACCCCCGGCGCGGCGCGGGCGCCGACGCCGACGCCGGGCCCCGCCGCTCCGGGCGACGCGATCACCAGGGCCCGCGAGGACCTGCTGATCAGCCGGCTGACCTTCGAGCGCATCCGGAGGAACCTCGAGCAACTGCGCCGCGATCCGAGCGCCGATCCGGCCGTCCTGCGCGACTATTCGGTCTACCTCGAGACCGTGCGCTCGATGATGCAGGCGCACCAGCGCGCGCTCGACGTGCACACGGCCTCGACGCCCGGCCCCCTCGACGGGCCGGTGAGCACGCGATGGACCCCGGTCGAGCCGGGGACATTCGACGCCCCCGTGCCGCGCACGCCCGGCGCGATGTCGCTCCTCAACTGGGAGTTCGACGACGCGCTCGAGGCGTTCGACGCGTTCATCCTCGAACAGCAGTACGAAGCCCGACGCCGCCGCGAGCGCCGCGACGACGTTTCATCCGAGGAACTGACCGGCCTCGCGCGCGAAGCCGCCGCCGCCGTCGAACGGCTGCGCGACAAGGGCATCGAGATCGATACCAGCAACCCCGGCGGACGCGACGGCGCGGCCGGCGCCGAAGGAACGTCCGGCCCGGACGGCGCGCGGGGCGATCCGGGGGCCGCGGGCGGAACGCCACCCTGCGAGACGCGACCGGGTGACGCCGGAGCCGGCGCCGCCGACGGAGCCGAAGGTGCCGGCGAGGGCGCCGGCGGCTCGCGTCCCGGCGAGCAGGGCTCGTCGTCCGGAACCGGCGGCGGCGAAGGCACGGGAGGCGCCGGCGATCCGACGTCGGGCCCCCCGGGAACCGGCGGCACCGACGCCAGGCCACCCGATCCGCCGCAGCGCGAGCGCCCGCCGGCGGCCGACGACGACATCGTCGCCCGCCAGCTTCGCGAAGCGGCCGAACGCGAGACGGATCCGGTGCTGAAGGAGAAGCTCTGGGAGGAGTACGAGCGGTACAAGAGGTCTTCATGAGCAGCCCTCGCACAACGACGCGCATCGTTGCCGCGATCCTCGGTCTCGTGATGCTCGGCGGCTGCGGCAGTGTCGGTTTTCACCAGGTCCGGCCGACGACGCTTGCGCTGGCCGGCGCCGATGTGCCCGAGAGCCGGCTGCTCGACGTGGGCGTCGCGATGAGCGCCGTGCCGGAACTGTCGGAATCGCAGCTCGAGAAGCAGGGCACGCACGCCGACATCCGTGCCGCCGAATCCACGTTCGTTCCGTATCACCTCAAGAGCACGCTCGAACGCAGCAGCTACTGGGGCGCGGTCCGCGTGATCCCGCCCGAGGACGACAGCGCCGATCTGAAGATCACGAGTGAGCTCATCAGCTCGAACGGCGAAATGATGCAGCTCGCCGTCACCGCCGTCGACGCGAGCGGAGGGCCCTGGCTCGAGCGCAAGTACCAGGCGAAGGTGAGCGCGACGGCGTACGTCAACACCGCTCCCGGCGAGCGGGAGGCCTTCCAGGATCTCTACAACACGATCGCCAACGACCTCGCGGCCTTCCAGCGCGGGCTTGTGCCGTCCGACATCGAGCAGATCCGCACGATCTCGAAGCTGCGCTTCGCGGCGGAGTTCGCGCCGGACGCGTTCGGCGACTACCTTGGAACCGGCGACGACGGACGTCTTGCGATCGAGCACCTGCCCGCTGAAGACGACCCGCTCATGGACCGCATCGACCGCATCCGCGAGCGCGACGGCATGTTCCTCGACACGCTCAACCTGTACTACGAGGGCTTCTACCACGACATGTGGGAGGCGTATCAGAACTGGCGCCAGTTCAGCCTCGCCGAGCAGGTCGCCCTCCGGGAGATGAAGACCAGGGGATTCTTCCAGGCACTCACCGGAATCCTGATGATCGCCGCGGCGGTTGCCCTGGAGTCGCAGGCCTTCACTGGCGCCGACACGGCGCAAGGCGTCCTCATCCTCGTCGGCGGCCAGGTCGTGATCGGCGGCATCAATGTCTCGCAGCAGGCGGAGATTCACGCGGCGGCCATCGAGGAGCTCAGCGCGTCGTTTGCATCGGAGATGCGCCCCACCGTCATCGAACTCGAAGGCAAGCAGTACGAGCTGACCGGCACCGCCGACGAGCAGTACGACCGCTGGAAGGAACTGCTCCACCGGATCTATCTCGAGGAGACCGGATTCGGGACCGCCGACATGCCGTCGGCGTCGACCCCCGCCGATCAGTAGCCGGTCGCTTCGAATCGCTCCAACTTCCGACGCCGAGCCATGCAGCACCGCCCTTCGTCGCACATCGATCTCGAGGACGGCCAGTCGCTGCTGGATCGCTTCGTGCTGCGCCGGCGACTCTCTTCCGCCGGATCGTCGCACCTCTGGTCGGCGCACGATGCAAAGCTCGACACCGCGGTGTTGCTGCGGATCTACGTCCGTCTCGGCCCCGACGACGAGGCGCTGCGCGACGCCGTCCGGCGCGACGCCCAGCGCAACCGCCGGGTGCAGCACGCCGCCGTCCTGCGCGTTCACGACGTCCATGAGACCGGCGACATGATCGTCGTCGCGTGTGACGGGCACGACGGCGCGCTCCTCGACGAGGTGGTGTCGCGCGACGGCGCGCTTGCATATCGCCGGGTGCTCGTCGCGCTGCGTCCGCTCGTGGAGGGCCTGCTTCAGGTGCACGAGCTCGGGGGCGAGCACGGCCGCGTCGATGCGGGCCACGTGCTCGTGTGCGACGAGCGTCGATGGATCCTCCTTCCGCCCGACAACACGCGTCCGGGGCGAAGCGATCTGCCGGAGCTCGGCCGGCTCGTCGCCACGCTGCTGACGGGTGGCGCCGTACCCGCCGAGGGACGCGATCTGAACGACGCCGCCGAGCGACTCCACGGCGGCCGGACGGTTCCCGCCCTGCTGAACCAGCTCGTCTCGGATCTTCGCGCCATGGACGCCGCGCTGCGACCCGCGGGGATGCGCGCCGTGCTCGACCGTCTCGACCAGATCGAGCAGTTCCTGCGTCCCGAGCCAACCGCACCGGCGCCGGCACCGATGCCGGCCCGGTCGGGCGCGCCCCCCGCCCGGCGCGCCCCGGAACCGACCCCGACCCCGACCCGGCGCACGCCGGTCTTGGCCGTGGGCGGCGCGGCGATCGTGTTCGTGCTCGCGATGGCCGGCGTCATCGTGCTGCGCGCACAGGACGTCACCCCGCCCCCGGACGCGACCGCGCCACCCGGGGAGACGCCCGTCGTCACGCCCGATCGGACACCGCCGCCCGATCCGGCGGAGGCCGCGCGGCGGGCCGCGGCGAAGCGAGGCGCGGAGCAGGCGCTCGAAGCCTGCCTCGCCGCCCGCGGCGAGGCCGACGCGTTCGGCGCGGACGCGTGGGGCGGCGCCGCTTACCTGTCGGCAGCGCAGACCGCCGCCGACGCGGATGCGTCCTTTCTCGCGGCGGCCTTCGCCGACGCCGCGGGCGGCTACACGACGGCGGCCGCGGGATTCCGGCAGGTGACCGAACGCCGGGAGGCGGCACTCGCGCGGCTGCTCGAGGAGGGTGCGGCGGCGCTGGCGGCGCCCGATGCCGCCGCCGCGACCGCGGCCTTCGAAGCCGCCCTCATGATCGACCCCGCGCACGCGCAGGCCCGAACCGGCGCGCAGCGGGCCGCGACCCTCAACGAGTTTCACCGGCTGCTCGCCTCCGGCGCGGCGCACGAGGAAGCCGGCTCGCTCGACTTCGCCCACGCCGACTACAGCGCCGCCGCGACGCTCGACCCGCACTCGCCGCTCGCGGCGTCCGCCTATGAGCGGATCAAAGATCGTCTCGCGGAGGCGGAGTTCCAGTCGATGATGTCGGCCGGTCTCGGGGCCTACCACCGCGGCGACTACACGGAAGCACGCTCGCGCCTGCTCGACGCGCAGCGCTTTCGTCCGGGCGACGACGTCACCGACGCGCTGCGCCTGGTCGAGGAGGCCGAGCTGCGCGAGGAGGTCGTGCGGCTCCGGGAGGAGGGTCGGGCGCACGAATCCCGCGAGCAATGGCAGGACGCGTGGAACACGTACCGGCAGGTCCTCGCGATCGACCCCGCGATCGAGTTCGCGCAGGTCGGCAGGCAGCGCTGCGAAACCATGATTCGCCTCGAGACGCACGCGCGGCACTACCTCGCCGATCCTGATCTGCTGCTCGAGCCCACGGCGCGGGAAGACGCCCTGCGCCTCGTGCAGGAGCTCGAGGCTACGACCGGGCTCGGGCCGCGTCTCACCGACGCCCGCCGCCGCCTCACCGAGCACGTCCGCCTCGCCACGACGCCGCTGTCCGTCGTGCTCCACTCCGATGATGAGACCGAAGTCGCCGTCTACCGCGTGGGTCAGTTCGGCACGTTCAGCGCGAAGGAGCTCGAGCTCCTCCCCGGCGTCTACACGGTCGTCGGGCAGCGGAAGGGATACCGCGACGTCCGGCTCACGCTGCGGCTGCGTCCGGGCGAGAAGGACGTGAGCCTCCAGGTCGTCTGCACGGAGCGCATCGGATGACCGCGGACGACCGGGCGAGCGACGAGCCGATCATCATCCGGCCGGTAGCGTTCCGCGGCGCCGGGCGGGCGCCGGCGCCGCGCCGGCCCTGGTGGCGCATGCTGATTCCGGCGGCGCTCGTCGTCCTCGTGCTCGCGCTGGCGGTCGCCGGATGGTTCGTCGTGACGGCGCGCCAGATCGAGATCGCGTTCGATCCGCCGGCCGACCGCGTCGAGCTGGACGGACCGCTGCCCCACTTCCGCCTTTCGGGCAGCTACCTGCTGCGCCAGGGGAGCTACCGCGTGCGCGCGGAGCGCCAGGGCTACCACGCGCTCGAGGCGGATTTCGTCGTCGGCGCCGGTGCGGATACACAACTGCACTTCACGCTCGAAAAGCTGCCGGGTCGGCTCGACGTGCGCACTGCGGGGGCCGATGCCCCGGACGTGCCGCTGCCCGGCGTCGAGGTCGAGATCGACGGCGCGGCCGCCGGCACCACGCCGCTCGCCGCGGTGGAGCTGGCGCCGGGCGTGCACATGCTGCGCCTCCGGCACGATCGGTACCAGACCATCGAGACGCAGATCGACATCGAGGGTGAGGGACGCGGGCAGGAGGTCGCCCTCGAGCTGCGCCCCAACTGGGCCGACGTCGACATCGCGACCCGCCCGGTGCCGGCCGAGGTGTGGATCGACGGCGTCGCGCGGGCGATGACGCCGTGCCGGATCCCACTCGACGCCGGCGCTCACGAGCTCGAGCTGCGGGCGGACGGGTTCGAGGTCTGGCGACGCCGGCTCGAGATCATCGCCGAGACTCCGGTCGTCATGGACGATGTCGTCCTCGAGCCCGCCCGCGGGCGGCTCGTCATCGCCACGCGCCCGCCCGGTGCGCACGTGACCGTCGACGGCGCGTACGTCGGCATGGCACCTCTCGAGACGACGGTCCCGCCCGACGTGGAGATCGCGGTGCACGCGGCCCGCGACGGCTACGACCCGATCGCCGAAGTCGTGCGGCTCGCGCCCGGGGAAGTCGTCGACGTCGAGCTCGTGCTGGCGCCGCAGGTCGGCACGGTGCGCTTCGAGGTCACTCCGGCGGACGCGACGCTGTACGTGGACGGGGTGCGATGGGGCGCCGTGCCGAGCGAGCTCTCGCTTCCGTCCGTGCCGCACGAGCTGGGCTTTCGCAAGGACGGCTTCGTGACGGCGACCCTCACCGTGCACCCCCGCCCCGAACTCGCCCAGCGGATCGTCGCGAAGCTCGAGCCGGTCCGGCGCTCGCTCCCGCCGGAAGCCCAGGACATCACGGCCGTGAACGGGGCTCTCTTGAAGCTCGTCCGCCCGGCTGAGTACGTCATGGGCTCGTCCCGCCGCGAGCCCGGCCGCCGGTCGAACGAGACGCTGCGCACGATTCGTCTCGAGCGTCCCTTCTACATGGGCGTGCGCGAGATTACGAACGAGGAGTTCCGCGCGTTCCGCGCCGATCACCAGTCCGGGACGTTCGAGACCGCGCGCCTCGACGGCGGAAGCCGGCCCGTCGTGCAGGTCACGTGGGATGACGCCGCCCGCTTCTGCAACTGGCTGAGCGCGCGCGACCGGCTGCCGCCGGCATACGTCGAGCGCGAGGGCGTCATGGAGTCGATGCGGCCCCTCACCCACGGATACCGGCTCCCGACGGAGGCGGAGTGGGAGTACTGCGCCCGCGCGGACGGCGCCGGCGGACTCCTCAAGTATCCCTGGGGCGCGGCCTTCCCGCCGCCGGCGCCGTCCGGCAACTACGCCGACGAATCGGCGGCCCGGCTGCTCGCGCTCACGATTCCGGGCTACGACGACGGCCACGCCGCCGCGGCGCCGGTCGCGTCCTTCGACGCGAACGTCGGCGGCCTCCACGACCTCGGCGGCAACGTCGCGGAATGGTGCCACGACTTCTACGCCATCGAGCCGTACGATGAGCAGCAGGTGGCTGTCGATCCCGTCGGTCCGGAGCGCGGGCGCCACCATGTCATTCGCGGATCGAGCTGGCGCGACGCGTCGATCAGCGCGTTGCGGCTCTCGTACCGAAATTACGGCGCCGAGCCGAGAGACGACGTCGGCTTCCGCATCTGCCGCTACCTCTCGTCGCCGCAGGAGTCTCCATGAGCAGTGACCTTTCCCGGCGCGGACGACGAACGTC
>CAZXBB010000364.1:0-1920 GCA_964638815.1 uncultured Isosphaeraceae bacterium
CCCGTGCGGCGCGCGCCGGCGCGAGAGGCACCGTCGTCGAAGTCGCCGATCTCGACGCCGTACCGGCGCACAGCCGTATTCGCATTGCTATTGCGGAGGTCGTAGTGCGAGAACCGCTGCCTGACAGCGGCCTCGTCGCCCGAAGGCGCGCCGCGGTAGCCGCGGAGAAGCTGTGTCGCGTTGACCTCTTCCATCATGTCCTCGGTGTCGACCTCGGTGATGGGGAGGATGCGGAACGCGACGTCGTTGAGAAGCTCCACGAGCGTACCGCCGGCGCCGTAGACGGCGAGGTGGCCGAATGTCGGATCGCGCACGACGCCGAGCATGACCTCCGCGCCCTCTTCGATCATCTTCTGGACGACGACACCGGTCATGCCGTCGCCGAGGCGCGACTTCATGTCGGCGAAGGCGTCGCGGACTTCGGCGTCATCACCGAGGTTCAGCTTCACGCCACCGACGTCGCTCTTGTGGAGGATCTCGGCGCCGACCGCCTTCAGGACGACGGGGTATCCCACTTCCCGCGCGGCCGTGAGAGCGTCGTCGGTCGTGGCGACCTCGTGCGTCCGGGCGAATGGAATCCCGGCGGCCTGGAGCAAGTCCGCCGCGTCGTCGGTGCTGAGCCATCCACCTTCCGCGGCGATGGAGCGCTCCACGATGGCACGCGCGGAGGCCTCGTCGAGGTCGTCGAACTTCGGCGGCGTTCCAACGGGTTTGCGGCGCCATTCGGCGTAACGTGCGGCGCGTGCGAGTGCGTTGGCCGCGCGCTCGGGGAAGGGAAACGATGGAATCGGGGACAGGCGGGTCGCCCACTCGCTCGCGCCCATGAAATTCGCGATCATCGGTTTGCCCCGGGTCAGCGTCGACGTTTCCTTGATGACCCTGGCGACAGCCTCGGCGTCCTTGGGCATGACCGGGATGTAGATGACGAGAAGCGCGTCGACGTTCGGATCGGCGAGTAGGAGGTCGATGGCGCGCCGGTACTGGTCGGCGGTGGCCGAGGCGATCATGTCAACGGGGTTGCCGACGCTGGCCTCGGCGGGGAGAAAGGACCGCAGCGCGCCGACGGTGGTGTCTTCGAGCGTGGAGAGCCGGAGGCCGCGCGCCTCGGACGCATCGGCGGCGAGGATACCGGGACCGCCGGCGTTGGTCACGATGCCGACGCGGCGTCCCTGAGGCAGCGGCTGTTGCGCGAGAAGTTGTGCGACGTCGAACATTTCCTCGAGCGTGTCGGTGCGGATGACGCCCGCCTGACGGAACAGATCGTCGACGATGGCGTCGCTGGTCGCGAGCGCGCCGGTGTGCGAGGACGCGGCACGGGCGCCCGACGCCGAGCGGCCCGACTTCACGGCGATGATCGGCTTCTTGCGTCCGACGCGGCGCGCGATCCGGCCGAAGTGCGCCGGGTTGCCGAAGCTCTCGAGGTACAGGAGCATGACGTCGGTCTGAGGATCCTCGGCCCAGTACTGGATGAGGTCGTTGCCTGACACGTCGGCCTTGTTGCCGACGGAGACGAAGGTGGAGAAGCCGACGCCGAGTCGCTGAGCGTAGTCGAGAATGGCGAGGCCGAGCGCGCCGCTCTGGGTCGACATCGCGATGTTGCCGTGCGAAGGAAACACGGACGAAAACGTGCCTAACATACTCACTTCCGGGTCGGTGTTGAGTACGCCCATGCAGTTCGGCCCAACGAGACGGATGCCGCCTCCGCGAACCTTCTCGATGAGCCGCCGCTCGCGCTCGCGCCCCTCGGGCCCGGTCTCCCCGAAGCCGGCCGAGATCATGACGATCGCGCGAACGCCTTTCTTCACGCAGTCGTCCGCCACCGCGTCCACGAACTTCGCGGGGACGACGACGATCGCGAGGTCGACCGGACCGGGGATCTCGCTCACCCGCGCGTAGAAGGGGACGTACTCGACCGTCTCG
>CAZXBB010000365.1:0-5965 GCA_964638815.1 uncultured Isosphaeraceae bacterium
CGCGGGCCGCCGGCGACGATGGTCCGCCCGCACAGGAACGACGTGTATGGTAGCACGTCGGCAGCTGAGGTCCCAAACCAAGGCGGCATGGACGCCGCCGGTCGCGGCGCGACTCCTGCAGACCCGGAGGGTCTGCGAAAACCAGCCCGACCCACGCCCGGACTTCACACGCGCAGGCGGCAGGATGCCGCCGTCGCACTGGCATGTCGGGACTTCGTAGCGTGAGCTGCAGGATGCAGCGTCGCCGCGCGTGACGGGCAAAGGTGTGAACACCACGTCACGCCAAAAGGGGGGCTGCACGAAGCAGCCCCCCGAACGTTCGAGAGACCCCCGCACCACGTGTTACACCCCCATCGCGCACGGCCACAAACGTCCGTTACACCCCCATCGCACACGGCCCCGAACGTCCCGAACCAAGGCGGCATGAACCCTCAGCACGGTCCCCACGCCGCGAGCACGACGAGCAGGTCGCCGAAATCGACCGTGCCGCTTCCGTCGATGTCCGCCGGGACTCCGGTCTGTCCCCACGTCGCGAGGATCACGAGGATGTCACCGAAGTCCACGGCGCCGCTGCCGTCGATGTCGGCGGGACAGAACGTCACGACGAGCTGCGCCGGCGCGCTGACGACGCCGCCGCAATCGTTGGCCACGAGGACGTCGTACGCTCCCGCGTCGGCGAGCTGCACGTCGGTGATCGTGAGCACATCGGTCGTCGCACCCGCGATGGTCGAGCCGGTGCCGCTCGGGCCGTCGACGAGATCGACCCCGTCGTGCCGCCATTGGTAGGCGATCGGCCCCGGTCCTCCGGCGACGACTTCGAACAGGACTGCATCCCCGAGTTCGACGACCGCGTCGGCGGGCGGCAGCACGACTCCCGCGCGCTCGTTGAAGAGCACCCACACCTCGGCCGTGCCGTAGCTGGTGGCCGCCACCTCGGGCGTTCCGTTGCCGTCGAGGTCGCCCACCGCGACGTCGGTGGTGATGAGGCCGGCGGGGACGCTCGTCGCCGGTCCGAACGCGCCGCCGCCGTCGTTGTACAGGATCGACAGCGAGCCGGTCGTCTCGTTCGCCGAGACGATGTCGCGGAAGCCGTCGCCGTCGAGGTCGGCGATCGCCAGGGAGTACGGCCCCTCATCGACCGCGTACGCCTGGTACGGTGCGAAGGTGCCGTCCTGGTTGTTGATCAGCACCGACACGCTCGTCCCGGCGGTGAAGGCGTTGCTGCACACGGCAAGGTCGCAGTAGCCGTCGTTGTCAAGATCGCCCGCAGCGACGCCCACGGCGCCCGGATCGACGGCGTACGGCACCGCAGACGCGAACGTGCCGTCGCCGTTGTTGTGCACGACGGAGATCGTCGGGCCGAGCCCGTCGGCGTCGAAGTTCCCGAACGCGAGATCGACGTCGCCGTCGAGATCGAAATCCGCGGCGGTGACGCCGTACGGGACCGGGCCGACGGGAAAGGCCACCGGCGCGCCGAAGGTCCCGTCGCCGTTGTTCATGAGCACGGCCCCGGTGTTGTCGTTGCTGTTGGCGACCGCGAGATCGAGATCGTCGTCGGCGTCGAGCCGGGCGAGCGTGATGAACGTGGGGAAGCTGCCTGTGGCATACTCGACGTGCGGGGCCAGCGTGCCGGCGCCGTCGTTGAGCAGCACCGACACCGAGTCACCGAAGTAGTTCGACACCGCCACGTCCGTATCGCCGTCGCCGTCGACGTCCCCGACCGCCAGCCAGTACGGCCGGGCGCCGACGCCGTAGAACACGCTCTCGGCGAAGGTGCCGTCGCCATTGTTGATGAGCACGGAGATGCGATCCTCCTCGGACGCCTGGTGGTTGGCGATCACCATGTCGTTGAGACCGTCGCCGTTCATATCGGCCAACGCCACCGAGGAGGGCTCGAGGCCCACGGCGTACGGCGTCGGTGCGAAGCACAACGCGCCCGCAGCGGCGAGGGCGGTCATGGGCGCGATGGCGAGGGCCGCGATGGCGAGGGCAGCGACCATCGTCGGCCTGGCCGGAAACGGGAAGGAGCCGAAGGTGCGGTAGCCGGACGGGAAGAGGTTCATCAAGAGTCGCCTTTTGGACCGGAGGGTGTCGCGCCGGAACGCGGGTGGACGCTCGCGATCGGCGGGACTCCCCCGCCGCGCGGCGCTCTGCAACAGGATTACACCGCGGGCCGCTCCGCCCCCTCATTTTTCTGCCGACGGAAGTACCGCCCGGGCGTCCCGCAGGGGAGAATGGGACCGCCGTGCCGCCGCGGCCGGAGACGCGCGCCATGACGGCCGACCGCGAACACGTGACCCGCATCCTGAGCGACCTCGAAGCCGGCCGCGCCTCGGCGGCCGAGGAGCTGCTGCCTCTCGTCTACGACGAACTGCGGGCGCTCGCGTCGGGCCTCTTCCGAAGGGAGCGCGCGGGTCACACCCTCCAACCCACGGCGCTCGTCCACGAGGCGTATGCGAGGCTCGTCCGGCCGGCCGCCGGCACGGGCCTCGCCGCGAAGTTCGACGGCCGGGCGCACTTCATGGCGGTCGCCGCGAAGGCGATGCGCCAGATCCTCTCGAACCACGCCCGCGACCGCCATCGCCTCAAGCGCGGGGGCGGGTGGCGGCGCGTCACCCTCGGGGATTGTGCGGCCGAAGGCGCCGAGCCGGATGCCGATCTCATCGCGGTCGATCACGCCCTCGCACGCCTGGCGGACCTCGACCCCCGACAGGCCGAGGTCGTCGAGTTGCGCTTCTTCGCCGACCTGACGGTCGGGGAGATCGCGCACGTGCTGGGACTTTCGGTGTCCACCGTCGAGCGCGAGTGGCGGATGGCGCGGGCGTGGCTCGGCGTCGAGCTGCGGACGGAGTCCGCAACGTGAACGCCGAGCGCTACCAGCGTCTCAAGATCATCTTCTGCGACGCGTGCGCGCGGCCGGCGGCCGAGCGAGCCGGTTTCGTGGCGGCGGCGTGCGGCGACGATCACGACCTGCGCCGAGAGGTGGAGGCGCTGCTGAAGCAGGACGAGAATGATGCCGAGGTCGACGTCGGTCGCCTCCGCGCGCGCCTGGCCGACGTGGCGGGGATCGGTCGCTCCGACGTCCGCGATCCGCCGACGCCTCCGCAGATCGGTCGCTACCGGCTCGGCCGCAAGCTCGGGGAGGGCGGCATGGGCGTGGTCTACGAGGCGCACCAGGAGTCGCCCCGCCGCACGGTCGCGCTGAAGCTCATCGCGGGCGGCCTCGCGAGCCCTCAGCATCTGCGACGCTTCGAACACGAGACGGAGATGCTGGGCCGTCTCCAGCACCCCGGCATCGCCCAGATCTACGACGCCGGGACGTTCGACAGCATCTTCGGCCCCCAGCCCTATTTCGTGATGGAGCTGGTCGACGGGCTGCCGCTGCTCGAATACGTCGCCACCCACGCGCTCGACCTGCGACAACGGCTCGCTCTCTTCGCCCAACTCTGCGACGCGGTTGAGCATGCGCACCAGAAAGGCGTGATTCACCGCGACCTGAAACCGGGAAACATGCTCGTCGTCGGCGAGTCGACGGCGTCCGGCGTCGCGTCGGACCCCGATGCGTCGCCCGATGTCCGATCCGGCTCGCCCAAGCCGGGTTCGGTGAAGATCCTCGACTTCGGCGTGGCCCGGGCGATCGATGCGGAGGCGCGCATGGCGTCGCTCGCGACCGCGCCCGACCAGCTTCTCGGGACGCTCGCCTACATGAGCCCGGAGCAGGCGGCGGGAGACGCGGCGTCAGCCGACACGCGATCGGATGTCTACTCGCTCGGCGTCGTGCTGTACCAGCTCCTGACCGGGGCGTTTCCATATGCCGTGGACGGCCCGGTCCCAACGGTGATCGATCACATCCTCGCGGCCGAACCGCAGCGGCCCGGCGCGCTCAATCGCGGTATCGACGACGAGGTCGAGACGATCATGCTGAAGTGCATCGCCAAGGCCCCCTTGCGACGGTACCAATCGGCGGCGGATCTCGCTCGCGATGTGCGTCACTATCTTGCGGGCGAACCGATCGAAGTGAAGCGTGACTCGCGCGTCTACGTCCTGCGCAAGACGCTTGCGCGGCATCGGGTGGCCGTGGCGACGATGCTCGGTTTCGCGCTGGTCGTCACCGCCGGTCTCATTGCGTCGCTGGCCTCGTGGCGGACGACGGCGACCGCGCTCCGGCAGACGGAGACGGCGCTCGATCGCGCGGCGATCGAGGCGGACAAGGCGCGGGCGGTCAACCTCTTCCTCCACACGATGCTCGGGACGGCGGATCCGGCCGCGACCGGTGGCCGCGAACTCTCGGTGCGCGAAGCGCTCGATGAAGCGGTCCGCCTCATCGACGACGGTGCGCTCGGCGAGCAGCCCGAAGTCAAGGCCGCAGTCCTCTGCACGATCGGGCAGGCCTACCTCGCGCTCGGGAGGCTTGATCCGGCCGAACGACTGCTGGACGAATCGCTCAGGCTTCGCCGCGCCGGGCCGGAGTCGGCCACGCCGCGCGATGTCGCCGAGAGCCTCGTGGCCGTCGCCCGCGTCCGGCGCGCGCAAGGGCGGCAGGGCGACGCCGAGCCGTTGCTTCGCGAGGCGCTGTCCGGGCTGAACGACTTCTACGGGGCCGATCATCTTGAGACGGCCGAGCCGCAGAGGTTGCTGGCCTTCACGCTGCACGATGCCGGTCGCATGGATGATGCGGTCGAGGCGGCCCGTGCCGCCCTCGCGGTTCGACGGCTGCACCAGGGTGACCGGCACGCAGACGTGACGAACGCCAAGGTCGATCTCGCCCTGATCCTGCATGATCCGACGGAATCGGTCGCGCTGCTGCGGGACGCGCTCGCCACCCAGCGCACGACCCTGGCCGCGAAGGACCCCCGGGTCGCGCGAACGCTGCGTCACCTCGCGGGCACTCTCCATCTCGCAGGCGACCTCGACGCGGCCGAGCGATGCTACCTGGAGGCAATCGAGATCGATCGCGAGGCGTACGGCCCCGACCACCCGGGCCTGATCACGGCGGTGAGCAATCTCGGTTGGCTCTACAGCAGCCGTGGCGACACGGCGCGCGCCCTGACGCTCCTGATCGAGCACGAGCCGTCGGCCCGCCGCGCATACGGGGCGGAAAGCCTGCCCTATGCGCACTTCCTTGCGGACCTCGCCGAGGCCCACACCGGCGTGGGCGACGACGCCACCGCCGAGGCGACGCTTCGTCGCGCACTCGCAATCCTCGTACGAACCGCCAACGAGGACGTGTGGCAGGCCGCCTCGGTGCGCTGCACCCTCGCGGGATACCTGAACAAGCGTTCCGCCTGGCCCGAAGCCGAGGCCCTGCTTCGCCGCACGCTGGCCGCGGACGAGGACGCCCTGCCGGCAGAGCACTGGACGCGGACGGAGACGCAGAGTCTGCTCGGCGCGGTGCTCGCCGCGCGCGGAGCGTTCGAGGCCGGGGAGTCGATGATGATCGAAGCGTACGAGCGCTTCGCCGTGACCCCGACGCCTCGGGCGCTCCGCGCCGAAGCCGCGCGACGTCTCGCCGAGGCGTACGAAGCCTGGGATATCGCGGCGCCCGACACGGGCAAGGCGGAGAAGGCGGTTCGGTGGCGCGCCGTGCAGCGGGCCCCGGCAGGCTGACCGGTAACGTGGCGACGCCGGGGCGGGCGCAACTGTTGCGACTCAGAACGGGAAGACAAGCGGCGTGATGCCGACAGCCACGACTCCAAGAACGATGTTCATCGGAATGCCGATCCGCAGAAAATCCCCAAATGAATATCCGCCCGGTCCATAGACCATGAGGTTCGTCTGATACCCGAGCGGCGTGGCGAAACTCGCCGACCCTGCCATCATGATCGCAATCACGAATGGCATGAAGTCGACTCCGAGTGATTGGGACAGCGAGTGTGCGATCGGGAAAATCAACGCGACTGCCGCGTTGTTCGTGATGATCTCGGTCAGGACGGAGGTCACGACGTAAACAGCTGCGAGCACGAGC
>CAZXBB010000366.1:0-18423 GCA_964638815.1 uncultured Isosphaeraceae bacterium
CCGGGCTAAGCCGCCGCGCCCCGCGCGGCCGGCAGAACGGGCATCCCGGGTTCAGGACGCGCCGCGCTCGCGCATCGCGGCGAGACGATCGAGCAGCCACGTCGCGAAGTCGGCCTTGGTCATGTCCGCCGGCGGCACGAACGTCTCGCCCGACGCGGTGTGCAGCGACGCCGAAATGCGATCCGAGTCCATGGTGTCGAGCGGGTTCGCGACGATCGCGTCGAGGCCCTTGGCGACCAGCTTGCGTCGCGCCTCGGCTTCGAGCGTCGCGGCCGGCTCGAGCGCGAAGCCGATGACGACCTGGTCCGTTCGCGCCGCGGCCGCCGCCTCGGCCACGAGGTCCTCCGTCGGCTCGAGCTCCAGGTGCAGACGGGCGCCGGTGCGCTTGAGCTTGGTGTCCGCGTCCGCGCCCGCCGTGGGGGCCGGCCGGTAGTCGGCGACGGCCGCGGCCATCACGAGCACGTCGTGGTGGGGCCAGTGGCGGGCGAGGGCGGCGCGCAGGTCGGCCGCGGTGCGGTAGCGTTCGACCCGGATCGATCCCGCCGCGCCCGCGCGCGGCGCGGGCGGATCGAGCGGCGTCGGGCCGAGGAGGAGCGTGGTCGCCCAGCCGCGCTCGATCGCGGCGGCGGCGAGCGCGATTCCCATCCGCCCCGACGAGCGGTTCCCGATGAAACGCACCGCGTCGATCGGCTCCTGGGTCGGGCCGGCGGTGATCAGGAGGCGGCAGGGGGCGTCAGCCTGGGACATCGCGGCCTACTCGGTCCTCGGGGCGCTCCGCCCGGTCACTTCACGGCACTTCCGCACGTTGCTTGCAGGTGGCGCGCGGGCGGACAATACTACCGGGCTTCCTTCGACGCGCGATCCCCCAACCCAGGCGAACCGCCTCCATGGCCAGAATACGCAAGAAGCTCGGCGAGATACTGAAGGGGTGGGGGACGGTCACGGACACGCAGATCGAGCAGGCGCTCGGGATCGCGAAGGGCACCGGCAAGCGGATCGGCGAGGCGCTCGTCGAGGCGGGGCTGTGCCGCGAGGACGACGTCGCCAAGGCGCTCGCGTCGCAGTTCGACATGGAGTTCATCGATCTCGACGCCCCGGAGGCGGAGGCCCGGATCGATCTCACGCTCGTGCCGGAGGAGCTGGCCAAGAAGCACCTGATCCTGCCCATGGGCAAGTCGGGCGGGCGTCTGAAGCTGGTCATCCACGACCCGATGGACCTCGAGCTCCTCGACCTCCTGCGGTTCCGGCTCAACACCGAGATCGAAACGGCGATCGCGCCGCGCTCGTCGATCAAGGCCTTCCTCGACGGATCGGGCGACGGCGGCGGGCCCGACGGCATGTTCTCGGAGGAGTCGCTCGTCACCGAGTCCGTGGACGTCACGGTTGACCGGTCCGTGGACTCGTCGGTGGACATCGCCGCCGGCGACGACGCGCCGATCATCCGGCTCGTCCACCGCATCATCACCGAGGCCGTCCGCAACCGTTCGTCGGACATCCACGTGGAGCCGATGGCCGACCGCGTCCTGCTGCGGTACCGCATCGACGGCGTCTGCCACGTCCGCGACAGCCTGCCCAAGCGCATGCAGGCGGCGCTTCTCGCGCGGCTGAAGCTCATGGCCGGCGTGAACATCGCCGAGCGCCGCGTCCCGCAGGACGGCCGCATCAAGATGCCGGTGGACGGCGAGCAGATCGACTTCCGCGTCAGCAGTTGCCCGGCGTACCACGGCGAGTCGATCGTGCTGCGTATCCTCCGGCCCGACTCGGTCAAGATCGGTCTCGTGAACCTCGGCTTCGAGGCGGACTCGCTGGCCGCGTTCAACAAGATCATCCGCCGCCCGAACGGCGTGTTCCTGGTCACCGGTCCCACCGGTTCGGGCAAGACCACGACGCTGTACTCGGCGCTCGACGTGCTCAACCGCCCGGACCGCAAGATCATCACCGCGGAGGATCCGGTGGAGTACAACTTCACCGGCATCAACCAGTGCCAGGTCCGCGACTCGATCGGGCTCACGTTCCCCGCGATCCTCCGCTCGATGCTGCGACAGGCGCCGAACATCATCCTCATCGGCGAGATCCGCGACCGCGACGTCGCGGAGATCGCGATCCAGGCGGCGCTCACGGGTCACCTGGTGTTCTCCACGCTGCACACGAACGACGCGGCGTCGGCGATCACGCGTCTCATCGACATGGGCGTCAAGCCCTTCCTGGTGGCGAGCTCCATCCAGGCGATCATGGCCCAGCGTCTCATCCGCGTGCTGTGCGAGCGTTGCCGCGAGCGAGACCCCGAGCCCGATCCGCGGATGATGCGGGTCGTCGGCATCGGCCCCGACGAAGCGGCCGGCATTCACCGGGCCGTCGGCTGCAGCCACTGCGGGAAGATCGGGTTCCGCGGGCGCAAGGCGATCTTCGAGATGCTCGTCATGAACTCCGAGATCCGCGAGCTGGCCTTCAAGCGGGCGTCGATCGACGCCATCCGCGATGCCGGGATCCGCACGGGCATGCGGACGCTGGTCGAGGACGGCAAGCTCAAGATCCTGAACGGCATCACGACGCCGGAAGAGGTCGCCCGCTTCGCGCAGGCCGAGATTCTCGTGGAGGCCAACGTCGATATCTAACCGTTCCCGCGAGGTAAGCCATGTCCACCGTCCAGATCGATCGACTCCTCGACACCGTCATCCGCCAGGGCGCGTCCGACCTCCATCTCTGCGTGGGACGGAAGCCGACGCTCCGCCTGCACGGCGCGCTTCGCAACGTCGACACGAAGGTGCTCGACTCCGACGACTGCGTCGCCCTGATGAAGGCGATCACGCCCGAGCGCGCCCAGCAGGAACTCCAGGAAGAGGGAAGCTGTGACTTCGGCTTCGCATACGGCACCGAGGCCCGCTTCCGCGTGGCGGTCTTCCGCCAGCGCGGCGACATATCGATCGCGCTGCGTCTCATCCCGAACAAGCTGCTGACCTTCGAGCAGATCGGCCTGCCGCTCATCTGCAAGGAGCTGATCCGACGTCCGCGCGGACTCTTCATCGTGACCGGCCCGACGGGATCCGGAAAGACCACGTCGCTGGCCACGATGATCGACTTCATCAACGACAACCTCGACCGCCACATCGTGACGGCCGAGGACCCGATCGAGTACTACCACTACCACAAGAAGTCGATCGTCAACCAGCGCGAGGTCGGCGTGGATGTGCCGAGCTTCTCGGAGTGTCTGCGACGCGTGCTGCGTCAGGATCCCGACTGCATCCTCGTCGGCGAGATGCGCGACCTCGAGACGATCGAGGCCGCGATCCGCGCGGCCGAGACGGGTCACCTCGTCTTCGCGACGCTCCACACCACGGGGGCGGCGGGCACGATCAGCCGCGTCATCGACGCATTCCCGACCAACCAGCAGGCCCAGGTCCGCGTCCAGCTCTCGGTGGCCCTGATCGCCGTGCTGAGCCAGGTGCTCCTCGCCCGGGTGGACAAGCCCGGCCGGGTCGCCTGCTACGAGTTCCTCGTCGTCACCCCGGCCATCGCGAACCTCATCCGCGAGAACAAGACCTTCCGCATCGACTCCGCGATCCAGACCGGTCGCAAGTTCGGCATGCAGCTCCTCGACGACCACCTGTGGACCCTCTACACGCAGGGCCTGATCTCGGCGGACGAGATGATCGACAAGGGCAAGGACCCGGGCGAGCTCACCGAGAAGGTCCACCGGGCGGGCGGCCAGGTGGGCCGGACCGAGCTCGATTCGGAGCCGGACGAGGCATGACCGCTCCTCCTCCCCGGGCGCGGGGGGCGCGGGGGGGTCCGGCCGGAATCCCGAGCGCCGTGCGCCGTGCCCCGGCGTGCGGTCATGCGACCCACTACCGCCTCGACGCCACCCCTCGACCCCGACCCATCGACCCCGACCCATCGACCACGGCCCTCGACCGGCCTCTCGACCGACCTCTCGACCGGGCCGCTCCCCGTCGGGTCAGCCCGACGCAATGCCGGAACCGGGTCGTCATCCGGGCCGGAGAGACTTCTGAGCGCCCCATCCTCATAGGCAGGAGGGACTTCGGAGCAGGCCGCGTTGGCACCATAATCCAGATGTCCTAAGCATCTGATCGGTCACATCGTCTTGTGCTCCGGTCGAGAACGTCCCAGTATGGGGTCTATCCTTCATGTCGGCCGCACGCTCGGGCAAGCAGCGGGCAACCCCTCGGGCAACCCAGCGGGCAACCCAGCTCGACCCTGCGGCAGGACCGGATGAATCGAATCAGGGTATGGAACGCATCATGGTACAGAGCACTCCCGGCCCCGAATCCAGGACGGTCGATCCGAGCCAGCTCAAGGGCCGCCGCTTCGGCCGGGTCCTCACCAAGCTCGGACTCATCACGCGGGAACAGGTCCACGAGGCGCTGGCCCTCCAGAAGGCCCGCCGGCAGAAGGGGCAGGACAAGCGGATCGGGGAACTGCTGGTCGAGCTCGGCTCCATCCAGCCGACGGACGTGATGGCCGCTCTCGCCGGGCAGGCGGGAATGCGGATGGTCGCGATCGAGCTGGAGGAGATCTCCCGGGAGGCCATCGACGCCCTGCCGGCGGAGACGGCGAATACCTACCAGATCGCGCCGATCAACTTCGATCCGGCGACGCGGACGATCACCGTCGCGATGAAGTCACCGGACAACTTCCGGGCGGTGGACGACCTGCGACTGCTCATGGGCTTCAAGGTCGAGGCCGTGGTCGCCCCCGAGGAGCAGATCGACGCCGTCCTCAAGAAGCACTACAGCGGCGACGGAAGCTCGATGGCCATGATGATGGCGGAGCTCGGCGCCGACGAGGGCCTGGCCGCCTTCGAAGGGCGCGGCGAGTCGATCGACCTCGAGGAGCTCGCAAGCGCCGCCGGAGACAACAAGGTCGTCCGCCTGCTCAACCTCGTGCTGCTCCAGGCGATCAAGGACAAGGCGTCCGACATCCACTTCGAGCCGTTCGAGGAAGAGTTCAAGATGCGCTACCGCATCGACGGCATCCTCTACGAGATGGTGCCGCCGCCGCGTCACCTCGCGCTGCCGATCGTCTCCCGCATCAAGGTCATGGCGAATCTCGACATCGCCGAGCGGCGCCTGCCGCAGGACGGCCGCATCGAGCTCGTCGTCAACAACAACCCGATCGACCTTCGTATCTCCGTGCTGCCGACGATGTTCGGCGAGTCGGTGGTGATGCGCGTGCTCGACCGCTCGAACGTGCAGCTCAGCCTCGACAAGATCGGGCTGCGCGAGGACGAGCTCGAGAACCTCCGCGGGCTCATCAAGAAGCCGAACGGCATCGTCGTCGTCACGGGCCCGACCGGCTCCGGCAAGACGACGACGCTCTACGCCGCGCTCAACGAGCTCAACGAGCCGACGACGAAGATCCTCACCGCCGAGGACCCGGTCGAGTACGACATCGACGGGCTCGTCCAGTGCCAGGTGAACACAGACCAGGGGCTGACGTTCGCGCGTCTGCTCCGCTCGTTCCTGCGTCAGGACCCCGACGTCATCCTCATCGGCGAGATCCGCGACCTCGAGACCGCGCAGATCGCCGTCCAGGCGTCGCTGACGGGCCACCTCGTGTTCTCGACGCTGCACACCAACGACGCCCCGTCGTCGATCCTGCGTCTGCTCGACCTCGGGATGGACGCCTTCCTCCTCACCGCCACGATCGAGGCCATCGTCGCGCAGCGTCTGGTGCGTCGCATCTGTCTCAAGTGCAAGGAGGAGTACGTCCCCACCGACGAGGAGCTGATGGAGCTCCAGCTCCGCCGCGCGGACGTCGAGGGGCGCACGTTCTTCCGCGGGCGCGGCTGCGAGAACTGCAACCACAGCGGCTACCGCGGTCGCCGCGCGATCTTCGAGATCATGACGATGGACGACCAGATCCGCGAGCTGGTCATGCAGGAGGCGTCCACGAACGTGCTGCGGGCCGAGGCCAAACGCCGGGGGATGCGGTCGCTGCGCGAGAGCGGACTGCTCTCCATCTTCGAAGGCCAGACCACGATCGACGAGGTCGTCCGCGAGACGATCGTCGAGGAGTAATCGAGACGAAACCTCGCCCCAGTGCGAACTGGGCGCGAGCCGGAGCCGACCGATGCCGACTTACGTCTACGAAGCGCTGAACTCCGCCGGGAAGCCCCAGAAGGGGACCGTCGAGGCCACCTCCAGCGAGGAGGCCATCCAGCGTATCAAGGGCCAGGGATACTTCCCGACCTCGGTGCGCGAGCAGAAGGTCAAGAGCGATGGCGCCAAAGGCGACAGCGGGAAGCTCAAGAAGAAGAAAAAGAAGAAGGGCGGCACGATCGCGATCGGCGGCGTGGGCACCAAGAAGCTCACGACCTTCACGCGTCAGCTTTCGACGCTCCAGGACGCGGGCCTCCCGCTGCTGCGCTCGATCCAGATCCTCGAGCAGCAGCAGAAGCCGGGCCTGCTCAAGTCGATCCTCGGCCAGGTGGCGGAGGACGTCGAGGCCGGCTCGACCCTCTCGGACGCGATGGGCAAACACCCCAAGGCGTTCGATCGCCTCTACTGCAAGATGATCAACGCCGGCGAGATCGGCGGCGTGCTCGACGTGATCCTCCAGCGTCTCGCGCAGTTCCTCGAGAAGGCCCAGCGGCTTCGCCGTCGCATCATCGGCGCGATGATCTATCCGATCACCGTCATCTTCATCGCGGTGCTCATCGTGACGGGCATCATGTACTTCGTCATCCCGAAGTTCCAGGAGATCTTCGAGGACTTCGACGTCGAGTTGCCGGGCCTGACGATCTGGCTGACGAACACGAGCCTCTGGGTCGCCGGGCAGGCGAGTCCCGACCAGGCGGTGCCGGGCGCGGTGTGGATCCTGCTGTCGCCCATCGTGATCTTCCTCCTGTTCAAGCTCATCCGGCTCACCGACCCCGGCCGCGCCGTCACCGACATCGTTCGCATCAAGATGCCGATCATCGGTCCGCTCATGCGCAAGACCGCCGTCGCTCGCTTCACGCGGACGCTCGGGACGCTGATCTCGGCGGGCGTCCCGATCCTCGAGGCGATCCTGATCACGCGCGATACGTCGGGCAACTACGTCTACGAGAAGGCGCTCACGAAGGTGCACGACTCGATCCGCGAGGGCGAGTCGTTCTCCGGCCCGCTGCGCGAGTCGAAAGTGTGCGACCCCATCGTGGTGAACATGATCGACGTCGGCGAGGAGACCGGCGACCTCGACACGATGCTCATGAAGATCGCGGACAACTACGACGAGGAGGTGGACGTCGCCGTGCAGGCGCTCATCAGCCTCCTCGAGCCGCTTCTCGTCGTCGTGCTCGGCGGCGTGGTCGGCACGATCGTGCTCGCGCTCTTCCTTCCCCTCGTGAAGATGATCGAGTCCGTCTCCGGCGGCAAGATCTGAGTTCGCGTGTGAACGCCCGCGAGAGACATCATTCGATGAACGCATCGCTCCTCCCAATGCAGACAATGGACATCAGGCGCCCCGGCTTCACGCTCGTCGAGATGCTGATCGTGATCGCGATGATCATCGTCCTGCTGAGTCTCCTCGTGGTCGGTCTCGGCCGCGCGACGAAGACCGCGCAGGCGGCGAAGACGAAGGGATTGATGACGGCGATCAACCAGGGGCTCGTGAAGTTCCGGGAGGACATCGGGTACTACCCGCCGGTGCTGGACAACGGTCGCGCGCTGCTGGACGGCCCGGGGCTCGGCGCGTCGGACTACGAGGACGTGGTCCAGGAGTGGTATTCGATCACGTCGCTCGCGGAGTATCTCGTCGGATACGGCAACCATCGCGAGGATGGCTACGGCACCGTTCCGGGCCAGCCTCCCATCTTCGCTTGGGAGTCCGAGTCGCCGGCGATCGGCCTGCGTCACCCGGGGCCGGACGGCGTGTGGGGCGCGACGCGGAGCGGCGACGGCAGCCTCGGCTTCCGCATGGGCGGCCCGGACGATTTCGGGTCGACTGTGAACCCGGGCCCGCTCGACCAGGGCCGCGTCTACTTCCCGTACATCGAGCTCGACGACGACCGGCTTCTCGCCGGCATCGACGAGAACGGCGACATCCGGTTCCCCGGCGACTCGCAGTACAGCGCGGACCAGCCCAAGGTCATCGTGGATTTCTGGGGCCAGCCGATCCAGTACTTCCGCCGCAACTATCCGCCGCGCGCGCTGGAGCAGTCGTACCGCCCGGTGGACCGCACGGGCGACGGGACGCCGGACCCGGTGCCGACCCTGTCAGACGTGTTCCGGCTGCGCCCGTTCAACGTCACGGTCGGCGCCGAGAAGGACACGCGTTTCGCCGACCGCAGCGCCGCGGGCGACACGACGACGAGCTTCGAGCTCGAGGCGGCCGGGTTCGCGCTCTTCTCGCCGGGTCCCGATCGCGTCTACGAGGCGGACGTCCGCGCGGATCTGCCGGGATACGGGGGCGATCCGGAAGTGGGGGACGAGCTCAATCGCGACAACATCGTGGAGACGGGGCCGTGAGAACCATCCGAGTCCATCCACTCCGCCGCGCCTTCACGCTCATGGAGATGCTCGTGGCGATCGGCATCATCGTGATCCTCGCGGTGATCACCGTGTCCGCCTCGATCGCGCTCGTCGAGCGGAGCGAGGTGCGGGCGACGCAGAACGTCCTCACGCTGCTCGACACCGCGATGCGGCAGTGGGAGGCGGAGTCGGACAGGAAGATCACGTGGGGCGTCTACGGGAGCCCGCTGACGAACTCCGCGTACGACATGTACAACGGCGTGCCGCACGTCTTCACCGTTTCGGAGGTCCTCTACCGCATCGGCCGGTCCGACGCGGTGAAACCGATCCTGGCGCAGATCAAGCCGGGCGTCCTCTATCGCTTCGACACGAGCCAGGACGCGCCGGGCTGGCTTCGTCTTCAGGGTCAGGGCGACCCCGACCCCAACTTCGGCGGCGCGATCACCGCCTACGGCGATAACACGCTCGGGGGCCCGCCCGGCGGCCGCCCGATCACCGGAATGCTCGCGGTCCTCGACGCCTGGGGAAGCCCGGTTCGGGCCGTGCACCCCGGACGTCCGTTCGATCCCGTGTTGTTCGAGGGGGATGTGAACCCCGACGATCGCGACGAAGACGGCACGATCCCGCTGACCGTCGCGTACGGAACCTACGGCGTCGAGGAGTTCTACGGAGCCGCCCGCGATCGACGCATCCTCTTCGTGTCGGCCGGCCCCGACGGGCGGTTCGGCAGTCTCGGCGAGGAGCATGACACCGACATGCACGAGTGGACTCACGACAACGTGTACTCGTACCCGGTGGAGGACGCGCACGACGATGAATGAGCCCCGACGCCATCCCCGCGTGCTCCGGAGCTTTACGCTCGCCGAGCTGCTCGTCGTGATGGGGCTGATCGCGATCCTCGCCACGATCACGGTCGTCGCCGTCGGCGCGATCGCGAACGACGCGCGGCTGGCGACCGGCAGGAACACCGTGGTCGCGGCGCTCGACAACGCGCGGTCGCTCGCGCTGAGGGACAACCAGCTCGTCCTCGTCGCGTTCCGGGCGCGTCTCTCCGATCCGGCCGGTAACGAGCAGGTCGTCGAGGCGGTGACGGCGAAGTGGACGGGCGAATCGTTCGTGCCGCCCGGAACGGAGTTCGTGATCGACCGGTTCGTGCCGTTCGACGACGTGCCGGCGCGGGCGCTGCCGCGCGGCATCAAGATCGCGGCGCCGCTCTATGTCTGGTCGGAGGACAAGTGGGTGACGTCGTCCCACCTTCCGGCGATCGAGAGGAACGGTGAGCGCGAAGGCGTGGTCATCGCCGTCATGTATGCTCCGGACGGCACCGTGGTGACGCAGAACTCGCGGAGCAACTCGAGCCGGATCTTCGTGGACTTCGACAGGAACGTCTTCCAGTACCAGGACGGCGATCGCAACCAGGGATTCATCGACCACACGGGATACTGTGACCTCGGGGACAACAGCTCCGGTGGCACGCTGACGGAGTACTACTGCCAGCGCCACCCCGACGACGAGCCGTACCTCATCATGGCGCCGTTCCTCGCCGTCTTCGACGACGACGAGGCGAGGGAGATCCTCGATCCGTCACGGTGGGTCGATCCGCAGCCCCGCATCGACGATCTCACCGCGCACATCAACGAGCGTGCCGACCGCATTCACTTCAACCGGTATACCGGAGTGGCGATGAAATGACCGCATCCTCGTCACTGAAACTGTCACCGAAACTGTCACGGAAACCGTCACGGAAGCACGGTGCCGCCGGCTTCTCGCTCATCGAGGTGCTCATGTCGATCTTCATCCTGGGGATCGGCGTGATCAGCATCGCCGCGCTGTTCCCGGCGGGCATCGCGCAGCAGCGACAGTCCACCGACGACGTCATGGGCCCGCTCGTCGCGAACAACGCGCTCGCGATCATCCGGACGAAGCTGAAGCAGGACGACTTCGGGTCGTTCGAGGAGTTCGGGCCGCTGGGAATGCCGCTGTGCCCGCCGATCGGCGGACGGCGGGCGGTGTGCACGGTTGCGGGCGGCTTCCGGCCGACGATCGAGGGCGACTGGGGGTGGATGCGACCGGCGTTCCTGTTCCCGGATCCGCCGGAGAGCGCTCTGCCGCAGAACGGCGCGATCGACGTCTTCAACGGCATCGCCTCGACGTTCCCGGAGCACGCGTCGGAATCGAGCGCCGGTCTGCCGCTGGACATCCCCTACAACACACGGGAGTACGGTGCCGCACCGGTCATCCTCGTCACGCAGGAGGAGCGCTACTACCCGCAGTGGACCAGGTTCGCACCGGAGGGACTGCGTCCGAGGCCCGAGTACGTGTGGGAGTGCATGTTCCGGCGCTTCGGCGGCAAGGTGCTCGTGGCGATCTTCGTCTATCGCGTGAACGCACCCGGAGGCGAGACCGGACGCTACACCGTGGCCCCGAACGGCCTCGTGCCGCCGCTGCCGATCTGGCTGGATCTCGAGATGCCCTCCAGCGTCCTGTACTCGGCGGACGGTGTGTGGGACGCCAACGGTCCGAATGATCCGCCGGGGCCGGGCGGAGCGGATACGCCGACCACCGGCGACGACAACATCGTGTACGGCTTCAGCGGGCCGGCCGGCGACTTCGATGTGGCGACGGCCGGAATGGCGTGGCAGGCCGGCGGGCAGTGGATACTGGACCAGAACAACGACGTGCATCGCGTGCTGTCGGCCTCGCGCGACAACGCCAGCCGGCCCGTCGAGGTCGAGCTGGTCCGTCCCATCGTTCCAAAGGCACCGGTCAACTCCGGGTTCCAGTCGGTGCACTACCCGCCGGCCGATGTGCTCGTGAGCGATTACGGTGGCGACTACGTCGTGGCGGATATCTGGTACCTGCCTCTGATCGACACGAACGGCGTGCAGCTCACTCCGGTCTACGTCACGGTGAAGGAGCTCTAGGCATGCCGCATGCGACCGACATAGCGAGGCGTCCCGATTGCCGCGCGTTCACGCTCACCGAGCTGATGATCGCCGTGGCGGTGCTCGTCGGCGTCCTCCTGGCGACGAGCAAGATCTTCTCGACCACCAGCAAGGTCACCGGCGCCGGCCGCGCGGCGACCGACGTGCTCCGCGAGGCCGCGGCGATCGAGCGCCAGCTCCGCACCGACATCGCACGGTTGTCACACCAGGGCTTCTTCGCGATCCGCAACGTCGGGGTGCCGAACGACGTTCATGATCCGATCAGCCACGCCGTCCTGCTCAACCCGAACGCGCCGGCCAACGCGGTGATCCGCGCCGACCAGCTCGTCTTCTTCGCGAACGGCGTGCAGTCGCCCGCGACGTTCCCGGTGGGCGGCGGGCAGAACGTCAAGGCGCAGGGATCCGTGTCGCGGATCTACTACGGTCACGCCTACCAGCTCGGCGACGCGGCGCGAGGCGTCGATCCCGGACAGCTTCCGGATCGTGTCGTCGGGGAGGATGCGGCGGAGCGGGTCTTTCCATGGTCGCGCGGCACCGTGGGGCTCTTCCGGACGCTCTACACGTCGGACGGCGGGACCAGCGACATCTTCTCGACCGTGGGAAGCGCGGAGACCCTCCTGACGCCCATTGACCCGCGCAAGTGGCTTCTCGTCCGTCAGCCCGTCCTGCTGGTGGACGACGACGACGACTCGCAGCCGCTGAACTCCAACAGCAGGACGTTCTTCCTCGCGAGCAACCTCGGATACCCCGGGGGCATGGTGACCGCGCGGTCGATCTTCTACCAGGACCTGCGCTTCCCGCCGCCCGGCCTGACCCAGCAGATCTACCACGGACGCGTGGACGCGGCGGCGACCGAGCTCAGCGAGCTGCGGGATACGCTGCTCTACGAATGGGGACCCCTGCCGCGCGAGCCGCGGCCGTGGTGGACGCTCGCCGGCACCGGCGCGCGGGAGCTGATCTCTGACCAGCTCGTGTACTACCCGCGCGCGGAGCGCGAGGCGCCGGGCGTCCACCGGGTGGACCAGGCGCTCACGAACACGGTGCTCGGGAGCGCGTGCAGCTCGATCCGGATCGAGTGGACGTGGGCGGACGGTACGGGCACGGCGCGCGACGTGCTGGGCGACGTGGTACCCGAAGGGCAGGGCTTCGACCTGCATTTCGCGCTCGATCCCGGCACGGTCGCGGAGCAGCCGTGGTTCGGCCTGCGCGACGACGATCGCGGCGTGGCGCCGTACGCGAACACGGACTACGCGGGCGCCCTGGGATACGTCTTCGCGGACACGGTCAAGCCTGTCGGGGAGATGCCGAACGCCATCGAGCGCCAGTGGAGCTTCGACGGCATCGCCGTTTACGAGGCGATCTTCGGATACAACCAGGATCGCCCGTTCGGTCCGTATCACGCCGACGGAGCGACGGCGTTCGTCGATTCGGACTTCACGCCGTGGCCGACAGCGATTCGCGTGACGCTGACGCTCCACGACGTGGACACGAAGCTCGAGGGCGGGCGCGACGTCCAGTTCGTCATCGAGCTGCCGCAGCACCGGCCGGGGCCCGCGCGATGAGTGGCGAGAGAGGAATCGACGGAACGAAGATCATGAAGACGACACCGACGACAATCCGAACGACGCGCGTGGCGCGCCGCGGCAACGCGATGATCCTCGTGGCCGGGATCCTCGTGCTCCTGGTCATCACCGCCGCCGCGTACATCACGGGTGCGCAGGGGGGACGCGTGAGCGCCGTCGCCGTGCAGCAGGCGGCCACGCGGGAGAACAACATTCGCGTCATCGCGGATACGCTCGCGGATGAGATCAGCCGGGCGCTGTTCGCGGAGCCGATTGATCCTTTTCAACTCGGCGGGGCCCCGCTCGGGCGGACGACGATTGCCGATTCGAACTGGCCGCGACGTGCGACGCCGCCGAACGCTCGCCGATACTCCGTCGACTACCAGGACGAGATCACCAACACGACGGGCGTGCTGGTTCCCGATGGCGTGCCCGACTTCCCGTACAACTTCGCGCCGTATCACGTCGTGCCGTGGACGAACTGGCCCGATGGGACCGGCGTCGGCGATCCCCCCGTGTGGCCGGTGGGACGCGGCACGGGTCACGGCAGCGTCACCGGTCTGGCGGAGGGCAACCCCTGGGGCAACCCGGGATTCGGCGACACACGCTGGCTGCGGGATACGGAGCCCGTCCGCCACTCGCACGCCGGCGACCGGCAGGACTCGTTCCGGTTCTGGCGGCACCTGACCAACATCTCCCGGCCCAACAACGCGTGGCGCATCTGCCGCGACATCAGCGACGTGACGAATGTCCGCGGGCGTGCCGACATGGGCAACGGCATCGTGTTCGATCTCAGCCTGCCCGTCGAGCAGTGGCTCGTCTCGATCTACCCGCCGGACGTCCTGTTCGATCCCGCGACCGGCGACGCGGTCTACGACGGGCCGGGCGGCGCGGTGAACCCGTTCTATGAGCGCTGGCAGCACTGGTTCAACACTCCCGTCCAGGGGTTGTCGACTGGCGGCTGGTACGGCACGGCCTACCAGAATGCGTCGCCGTACGGCATCCCCCCGAACTTCTACAACCTCAACAACCTCTTCAACGGCGCCGGCCCGGGCATTCCGAACGAACCCGGCGAGACGCCGCCGGACGAGTTCGTCGGTCCCGGACGCACGGACTCGGGCGGGAACACATGGCTCGCCGGGACGCCGCGCTGGGACGTGAGCCGCATCCTCGCCGACAGCGACGGCGACGGCTTCACCGACTCGTTCTGGTTCCTCGCACCGACGCCCGTCGAGCGCGGCGTGCGGCAGGTCGTCGCGGTGTCCATCGTGGACAACAGCTCGATGCTGAACGCCAACGTGGCGACCAACTTCTGGCCGGGCGACCCCGATACCCGTTTCGCGAAGTTCAGGGCCACGCGGGGCGAGACGCCGTCGGACCTTGCGCTGGCCGGCCAGCAGCAGCCCTGGACGACGTTCAGCCTCTCGCCTCCGGCGAACTGGAACGTCGGCTACTTCGACGACTACGCCAACGACGAGCGCGCGTTCGCGTTCCCGGCGTATTACGCCGGCGCGTACCCGGGCTACTACGGGCACGCGCCGTTCTACCCGCTGTACGACAACCCGCTGACCGTGCTCGGCGAGGACAGCCTCCAGGTCTCGTGGTCGAACGCGGGATGGGACGACTTCCTGCGCGAGCTCGGCGTTCTCGACAACCCGGAGAACGACATGACGGCACCCGCGGGGCCGTTCCCGCAGGTGCAGAGCATCGGCGCCTTCACGACGGCGATCGAGCGACGCCGCTACTGGCAGAAGTCGGGCCGGCAGCCGTTCAACCCCGTGGGCGGCCTCACGCCGTTCACGATGGCCGACGAGATCGAGCTGCGCATGTTCCAGGGCCAGAACTACCCGTGGATCATGAGCCGCTTCGAGCGCGCCGTGCAACCGAACTTCAACGATCAGTCCTTCGCCATTCTCCGCGCGAACAACAGCTTCCAGGAGACGACGCCCTATCTCGACGAGCTGACGAACACGGAGCTCCTCCACGACAACCGGCGTCACCTGACGATGCACAGCGGCGCCCGGAACGACCTGCTGCCGCCGTGGCTGCGGTGGAACTGGCGCGACGACTTCGGCACGATCGTCCGCGACGACGTACCGCAGAAGATCCGCGACACGCTGCCGCCGCTCAGCGGGGCGCAGGCCCAGCTCGTCCTGCGGCGCTTCTTCGAGCAGTCGCTCTACAAACTCGACCTGCGCGAGCCGCCGCCCGACGACCTGGGCATCGATCTCAAGAACGATCTCTGGGCACGCCCGTACCTGCTCTTCGAGGAGCGGCTGCCGCACATGCTGCTGCGCGCACTGACCGACGAATCAGGCGAGATCGTCGGCACGGTGGGCACGGGGACCCGCCACAGCTACCTGCGTCCGCTCGAGACGGCCGAGGACTGGGTGGAGATGCAGGAGCTGGTCGCCGCGTTCACGGCGAACATCCTCGCCTTCCGCGACGCCGACGACCGCGCGGAGCTCAACGACATCCCGGGGACGTACCGGACGGAAGGCGCCGTCCCTCTGCCGGAATGGGAAGGGCTCGCCGGCACGGCCAACGCCAACGGGGCGCGGTTCCTCGGCATGGAGCAGCAGCCGTTCCTGCTCGAGGCGTTCGTCGCGCACGTGTACAAGCCGTGGGAGATCGAGGCCGTGGAGGGCGAGGGCGATCCGCCCGACAGCCACTGGATCAACGAGCAGAAGATCATCGTGGACGAAGGGCGCGGCGAGACGGACGAGAGCCGCCGGACGACGGTCGTGGTCGTGCAGATCGCCAACCCGTTCGACCGGCCCATCGTGCTCGACGATCCCGACCCCACGCAGCCGCACTACGAGATCGAGCTGTTCGGCCAGCTTCCTGCGATCTCGCTGCGGGAGGTCGCACGGCAGCTCGGCATCACCGAGCTGGCCCCTTCGCGAGAGGATCACCCGTCCACGATGACGCTGTACTCGATCGCGAACAATGCGCTGGGCGAGCCGGCGTTCAAGATCCAGTGGGCGGACTTCCTCGATCTCGAGGGCACCGATCATCCCGGGCAGTGGCAGAATCCCGCCGATATCACGGCGCCGCCCGAGGGTGGGACGATCCTCGCGGACCTCACCGCGATGCAAGCCGCCGGCGCGCCGATCCAGGCGTGGAGCAACGACCGTGACGACTACGACCGGTCCGAGAATCAGGACGTCCTGCTGGTGCGCGTCTACCCCGGGGAGCCCTCGGGAGGAGACGAGCGCGTGGTCGTCGATCGCTTCACGGACGAGCACGACGACAGCGAAGATGGGAACAGCGCGCGCCCCGACGGCTTCTTCACTGGCAACAACGAGCGGATCACGTTCGGCCGGGAGGTGGCGGCGATGGGCCTTCCCCCGAATCGCCCGCCGCGCTACAGGGACCTCGAGCCCATCCCGGCGCCGACGCAGACCCGCCCGCATCCCCGGCACCCGGTGGAGGTGCCGTTCTCGAGCACCGAGCCGTCGATCCCGTGGGTGCCCTACGCGCAGGCGCTCACGCACTGGACGCAGTTCGTCCGCGTGACGCGGGCGTGGGGCGGCACGATGCACCGGAACCCTCGCTACGTGTTCGCGACGCACGCGATCACGACGAGCCGCTCGCCGTCCGACGATCCGCGCGCGGACTACCCGCTTCGGCGCCAGGTCGGCGATCCCGGCGGCGGGGGAGGCGGCCCCTTCCACATGGGCGTCTCGTTCAGCCTCGGCCTCGCGCCCGACGACGGCGAGCCGAACCCGGCGGATCCGGGCGGCCCGGGCCTGCCCTGGATCACGCTGCGCTACGACAACGGCAATCGCAAGCCGACGTTCTTCAGCACCAATCCCGACAAGGGGTACTACTTCGAATACGACTTCGCGATGCAGATGCTCCAGAAGGACGACGACTTCCAGCAGGTCGGCGAGCTGCTCAACGTGTGGCTCTACGGACACCGGCTGGAAGGGACGATCGAACCCCCGGTGCCGCCGTACTTCTACCCGACCTTCAACTACGCCGAGACCCGGCAGACGTTCTCGGAGTACATGTCCGAGGCGATGCGCGACGGCCTCAACACCGATCCTCTGCTCGGCAGCCGCGATCCGCCGGACGAGGGCGAGGGGCTGGAGGACGCGCCGAGCTGGATGCTGCGTGTCAATCGCCTCAAGCTCGGCGAACTCATCGGCAACGGTGATCTCTCGGGGACGGTCTTCGACCGGCTCGATCCCGACCAGGCGACGCCGGTGCTGCCCGCGGGCGCGCGGCTGCTCGAGGGTTTCGTCTGCGACGACCGCGGGCAGCTCAGGGTCTGGCGCGGACCGGCCATCGGTTTCGAGACGCGCGACCTCAACGGCGACGGCGTTGGCAACAGCAGCGACGTGGACTTCTGGAACGAGGAGGCCTGGTTCGGCAACGCCAACCGGTTCAGCGGACGGATCTCGCCGGGCCTGGTCAACGTCAACACGGCCACCGAGGAGGTGCTGCGCGCGCTGCCGCACTGGGCGAAGCTCGTCCACTCGGACCCGGTGACGATCCCGGAGTCGCCGCGTATGGGCGTGTCGCGCGGCGTGATCAGCTACCGGGACCGGCTCGAGAACTTCGACGTCGCCGGCCCCTTCCGTCGCGGCTATCCGAACGGACCCGACTACAGCGCCCGCGAGCTCATCGCCAATCGCGGAACCGTTCCCGGCACCGGTGACACGCGGGGCGTCGAGGAACGGATCAATCGCACCGAGCGCGGGATCGCTTCGATCGGTGAGCTTCGCCTCGTGACGAAGCCGGCGCTTGCGCTGGTGACGGGCGTCGGGACCACCGATCCGATCGGTCCGGCGACGTGGTCGATCACGTCGGCGGCCGACGGGCTGTTCTCCTCGGTGGGGTCGTTCGTCGGAACGGACCTCCAGGGACAGCCGATCGACGCCACGGGCGGTGACCTCGTCGGGGCGGACGCCGAGGAGGCGAACCTGCTCCTCGCCGGCGCTTCCAACATGATCACGACGCGCAGTGACGTCTTCACCGTCTACTTCCGCGTCCGCAACTTCCGGCAGAACCCGGACACCCTCGTCTGGGACGCCACCGACCCGCGGCACATCATCGACGACACGCGGTACGTCATGCTCGTCGATCGCAGCGAGGTCAACACGCCTCGCGACCGGCCGAAGATCCTCTACATGGAGAAGGTCCCGAACTGACCTGACCCGCGCTCCATCCCTTGTACATCCAGACCGCGTCCCGTCACGCTCATCCGCTGTCGGGCGCGGTCGTTTATTTGGTGAGTCTCGTCCCGAGGCCCCGTGCTCTGACGGGTGGGTCACCGATGGAACGACGGCTTCCGACGTTCGTTGCCCACCCGGCCCTTGCCGAGCCAAGGACCGGGGCACACAAGCCTCGACCCGGCGGAATCGGGAACCGGGAACGGGGAATCGGGAACCTCGGAACGGTCAATTGAACAACGGGAAACGGGAAACGGGAAACGCC